>PCBO01000036.1 GCA_002730975.1 Opitutia bacterium
AGTTCGCTAGATAATTCCTTCGCGAGAGCATCCACCCCGGATGCAATCGTACAATGGCAGCGATCACCCCGTCGAGGGCCTTGATACGAGCGTATCGCTTGCAATTGCCCTCGATAATCGTCCAGGGAGCGTAGGTAGTATGGGTGCGTAGAAACATTTCCTCGGTGGCCTCCTCGTAGAGGTCCCACTTTTCTCGATTACGCCAATCCTCTTCGTTCAGCTTCCACTGCTTGGAGGAATCTTTCTCGCGATCCTTGAACCGATTCATTTGCTCGTCCTTGTCGATCTGAAGCCAGAACTTGATCACGACGGCACCGAAATTCCAAAAGTTTTCCTCCATCTCGTTTATCTCCCCATAGGCTCGATTCCAATCCGTCTCGGAGCAAAAACCCTCCACCCGCTCTACGAGTACACGGCCATACCAAGAACGATCGAATATGGTAAGGTGACCCGCCTTGGGAAACTCCGTCCAGAATCGCCACAAGTAGTGGTGGACTTTCTCCACGTCGTTGGGGGCCGCAATCGGTATCACTTCGTAACCACGGGGATCCATTTTCTCGGTCAAACGTCGGATATTGCCCCCCTTGCCTCCGGCGTCCCAACCTTCATAGACGATTACCACCGGAATACGGCGACGATATATCTCATCGTGCAATTCGCCAATCCGCTTCTGTCGCTTATCGAGAAGTTTGCGGTATTCGTCTCGATCAAGGCTTAGGGATAGGTCCGCCCTCTTCAAGCTCGGGGCAGTAGGAAAAACGGGCAAATCCTTCTTAGCGGGAGCCTCCTGCTTCGACGTCTCCTTCGACACAGCAGCCACTCGCTTGCCCAAAACCTTAACCAAGCAACGAAGGATAAAGGCATTGGCGGAAGTGACATGTTTGGCATCGACCACCTTCCAAGGAGATGCCGGAAGATCGGTGGCCTCGATCAATCGCTTGGTCGCCTTTTTGTACTGAGCATACTTGCAATGACGAGCGAGCACGTCGTCCGACACCCGCCAAGCAGTTGCGGGATTTTTACGAAGCTTGTCCAAACGCTCGGCCTGCTCTTCCTTCGAAATGTCCAAGAAAAACTTAAAGATCACCGTCCCTCCGTCCTTTAGCTGATTCTCAAAGGCGACGACGTCGTCGAATGCCTTGCTCAAGGCATCCTCGTCCAACTCTTCCCCCACATAATCATCCAGCAAAGTGCGGTACCAACTTCGGTCGAATATAGCCATGCGTTCAGCCGATGGCGTACGCTTCCAGAACCGCCAGAGAAACGGACGCAATTGCTCGTCTCGATTGGGAGCGGCAATGCATGAAACCTTGAAACCACGAGGGTCCAGAGGCTGGATCACCCGGTTTATCATGGTGCCCTTGCCCGCAGCGCTCCAACCTTCGAAGACGATGAGCACGGGAATTCCCAACTCACGACAACGACGCTGGAGCAAAGCCAATTCCTGCTCCAGTTCTGCGATTTTACGCTTTAGTGCTTTTTTGCCATTCCCATCCATATTTTGAACAAGCAGGTCATGCCCATACGACTAGGTCGCCAACTTTACAACACGGAAAAAAGAAAAAAGAAATTTGCCTAGTCCTTGAAACAAAAAAAAGGCCTCGCCGAAATCGGCGAAGCCTTAGAAATAATTTGCGAGATGCCTAATTAAAAAGTCAGAAAACTGTTGGCATAGAACTCATTGACATCGTAATCGCCAGCAACGGCGTCAACCGAAGCATGACTGTATTCAAGACCAAGACTGAAGTTGTCCGTGATGGCAAAGCTCGTGTACAAGGTAATGCGATCGGATTCTGCCAAACCTTCAAAATCTTCGTGACTGTATCGGAGAGTGAGACCAAACAAATTATTGAACTGATAATTACCCATGAGCATAAGATTCCATGCATCAGTAGCACCGACTTCCCAATTGTCGTATTCAATGGCAAGAGTAAGGGCTCGGTCGTTGTAAGCGAGCCATGCGTTGAATTGCTCGATATCTTTGTTAACGCCGTCATTGGACTCGTGGGCATAACCCAAACGGCCTTCCAGTCCCGGCATGATCATAATGGCGGCCTGCAAGTCTACGGCTACGTCACCGGATTTGGTGGAACCATCATCCGGGAAAAGGGCGTTGTGCAAACCCAAGGAGAAACCAAAGCGTCCGTTGTTGAAATTAGCACGAACTCCATCCACGTAATTGCGGCGAAGCGATGGTGTTCCAAGAGAAGCAGTACTGGTTTGATCTCCCAAAAGATAGGCATGGGAAACTTGATAGAGGTTAGGCGATTCATCACCTTCGAAACCAAGTGTGCTCAGCTGACGACCCATGCTCAAACTGAAGTCGCGATTGACATTGTAACGAATGAAAGCCTGTTCGAGAAGATCGGTGTGATCAATCCGCGTGTGAATTTCAGCAGTGACCGGAGAAAAGTCGAAAAGGAAGTCAACGTCGGCGGCAGTTTCAAATCCAGCTTGATCATTGTTAACAACATTTTGCTCATTTTGATGATTGGCATATGTGAAATCAACAAAGCCACGAAGTTTGACGCGGTTGGCGAGGTTAATACCACCGGCACCGCTAGTGGTGTTGGCGCCGAGTGAAGTTCCTTGAGGGGCAGAGGCAACAGGTGCACGGGAAAGGCCGGGTATGCCGGGTACTTGGGCAAAGGAAAAAGAAACGGCAAGTAGGGATACTGAAACGAGGGACAAGAGCGTTTTCATGGGCGATGGTGTTATTAATAAACGGTAAGTTTGAAAAACTAATCTGAAAAAGCGAGTATGACAGTTCTTTTTATAACAATCGTCAAGAATGAAAAAAGCCGGACTGAAGGCCGTAAAATCATTCGTTGATTTTCCATCAATGCCAAAAACGGGAAGCGAAGGTGAGGACGGTTCCTAGAAAAAACTTTTTTAGAGAAGCTTGTCGTTTTTCTTAGGTATGCGCTTTGGTTTTGCGGGACCCTTGCCGCCTTGGTTGATCCGGATACTGACGTTTCCCTCAAGACTTTCAAGGCGCTTGAGCATTCCTTCGGGCAAGGCTTTTCGCTCGGCATCGCTATTGACGGGACCTTCGAAGAGCACTTCGCCATCGGAAGAGGTGGCCTTGAAGCGCTTTTTCCCATCTTTGACACTGTATTCGAAAGAACCGTCGTCATCTATGCTTACGACCTTTGTCTGGGCAGTCCCGGTGACGGAAGACCAAGAAGAGGCAGCGCCACGCCGACGAGCGTCGCGAAAAATTTCACTCACGAGGGGAATAGTCCCGAAATCTAGATCGATGTCGAAATTGAAATCGAGTTCGGGAACGGCGCCTTCGTCACGAGCCCTGTCACGCTCCATCGGGCTGAGTTTGCCATCGCCATCGGCATCGAATTGTTCGAGTAGCTTTGGATCGGAAAAATCAAGGTTGGGGACAAACCCATGTAAACCGCGACGACCAAGCAAGTTCCGTTGTCCGGCTATCTGCTCGCGAATACGTTCGTTGAGGTCACGGGCGTCAGGGATAATAAATCCGCCACCTCTTAAATCGTTGCCAAGAATTCGCGGAGCCGAAAACCCTCGAGCCTGAGCTTTCGATACCTGCTTGCTGCCGAGCTTGGCCTTAAGGACCTTCTCCTTGCCACCACGCAAGATGGTTAAAGAGATCTCTTGGCCGGCTTCGCGTAAGCGTACGAGCTCTAGAAATTGTTCCTGATTGACGAGGATTTGGTCGTCGAACTTCTTCAGGACGTCGTACTGCTCCAATCCGGCTTTCTCGGCAGGGCTTCCCGGACTGACTTGTTCGACGGACAAGTATAGGTTGCCCGACAACCCAAGTTGGCGACTTACCACAGGTGAAAGCTTGGTCGCGTAAACGCCAAGGAACGTTGCCTTTTCGGGAGAAGTCTTGACTGCGACGCTGGCCTTGCTACCTGGATCGGCAGACAGCAACCCGCAAGATAATACTGTAGAAAGAATGAACGAGAGTGTTTTCATGATGGTTGCGAGGTTAGTAGCTGTTCTCTGCTTCAATAAAGTTCCAGTCCGATGAGGACGACTTCCTGACGAGGAACGGAGGAACGCATGTGGGTTTTGGTTTCGGGATTTCGCCAAATAGTTTCGTCGAGGTAGCGATAACGATACTGTCGAGCGGGGCTAGAGCCGGGTCGCTCGATGATTCCTTCGTCGGAAACGTCCAGAAGAATCTCTTTTACTTGCGGATCACTCCAACCTGATTCGGACATAGCGGCGAACTCGGCGGCGGAAACCCCGTGAAGTGGACTGAGGTCTTCCTCGCCCACGGCCTCCGGTTTCGGGGGAAGAGATTGCTCGGAGGCAATGGAGGGAGGGACTGCAGAAGATGTTTTTTTCTGAAACACGGGATAAGCCACGTTTAAGGCAAGGACGACCAATGCGGCGACTGCGGAAACAGGGAAGGCGAACGCACGCAAAAAGGGAACAATTTTACTTTTATCGACAGGCAACGGGGTGGTTGCGTCCTCCTCCAATTCGGGTAAGCGCCGCACAGCAAGATTTCCCGATTCACCCAATGCTTTTTCGAGGCGAGACTCAAAATCTTCGGATGGCTTGACCGGCCGAAAGGAGCGAAGTTCCTTTTCCAGTTCTTCGAATTCGTTCACTTCGAATCCTCCCCGCGAGGTTCCGACAACAGCTCGGGAACCGACTTTTTGAGCTTACTCATCGCATAACGATAGCGGGATGCAGCCGTATTAAGAGAAATACCAAGAGTCTTGGAAATTTCGTCGAAGGTTTGTTCTCCCCATATCTTAAGGGTGAGCACTTCCTTCTGCTCGGCGGGCAAAAGGCGAACTGCCTCCAAGAGGGCGTCCCGCCGTTCGTTGCGTTCCATGGAGCGGTCGAACCATGCATTCTTCTCCATGTCTGCGGCTACATTGTCCTCGCGAATGACCCGGCGATCCAAGCTACGCGCCCAGTCGATGGCTAATCGGCGGATGGCTCGATAAACTAAACCGGGAGGAACTTCTCCCGTGTGACCGTATAAACGCCACATCCGAACGAAAGCTTCCTGCAAAAGATCCTCGGCATCGGCGGAATTGCGAGCCTGTTGACGGGCAAACATGAGGAGCTTTGCCCCGTGACGGGCAAACCAGGATTTCCATATGGGCTCGGTGTGCATGGCGTTGATCGACAAAACGATCTTCGGAAAGGTTAGCGACACGATGATCGTCTTTTGTTTGAATAAAATATATGAAAAAAAGATTGAAGGTCAAACCGTGGGTACCCTTTTTGGGCTCATCATTCAGGCTCCTACTTTCCGAGCAATTTCCGCGAAAACGATCAAAGCAAACCTAATGAAACTAAGAATATGCGAGGCATCGGAAATCATTATCCCGTAACTTTTCTCAAAAAATGTCCCGAGCAAGGATTCGTAAAATAGAAAGCCCCCCCTTAAAAGGCTTGCCCCCGACAGAGAGTAAACACAGGTTTTTCCTTTACTTTTTGAATGAACAATACGGATAAACAAAAAAAAATCGATTTCGTTGAGCTCGGCTTTATGGACGCCCGATGCAAGCTGATCGACGTAGCCGCCTTTCTAGACCGCACCCAAAGAGCGGGCCAGACGGACGATTATAGGGTACGAGAACTAAAAAAGGCGATCGCCTGCCTCGATGGCGAAAACCCCGACCGAGCCAAGCAAGTCCTTCTTAGCCTAAGCGACACAACCGAGAAACCTATTGCCATTGCGCCCGGCAAAGGTGCCGCAGGAGCCTGGGAAGGTTCCGGTTCCTCATAACTCCAAACTTTAATAAGACATGCGCTACGTAGAGCCGCACGCTCACATGGTTAGTCGGACAACCGATGACTACATTAAATTAGTACAAGCAGGATGCGAAGCCGTTTGCGAGCCGGCCTTCTGGGCAGGCTTCGACCGCAGTTCCGCAAAAGGGTTTTTCGATTACTTCAGCCAGTTGACCAAATACGAACCGGCCCGAGCAGCAAAGTTCGGGTTACCCCACTTCTGCTGGATCTGCTTGAACCCAAAAGAATCCGAGGATATAAAACTCGCTGAAGACGTTCTTGAGATCATGCCCGATTTTCTCGATTCTCCCAACTGTCTCGGCGTAGGTGAAATCGGACTCAACAAGAACAGCAAAAACGAATTGGAAATTCTTGAACGGCACATCGATATCGCCGCTCAACGAGACGAACTCATATTGGTTCACACTCCACATCTCGAAGACAAACTCAAAGGCACCAAGCTAATCGTCGACGCTATCCTCAACCAACCAAGCATTCGGCCCGAGCGAGTAATCATCGACCATGTTGAGGAGCACACCATTTCAATCCCCAGAGACAAAGGTTTTTGGGTGGGCATGACCTTATATCCTGAATCGAAATGCACGCCACAACGAGCGGCGGACATGCTGGAAGTCCATGGAACGGAAAGAATATGGATGAATTCCGCCTGCGACTGGGGAATAAGCAACCCTCTCGCCGTGCCTGAAGCAGCCTTTGAGTTGAGGCGCCGGGGACAAACCCGCGAGATGATCGACAAGGTGCTTTACCAAAATCCACGCGCCTTTCTTTCCCAAAGCCCAAAGTTCAAGCTATAGAAAAGGGAACGATTTCGCGTAAGCCTCTTACCGACCATCCTTAACCCCTAATCTTCAAGGCATGCGCCTCGCTCACGGCATACACCTGGCTTATTGCACAAACGTCCATCGCGGAAGAAACTGGACGGAAACCTTTGCCTCCCTCGAAAACGATGTCCTACGCGTACGCCACGCCGTATGCCCAGACGAACCCTACGCTATCGGGCTGCGCCTCGGAGCGGATGCCGCAAAAGAGCTTTCCGACGGAAAGAACTTGTTGAAGTTCCGCAAATGGCTGGAAGCCAAAAATTGCTACGTATTCACCATCAACGGATTTCCCTACGGAAACTTTCATGGAGCAAGAGTAAAGGAACAAGTCTACCGACCCGACTGGACCTCTCCCGAGCGCCTCGACTATACCAACTTACTCTTCGACCTGCTGGCAGAACTTTCGGAGGAAGGCGCCGAGGGAAGCGTGAGCACCTTGCCGGGATCCTTCAAGGAATTCATCCCCTCGGGCGAAATTCCCGCCGTCATGCTCGATCACCTCGCGAAATGCGCGCAACACATTGAGAAAGCAGCCAAGACAAAGAATCTCGACCTGCACCTCGGCTTGGAACCGGAACCACTCGGACTCTTTGAGACAAGCAAGGAGACCGTCACCTTTTTCGAAAAACTCCAACCAAGTTTCGGATCAAGCGAAGAATGGAGAAACGTTCTGGGCGTAAACTACGACACCTGCCACCTCGGAGTGGAGTACGAAGAACCCGAAGAAGCCCTCAATCGCCTTGTCGAAGCCGCAATCAGGATAAGCAAAATCCATCTCAGTTCCGCGCTCAAGGCAACACCCAAAATCGCCAACTTGAAACTTTTGGCGAGCTTTCAGGAAGAGGTCTATCTCCACCAAGTCGTGGAGGCGAAAAACGGCGAGGTCATCCGCCGTCACAAGGATCTCGATCTTGCGCTCGCTTTTGCTGAAACCGATCCAGCCGCCATCGGAGATGAGTGGCGCATCCACTTCCACGTACCCTTGCACACTCCTCCTGGGAATGACCTCGGCGATACCCGCGACCACGTCGAAGGCACGCTGGACTACCTCGCCAAGCACCCCACGGCCTGTCGTCATCTGGAGATGGAAACATACACTTGGGAGGTATTGCCGGACAATTTGCGAACGGGCGACGTAGTGGACCAAATCATTCGCGAGTACGACTGGACGCTCGACGAGTTGAACAAGCGAGGATTAAAAACTACTTAATCCATGACCTTCCTTAGGAACTTGCTGACCCTCGGTCGCATCTCCAACCTACCCACGGTCTGGACGAACTGTCTGGCGGCTTGGACGGTAAACGCCTTTGCCTCCTCGATCGTGCGACAAATGCCGAACCCCATCAAAGACTTGAGCCTGCTTGCATGGGAGCAACTCGGTTGGCTCCTGATCGGGGCTAGCCTGATTTACGTCGCGGGCTGCACCCTAAACGACGCCTTCGATCAAGGTTTCGACGAAAAGCATAACCCGCAACGCCCCATTCCGAGCGGTGAAATGAAGCCAGTCTCCGTTTGGCTAGTTGGTTTCGCGGAGTTGATCGCAGGATCATTCGTTCTGCTCGATTTTGCAGAGGTATCCGAGGTTTGGCTAATCGCGCTGACGCTAGCAATTCTCACATACGAGGCCGTTCACAAAAAATGGTTCGGAGCTGTATGGCTCATGGGCTCTTGCCGCTTTTTCCTTTGGCTTGCCGCAGCTTCCGCAGCAAATGAGTCGCTGGCCCCATTGACAATTGCCTGGGCCGGGATCGTGGCCATTTACGTTGTTGGAATTAGCCTCTTTGCAAGAGGCGAAGCAACAGGTGAATCAAGAGAAAACCGTTTACCTGTTCCCCTTCTGTTCGGCACTCCGCTCTTTGCCTTGGCCTTGCTCGTATATTGGAATAATTTACCCACAACCGCTCAGTTTGCCACCCATGTTGCGGGCCTCATATCAGTGTGGCTTGCCTACACTGCAGTCAAACGTATGAGAACGGGTGAAGCAGGATGCATCGGGCAAGGCGTAAGCCGCTTGCTGGCTGGCATTTCCGCCTGCGACGCCACTGCCATCGGACTGGTATCTCCCTCGCTTGCGTATGGCTGCCTTGCTTGCATACCAATTGCCTTTTTAATGCAAAAGAAGTTTGCGGCGACCTGAGACTCCTTCTTTAATGCGAAACTTCTCCCCGATGGAAAATACTCACACCATGATTCGTCGCAACGTGCGGCTCGACTTTCAGCATTCCGTGTACTTCACACGAGAAGCGTTTTCAACCAGCAACGAAACGCTGGCAAAAATTCTTAGCCCTAATCGCGAGGGTCGTCGATCCAAGGTCATCCTATATGTCGACGAAGGACTTCTCGACGGAAACCCAAACCTCCCACATCGGATTAAACAATACTTTCGCGCACACGAGGAGGAAATCAACCTCGTGCACGAACCTTTGTTCATAAAAGGGGGAGAAGCAGCCAAGAACGACTGGGGACTCGTTGAAAAGGTCTGGAGCGACTTAAACGAACATAGCATTTGCCGTCACTCTTTCGTGGTGATCGTTGGCGGGGGAGCTGCTCTTGACTTGGTAGGATTTGCTGCGAGCACTGCTCACCGAGGAATTCGTCTCGTACGTCTTCCCACCACCACGCTCAGTCAAGGCGACGGCGGCATCGGTGTTAAGAACGGCGTCAATTTTTTCGGCAAGAAAAACTGGGTTGGCGCCTTTGCCGTTCCCGACGCAATCGTCAACGATGCCTCTTTTCTGAGAAGTCTTCCCGAAAACCAGAAACGGGCAGGCTACGTCGAGGCAGTCAAGGTGGCTTTGATCAGGGATCGCTCCTTCTTCGAATTCATCGAGGAACGAGCGGAAGAGCTTTGTCACTTTGAGGAAACCGCGATGGAGCAAGTCGTTCGCAAAAGCGCCGCCTTGCACCTAGACCACATTGCGGGCTCAGGGGATCCTTTTGAAAAAGGTTCGGCCAGACCACTCGACTTCGGTCACTGGGTGGCCCACAAGCTCGAGCAAATCTCCGACTTTCGAATCGGTCACGGTGAAGCCGTCGCCATCGGCCTCGCAGTGGATCTCGTTTACTCAGCCCGCGTAGGTCTGGTTAAACCTGAAACCACTGAAAGAGTGCTAAGCCTGCTGGAGCACTTGGGCTTCAATATTTACGATGAATTACTTCTCGCAGATAGTAATGACGGTGGACGCATTATTTTAGAGGGGCTTGAAGAATTTCGCGAACACTTGGGAGGCCAACTGACAATTACGCTAATTCAGGGAATAGGTGAAGGAATAGAGGTCAACGCCATGGATCGGGAAGAAATCCTCGAATCGGTTGTAGACCTGCACGAACGGCATCTCGCCACACTCGTCAAATAGCGCATGAAAACCCTCGGGCAGGACGGCAATGGCCGGTCAGCCATCATCAACGTAGTCGGTTTGACTCCCCGCCATCTTGGCAAGCACACGCCCTCCCTCCGTGCATTCGCCAAGCGGGAAGGCCATTCACAAATATCGATTGAACCGGTTCTGCCCGCAGTCACTTGCACCGCACAAGCAACCTACCTGACCGGCACCCCCCCTTCCGAACACGGGATCGTGGCGAACGGCTGGTACGATCGCTCACTCAGCGAGCACCATTTTTGGAAACAGTCGAATCATCTAGTTGAAGGAGAAAAACTTTGGGAAACTCTCAGGCACGACAAGAAGAAACTAACCTGCGCTAAGCTCTTTTGGTGGTTCAATATGTATTCATCCGCCGACTTTTCCATTACTCCGAGACCTCTTTACAGGTCCGATGGGCTAAAGACCTTCGATGTGCACACCAACCCGCTTTGCATGCGGGAAAAAGTCAAAGCCGATCTCGGCGAATTCCCCTTTTCGGCTTTCTGGGGGCCACGTGCAGGCATCGCTTCCTCCAGATGGATCGCGGAGTCGGCCAAATGGACAGAGGAAAACCATTCGCCCGATCTCTCATTAATTTATTTACCGCATCTGGATTACGACCTCCAACGCCTTGGTCCGAATCATCCCGGCATCCCCAAGGAACTTCGTGCTATCGACGAAGTAGCAGGTGATCTGATCGAATTTCTTGAAAAGAGAGATGTTCGCGTGGCCATACTTTCCGAATACGGAATAACCGAAGCCAAAAAAGTGATCTACCCGAACCGAGCCTTTCTGAGAAAAGGCTGGTTAAGCGTTAAGGATGAATTGGGTCTGGAATATTTGGACTGTGGAGGCTCTCGGGCCTTTGCAATTACCGATCACCAGATCGCCCATGTATACCTCCGAGACGACTCCCCTTCCTTTGCACGGGAGGTGCGGTCTTCTCTAGAAAGCTTGGATGGGGTGGCAAAGGTATTCGATAAGGATTCCAGAAAAGAAGCGGGACTTGACCACGAAAGAGCGGGCGATCTCATTTTCATCGCCGAGGAAGACGCATGGTTCGCTTATTACCATTGGGAGGAGGACGCCAAGGCGCCCGACTTCGCTCGCTGCGTAGACGTCCACAGAAAATATGGATACGACCCAGCCGAATTATTCATCAATCCTGAAATTCCCTTTCCTACTGCAAAAGCAGCCCTGCGTTTGCTTCAAAAGAAAATGGGGTTTCGCATGTCCATGGATTTGATCCCCTTGGACGCCTCTCTCGTCAAGGGAACGCACGGCGCCATACCGAAAGACAAAACCGATTGGCCCATGCTCTTGGGTTCCATCCCGGGACCCCGGCACGAATCGATATCTTCAACGGAAGTAAGGGACATACTACTTAAGTTTTGCGCTCATTAAACAAAAAATCTTGGGAAAAAATCCACTTTAACCTTGCACGTTTAAAAAAGAAGACAATTCAATGGTGGATGTCTACAGCTTTAATAAATTGGCAGGTAAAAGGTTAACCGGAAAGATTCCGGTGATTGAATAAAATTTGTAAGCCCTATCGGCCAATTCTCTCCCTTATAAAACAGAAACCCGAATCATCGAATCAATCGTGAGTGCAGCCACCAAAAAAAAATCCACTACTACCAAAGCTTCCGCTGACGACGAGAAAATGGCGAAAGCCCTCGTCGATGCCTATGAGAAACTTAAGGCTCAAGTACATAAAGTCATCGTGGGACAAGACGATGTCTTGGAGCAATTACTCATCGCAATGCTAGCCCGTGGACACTGTTTGCTGGAAGGAGTACCTGGCTTGGCAAAGACGCTCATGGTACGTTCACTGTCACAGGCCATCAACTTGAGTTTCCGCCGCATTCAGTTTACCCCCGACTTGATGCCCGCCGACATTACAGGCACGGACATTATTCAAGAAGATAAAACAACTGGCCACCGACAACTCGTGTTTGAGAAAGGTCCTATTTTCAGCCAAATCGTACTGGCCGACGAAATCAACCGTACTCCCCCAAAAACTCAAGCTGCGTTGCTCGAGGCAATGCAGGAACACGATGTCACGGTGGGCGGAAAAACCTATCACCTCGAGGAACCGTTCTTCGTTTTGGCCACCCAAAACCCGATTGAGCAAGAAGGAACCTATCATCTACCTGAAGCTCAGCGGGATCGTTTCCTTTTCCAAGTAATCGTCGATTACCCCTCGCGAGACGAGGAACGACAAATCGTAGAGCAAACCACCTCTACGTTCGAATCCAAGCTTGAGCCTGTACTCGACGGCAAGACCATTATGGAATGCCAAGAGACAGTGAGACGAGTACCTGTTCCGGAACATGTCTACGATTATATTCTCGATCTCGTTCGCATGGCTCGCCCAAAGGAAGAATCAGCTCCGAAGTGGGTCAAGGATCTCATCGAATGGGGACCCGGACCGCGTGCTTGCCAGCAACTCGTACTCGGATCCAAGGTACGAGCTCTGCTACGAGGTCGCTACCATGTAACCGTAGACGACGTGGAGGCTCTTGCTCATCCGGTTCTGCGTCACCGCATCGTCCCGACCTTCAACGCAGAAGCCGAAGGCATATCCGTAGAGTTTCTTATCGACCGTCTCCTGAAGGACGCCCCGAAGAAGCAAGAGGCCGTAATGTAAGGGTTGAACCGACCTGTAACATTTATTGAAGCACGCGGCAAGTGGCCACGGTAACTGACTATCTAAATCCGAAGGATCTCTCTCACCTCGCCAACCATCAGGTTTTGGCGAAGAGAGTAGTCGAAGGATTCTGCTCGGGACTTCACCGCTCACCCCACAAGGGCTTCAGCGTTGAGTTCAAGCAGCACCGGCAATACGTACCAGGGGACGAAATTCGGCACCTCGACTGGAAGGTATACGGTAAAAGCGATCGCTTTTACATCCGCGAGTACGAGGAAGAGACCAACCTGCGTTGCAACATCCTCTTAGATGCCAGCGGATCCATGGCCTACGAGGGAACTCGGACTAAAGGTAGATCCAAACTTCATTACGCTTCACGCCTAGGGGCTTGCTTATCGTACATGATACTTAAACAAACCGATAGCGTAGGGCTTGTCACCTTCGACACAAAGATTCGGAAAGTTCTCCCACCACGCGGTCGAGCCGCTCACGTAGGCAACATCATCGACGTATTAGAAGACACCTCACCGGGAGGAGAAACCGACCTTGGAGCCGTTTTTCACGAATTGGTTCCAAAACTTAAACGGCGTGGTCTCGTCGTAATCATCTCGGACTGCTTCGGTGACCTGGACTCGGTGATGAACGGCTTGGCTCACTTTCGTCACGCAAAGCACGACGTGGTAATCTTTCAGATTTGGGATCCCGACGAGCTCGACTTCCCCTTCAAGCAATGGACTCGCTTCGACTGCCTGGAAATGGCCGAGAAGAAGCACACGGTCGACCCCACGCATTTGCGACAAGCGTATTTGGAAAACTTGGAAAACTATCGAGAAAACTTCACCAAAGGTTGCTACCGAAATCGCATAGACCTCGTGCCTATGACCACCGATCAACCCTACGCGGACGCCCTCTCGTACTATCTCGCCTTGCGGAAACGCGGGGGCAGACCTTCCAGGAAATGAATTTTCTCAACCTAGGTTTGGCATTTGGCGCTGCTGCAGTGGTCATACCGCTACTCATTCACATTTTCAACCGCAGCCGATTCAAAGTGGTCACTTGGGGAGCCATGCACTTGCTGGAATCAGTACTCCGCGTTAATCGCAAGCAGGTGCAACTCGAACAAATCATCCTGCTAATCGTTCGCTGCGCCATTCCAATCCTGCTGGCGCTTTGCTTGGCTCGCATGGTGGTAACGGATTGGGGACCCTTCCTGCACCGAATCATTTTGCCTTTGGCGGCGTTGGCTTTCCTTATCCTCGTGGCTCTGGCGCCAAGCCTTAAGAAACTTTTCGGCACGCTTTCCGCAGCTTGCATCCTATACGCCATCGCAGCGGAGGCCGGGATTTTTGGAGGAGGATATGAAAAGAAAAACGTGAGCTCGGATTCCACGGATATCGCGGCCTCAACGGTTATCTTGCTTGACGATAGCTTTTCCATGAATGCGGATGGCGGTTTTGCCAAAGCCGGCGCATTCACCGAAGGCTTCCTGAAAAACCTCAAAAAAGGATCAGACGCCTCCGTTGTGCGGATGGGTGGAAGTGCCTCGCCCATCTTTGCCAAACCCACCTCCGAAACAGAAGCCCTCGGTGAACGATCGGGTCAACTCAAGGCGTCCTACGACAAGGTCGATCTAATAGGATCGCTCGACGCAGGAATCGCCACCATCCATGAAGGAAGAAACGCAAAACGCGAAATTATTCTTGTCTCCGATTTCCGCAAGGCTGATTGGGAAAAGACGGGAGGGGCGCTTGCGACCTTGAAGGAAAGACTTGATAATGAACCCCTCAAGCCCGCCATCACCCTAATCGATGTTGGGGGCTCGGCTCGAGAAAACGTTTCTGTTGATTCCATCGAACTGTCAGCTACTTCCATAGGAGTGGGGCAGAAAGTCCTTGTGCGCGCAGAACTGCGCAACCACGGAAGCTCCTCCTACGAGGGCGACCTTCAAGTTCGTCTCCTTGTGAACGAAGAGTTGAATCCGGTTGATGAAACCGTGGTAACACTCAATCCGGGTGAAACGGGCCAAGTTCTTTTCACTCACAAATTCACGGAAGCAGGTTCGACTGTAGTCACTATTGAAATTGGGGCAAGCGATGCTCTTGACGACGACGACCGAAGGTCGGCCTCGGTTACTGTATTGGACCGTATCGGCGTACTCCTTGTCGACGGATCTCCCTCAGAGGAATGGTTAAGCGGAGAGACGGATTTCCTTAAGCTTGCCCTCACTCCGTTCGAAGAAGCCAAGATCAAGAATTCCGTGGAAACAAAAGACTTGATCGACGCCTCGGTTGTAAGGCTCGCAAACTTTGATCCCGCCAAGCATCTCGACGGCAACCAGAGCGTGTTGGTGCTCGCCAACGTTTCTAGCCTGGAGGATGAACAAATTTCAGCACTTTCATCCTTTGTCCGCAACGGGGGAGGAATGTGGCTTGCCCTCGGAGACAAAGTCGACGCCGATTGGTACAACGAAATTCTTGGATCAGAAACAAACGACCTTCTCCCCCTCCCCCTCCGTAACATTGGCGGAAGCTTGTCCGACGACTCCGTGCGCACTCGCGTCGTCGCTTCTCACTTCGAACACCCCGCACTCTCGCTCTTCAACGATCGCAGGAACGGTAATCTAGCCGACGCAGACCTTTGGCGGTGGCATCGTTTAGGCGAAAGCGACGGGACTGGAACCCAAGACGCCACAGTGCTCGCAAGACTTGAAACGGGAGATGTGTTTCTCGCTGAAAAAAAAGTGGAGAAGGGAATAGTCATACAGATGGCGACAACCGTAGACGGTGACTGGACGAACATGCCAGTTCGCTCCTGCTATTTGCCCTTAGTTCAGCAGATTGCCTCCTACCTCGCCGATCAAGTAACTCCTCCACGCAACCTGCCGGCGGGAGCAACCCTCACCCATTATCTGCCTCAAAAGGAAGCGGGCAAAACTTTAAACGTCACGAGCCCGGACGGTTCCACCCACACCGTAAAGGCAGTAAAGCGTGGTTCACAGGCAGTAGCCGAGTTTTCCAACACACGAAAACCCGGCACCTATCAGATGGATGGAGAAGAAGGAAGCTCGGTCAAATTCGTAACAAACGCATCGCCACGGGAATCTCAACTGGATCGCATGTCGGAAGAAGAAATTCGGGAAAGCACAAATGCTCTCGCTGACTCCATCGATTTTATCGACGCCTCGGAAAAAGACGCTCTAGCCCAGTATTTGGAACTGGATGGGGCGCGAACTTTTGGTCGTGAAACATGGAAGATACTTCTCGGAGCAGTCCTTGCCTTAGTGCTGCTTGAATTAATTCTGCAACGAATCTTCGGGAGGGTACGAACATGAACGACGATCGCACCGGCAGCAGTTTTCACCTCGCTGGAGATATTGAACCTTGGCTGGGTATCTTACTCGCCTTGGGCACGGCCGCTCTGGCGTGGTGGCTTTACCGGCTCGAAACTAAAAAAGGAACAATTGCCCCCTTGGACAAAGTACTTCCGCTTCTTCGCGCTGTGGCGGCAGGTCTAATCGTCATGATTCTCACCGGCCCGACGATAAGCAACGTCAGTGAGAAAGGGCAGCGAGGACGGGTATTGGTTTTTCTAGATGCGTCGAAGAGCATGTCCATCAAGGACGAGCACATGTCTCCCGGTCGAAAACTGCTCTTGGCAGAAAGGCACGGCTGGCTTCCAAAGGACCAAAACCTTCTCGACCCGGCTCTTCTCGATGCCGCGGATCTTCTCGCAGAAGCTCGCATCGGATTGAATGAAGGGCTCTCGGACCCAGCCGCGGACCTAAACAAACTTAGAGAAATCTTCGCAAAAAAAGCCAAGAAAGCATCCGAACTGCTTTCGGGTAAGGAATACGAAGTTTCAACCGCTCCTGAACGCAAGGGAGTTCTTTACCATGAAGTCTGGAATGACATACCCGACGGCACGGTCACAAGCCTCACTAATCACCCTAAATTCAAGGAAGGAAATCCGGATTCAACTAGTTACGTAACCACCGCCGAAAGTCCATCGAACGTGGGTGACAACTTCGGCAGACGCATCAGGGGAATACTGGTGCCTCCCGAATCCGGCGATTATCGCTTTTCGGTCAACGCAGACGATGAGTGCGTGGTTCGCCTGAACAACGCCGGAGAAAATCCGAAAAACGCTCGGGAGATCTTAAACACTCAAGGAACGACCGGACCGATAGCGCTCGATCACTCAAAACGATACTATTTTGAAATTTTACACAAGGAGGCCGGAGGCGATGATTTCTGCACGGTTGGATGGACCTTGCCCGGCGGCCGAATCGAACGCCCCATCCTTGGTAAACATTGTCGTGCGCCTAGCTACGATAGCCCACCGACCTTTCCCGAACTGCGTGAAAGCATGCGCGCCGACGTAGTAAAAGCAGCCCAGTCTTTAATTAAGGGAAAGGATGCTGCTGCAGAAACCACCATGCGCGCAACACTATCCAACCTTACCGAAACCGCCCTCTCTTATGAAAACCGGTTTCGAGACACATTTGAGGTATATGCAGAAAACCGTGCTGCAGGAGATGATGAAAATATTAAGGAAGCCATCGAATCATTCAACTCCAACGACAGATGGAAGCGAGCCACTCGACTGCTCACTCAGCGCCGAAACAGCATCCTCGAGGAATTAGCAGACACTCATATCATTGAAGTGCGTTCACTTTCCGGACTAGAAACTGAACGCCTCTGGGACAACACTGGAGACGCCGATCCTCCACCCGATTTCGGCCGATCTCCCGAGACCCGACGCACTGACCTCGCGACAGGTTTGCAAACTGCTATCAAGGTGGACGAGGACAACGGAGAAAACAAGAATGCCAAACAATCCAGAACGGCCGCCGTTATCCTATCAGACGGTTTACACAATATCGGCGCATCCCCCTTCGAGACCGCGAAACTAATGGCTGGTCGCGACATCCCCATACACACAGTTGGTTTTGGCAGCGTAACCCCCCCTCCCGATCTAGCCGTAATCGACGTAGAAATTCCTGCCAAAGTACTCAAGGATGATCGCTTCCGAGGCTCCGTCACACTCAAAGACAACCTGACTCCGGGTACCCCCTTCAAGATCGTGATCGAGGACGACCTGAATCAGACCATATGGGAAGAAAGCTTTTCCGGTATGAGCGCAACGCGTCGACGAGTCGCTTTTGATTTCTCTGTCGAAGAACTGGTGGAGGAAAAAATATCCAACCTTGGCTTGGACAACAGTGTCGAGGTTAACGCAGTCCCCTTTCGCATGAAAGTACGTGTGGAGCCAGTTGAGGGTGAAGCTCGTGGCGACAATAACGTTCTATCGTTCGCTTTCGACGCCATCACGAAGAAGAACAAAATGCTCATCATCGACGGTCGACCGCGGTGGGAAACCCGTTACCTACACAATCTATTTGAGCGTGACGAGCGGTGGACAGTGACAGTCGCCTTCGCGGGTCCGGGTTCCGACGATGGAGCCCTACCCCGTGGCGAAGAAGGAGATGTATTTCCCGCCGACAAAAAATCTCTCTTCTCTTACGACCTACTGGTGTTAGGCGAAATAGCCCAAGGCCTTTTCAAAGAAGAGGAACTGGAATGGATTCGCGATTTTGTGGCCAGCAGGGGAGGCGGCATAATACTTTTGGACGGTCCTCGGCAAAAGTTTCGTGAATACGCCAATGACGAAGACAACCCGATCGCCTCACTTCTTCCCGTTAAATGGAATGAAGACGGTCCCAAGCGACTAGCTCCACAGGCACTTCGCCTAACAGAGCGGGGTCTTTCTACGCCCTCTCTCTTCCTCCACCCTTCAGCCGAACGCAGCGCCGAACTCTGGGGCTATGTCCCAAAACCCGGTTGGGTTGCCCCCACCGAAGCCCTGCCCGGAACAGACGTGTATCTCGAGGCAACTCTAGATGAAAAAGGCGAAGAATCCGTACCACTGCTCGTTTCGCGGAAAGTGGGGGCCGGAAAGACTCTATATGCTGGTTTCGACGGCACTTGGCGCTGGCGTTTCGAGGTAGCCGACAAATACCACCAGCGCTACTGGCACCAAATAGCCTCTTGGATTATGGAAAAGCCATTTGCGGTAAGCGACCAATTAGTTGCCATTGATCCCGGCTCATCCACTTATCGCCCCGGCGAATCAGCTGCTCTTCGAATTCGAGTTCGCGACCGCGATGGGAAACCTCTCGATGACCCAAAAGCAGGGGTTGAGGCGTTAATCTGGAAAGAAGGTAAGATCGTGTCCACCGTACCGATGAAAACAGACCCCGACTCGGGCGGTCTCTTCCGTGGCGAAACCCCGGCGCTCAGTCCCGGAGAACACCAAGTTACAGTACGCGTAGACGGTCTTTTCGAAGAAGATGAACTGCGAAGCAAGGTTGAGTTTCTCGTCCGAGAGCCTGAAAGTCCGGAACTGGCAACGCTAATTTGCAAGGAGGATCTTCTTAGAGACGTGGCCAAGCTTTCGGGCGGAAGCTACCTGCGTGAAGAACAAATAGGGCGATTAAACGATTTGCTAAAGCCTATAAGCTCAGGCAGGCTCGTGAAAAAGGAAATCGCTCTTTGGCAAAGTTACTGGTGGTTCGTGCCTATCATTTTATTGTTAGGCTTGGAACTCTTCCTGAGAAAACGGGCAGGCATGCTTTAAGGCAAAACAGAGAATAGTCATGAGTGTACAAGTAGATCCAATCATCCTACAAAAACTGGAAGACTTTCGACGCAGACGTCGAAACCTAATTTTCCTTCGTGGATTCTGTTCGGCAGTTGTTAGTCTGCTTGCGGTTTTCTCCACAATCGCGGTGGCCGATTATCTTGTAAGCGGATATGCTCAAGGTGGAATGCCCGACGAGGTGAGAACCGCTCTTTCCTATTTAGGATATGGGGTTGTCGTCTTTGCAGTATGGCGCACCTGCGCTCGCTTGCTCATACACCTTCCAAGCAGAAGGCATCTCGCCAGACTGATCGAGCAAACCGCTCCTGATCTCAGGGAGGACTTATTGTCCGCAGTAGAACTAGGAAGAGATGACGGGGCCGAACTCGACTCCGAAATTTTTCGCAACTTGGTCCAAAAAGACGTTTCGTCGAGAGTCAAGGACTTGGACATGTCCAACGCTCTCCCACTGACCCGGCTTCGACGTTGGCTTCAAGCTACCGCCGCGTTGATCGCATTTACCTTTGTCTTACTCAACATTCCCGATTTTGGAGGCCAATTCCAGCAACTCATGGGCCGAGCCCTTCTTCCTGGAGCTAACATAGCCCCCTTGACTGACATCGAAGTAACGATTCTGGCTCCAAATATCGAAAAAACCATTACCCCAAAAAGTGAACCTCTTCGATTCTTGGTCGAAGTCAAAGGGAAAGATAAAGATCAGACCTTTGGACGCGTTGAACTGGAAACAAAGATAAAGAACGCCAAGTTAAATCCCGTTGCCATGGCTCCTCGCCAAGCAAATCAGTTCTCGCTAGACTACAACGTAGACCGTGAAAAATTCGAATACCGAATTTGGGTGGACGGTTCGCCTCGCACAAAATGGTTCGACATGGACGTTGCCTCTCGACCCTACGTCACCTCCTTCACCAAGACCTACCGCTATCCCGAATATACCAAGCTAGAGCCAATTACCGCAAAAGAAGACCGTGGCGATTTGTCTGGTTGGGAAGGTACCGAAGTTGACCTTGTTCTTAATACAAACCAAGTCGTAACTGAAGGTACGATGGAGTTGGACCTTACGGGAGGAGGCCTTTCGAAACTTCAACTTTCACCGACCGCCGATGGAAAAGGGCTAAAGACCACGCTCGTTCTAGTAAAGCCGGGCACCTACCACACCTTGGGAGTCACCTCCCAAGAAACAGGTTGGAAAAGCAAGCCTTCGCAGGCTTATGAAATTGCCGTGCAACTGGACGAAGCTCCCGCCATTCGAATCGTCTCCCCGGAAGAAAAATCCCAGCTTCTTGCACCCGACGACATACTTGGCTTGACCGCAATGGCCGAAGACGACCTTGCGCTGGAAAAGATCGAGTACCATGTTCGCGTGAACAATCGTGGTTGGCAAAAATTTCCCGTTCCCGGCCTCGAGACGCCCATCGACGAAAAAAACGTCGTTCTGCAATTCGACTTGGATCTGCTCGAGCTAAAACTCCGCCCCAATGACAGTGCCACCCTCAAGCTGGTCGCCTACGACCGGAAGGGAGCAATCGGTGAATCCGACCCCATACAGCTTTCAATCATTTCTCGTGACCTTGATCTCTCCGCCATCCGGACCATCAAGCTTAAGAGCCTACTTATGGAAGGCGTAACCGAACTCGCCGAGGCCGCCGAGGCCCGAGCAAAGGAAAACAACGAGCTTTACTCGACCTTCCTAAAAAAGAATGGAGAGCCCATCTCCGGAGCAACAGCCGATAGCATGCGCTCCCTAACGCGTTCCCTGGTCGAGGAAAGCACCCTCATGTTCGATCAAACTTTGACCACCTTGACCGCCATGCCACGCGGAACCGACTCCTTCGAAGTCGCACTTGTTACTCGCGCCATTAATGCGATAAACCAACTGCGACCGGGAATTGCCTCCACTCATGCCGAAACGGCCCTGGCTTCCGAAGACTCTAAAGTTCGCAAACAAGCCGTACAGGACTTGAAGGGATCGATCGAGTCCGACAAGGGATTACTCGGGAACCTAAGGAACATGGCAAAGGTTATACTAGACCAGCAAGTACTAGCCGTAGGTACGACATACCTTAGGCAACTGTTGAAAAATCAAAGAGAATTAATCGAGTTGGCCAAGGGTGAATATCATTACAAACTGATTGCTCGGAGGCAAGAAGTTGCCCTCAATCATTGGCGAACCATCGAGAATGTTTTTAAGGCCGGCAGCAATCGTCGGAGTTCGGCAACGAGGCAAATCACCAAACAAGAGGGTAGCCTGCGAGCTGCCCTAGACGCCGAAACACCCGATAGGGCAACACTTGCGAGTGAGATCTCTAAGTGGAACGACAGCGTCAGACGATTTCACGAAGTGGAACAAAACTTACTTCGTAGCAGAACCCGTTCACTTCGATCAAACCGAGAAAACTTCCTCTGGCAAGTTCGAGACTCTTGGCATGGGATTGATGAATTCGCCCAAAAAATCACTTTGCTCAACTCGAATGAAAAAGAATACGCAGGAATGGGACGCATCTTGGGAGATCGGGAATGGCCTGCCTTGGTATCGGAGCTTCAAGGGAGATCTCGCTTGGAAGAGTCTCGAAAGGATGCCGATTCAGCATTCGTCAAGGACACCGGTCAAGCATCCAGAGCCCTTCAAGCTCTCGGGAACCAGTTCAGGTCGCAAATAACAGCTGGCGAAGAGACTGTCGTTATCGCCACCAAAATCAGGGAAATAGCATATCTCTTTCGTCTTCTGGAAGTCTATCATCAAGTCGTGGAAGCCTCAGGGCTCGCATCGACCTTTGCCAACAAGGAGAAATGGGAAATGATGAAATCGGACAACCGTGCGGAACGAGCCATCCACTGGGCTGCCGCAGCCTCCCCATGGCGTGCCCTCTCCGGAAAAATTGCAGGCATACCCTTAGATCAGTTGGGCGGATCCAACGAGGATCGAAACGAAGCTGCCAAAATCCTTCGCGATCTGCGTAAGCAAGCTTACACCACCGCCATCGAATCCGAAATGCAAATGCGGGTCGAAAATTTCGAGCGCAAGCCAAGCTCGACAAGTAAGAAAATTGATTTGGTGCACGCGGACTTGCGAAAAGTTCTACAACTTCTGAAACCGGCGGTCATCGAATCTCGAAAAAAGCTCAATGACATCGCCCCTACCCTAGCCGAATTGGCTCGCCAACTGGCCGAAGAGGCCCGAAAGGCGCAAACCGTGTCCGAGGCCATCGTGCAAAAACCTGAAGAAGAAGCGCAAGAGGTTCGACAAGAGACCGCTAAGCTTCAAACCAAGCAACGTGAACTGGGCGCAGAAATCACCCTTTTCAACGCAGCCTTAAGGCAAGAGGCAAACGTACAGAACGTTCTGGATGATGAAGGCAGGGAAATCGCCCGCGACGCCGACGATGCGGCCGCGCTCGTCCAAGACAAAGAAAACTCGGCAGAAACTGCCATAGAGAAAGCTCTCCAAGCTACCGATAGAGGAGCCCAAAACGAAAACCTGAACGAAGCTGCTGAAAGCCAAGGTGAATTGGCCGAAGTGCTCGATGCAATTGCCGATCACTTCGAACGAGTTGAGAAAGGCGAGGAAGTCACCGAATCTCGGGAGGAACTTCGACAAGCCGAAGAAGACTTGGGCATACAGGATCAAATCGAGGAACAATTTGCACAAGCCGAACGCCTTGCCGAATTAGCGCAACTTTCACCTGAAGAACTCCTCGCTGAGCTGGAAAAGGAACTGTCCGACAACGAACCCATGCAGAAGGAACTGTCCGAAATCGCCGAGGACACCATTGCCGAGGCCGAGGAAGCCCTCGAGGCGGCAGCCGAGGAAGAGGAGGAGATCGCAGAGCAACTGGAGAACACCGATGAGGAGCTCGTTGATGAAAAGAAGGTATTGGCAAAGGAACTGGCGGAACTGGCGCTTGACATCAAGAGATTGGCCGATCGCGAAGTGAGGCAAGCCTCGCATCTGGCGCGCCAAGCCAGTGCGGGTGAAGCTTTCGAGGAACTGACCGAAACACGAGAAGAACTACTTGAACTAGCACAGGACACTAAGGAAGATGCAAAACCTGAGGAAACCGCTGCCGAACTTGCCCAAACCGCCCAAGATCTGGTCGAACCACTCCTCGAAGAGGCGGGCGACCTAGCCGAGGCCGCAGATGCAGCAGAAGCCGTTTCAAATCAAAGCCCGGAACAAGCCAACGAACAAGCGGAGGAGAGAGCGGCGAATGCTGAAGAAGCCCAAGCAAAAGCTGAGCAAGCTCAGGAACAAGCGGATACCGCCGAAGCTAAAGCCGAGCCCGCCCGCCAAGAAGCAGCTCAAGCCGTGCAAGAAGCCTTGAAAGCGGAGCAGGATGCTGCATTCGCACAGCAAAAGGCGCAGGATGCTTCTGAGGATGCTGCCCAACAGCCTGACAATCAGTCTGCCCAAGCTCAAGCACGGCAATCTCAAGAGACAGCTCAAGAGGCTCAAAAGGAAGCACAAGCCGCCCAACAGGTAGCACAGCAGGCGCAGGAGCAAGCCAATCAACTTGCTCAAGAAGCAAATGCCGCTGAAGAGTCCGCTCAACAAGCTCAGGCAGAAGCCGATGAAGCACAGCAAAACGCCGACTTCGCAGAGGAAAGAGCAGAAAGAAAACCATCTCAGGTCGCTGCGTCGCAAAAAAATGCCCAACAAGCGCAAGAACAAGCTGAAGCCGCCTCCGAAAAAGCCACCGATTTGGCTCAACAAGCTCAAGAAATCGCAGCCAAGCTCGACGAGCTCAGTGAAGGCGCTTCCCCCGACACGGAAGCCTTGGCGCAGGCTCAAGAGCAGCAGGAAGATGTAGGGGAAGACGTATTTGAAGCCGCCCAAGACGTAGCCAGAGCCGCTCGCCACGAGGAACGACTTGGCAACGAACAGGCAGCTGAGGAACTCTCTGAAATCGCCGAAGGAGCAGAGCAAGCCGCACAACAAGAAGTCGCTCAGGCGGGCCAGGAGTTGCAAAATGCTGAACTAGCTCAACAACTGGAAGATTTGGCACAGGACGCTCAAGAGATTGCTCAGGGACAAGAGGCCCAACAAGCTGCCCAACAAAACCAGCAAGCAGAACAGGCGCAGCAGGCTCTGCAGGAAGCCGGCCAAGAAGCCCAACAAGCTGCTGAAAGCCAACCGGACTTTCAAGAATTGGGTGAAGCGGCCGATGATTTTGCCCAAGAAGCTCAACAAGCCGCTGATGATTTTGCCCAAGCAGCCGAGCAGGCTCAGCAACAAGCCGAACAGGCGCAGCAGCAGGCTCAACAGGCGCAGCAGCAGGCTCAACAGGCTCAGCAGCAGGCTCAACAGGCTCAACAGCAAGCTCAGCAAGAAGGGCAGCAAGCAGAGCAAGCCCAGCAACAAGCCGAACAAGCCCAGCAGCAAGCCACCGCGCAACCACAAAATGCCGAAGCCCAGCAGCAAGCCCAACAAGCTCAACAGCAAGCCACGCAAGAAGGACAAGAAGCGCAACAAGCCCAGCAACAATCTCAACAAGCCCAGCAAGAAGCGCAACAAGCCCAGCAACAATCTCAAGAGGCTCAACAGTCCGCGCAGGAAGCGGGTCAACAGGCACAAGCGGGTCAAGAAGCAGCACAAGAAGCAGCAGAATTAGCCGAAGCAGCCGATGCTTTTGCCGACGCGTTCCCCGAGGAACCCGCATTCGCAGATGCCTTTCCGCAAGATTCTCCGCCTGAGGATGGTTTTCCGCAAGATAACTTTGGGGAAGCTCTGGCGGCTGCCGAGCAAGCCATTGGAGAACAAGCCGAGGCTCTCGAAGCCTTCGGTGAAGGCGAAGGTCAAGGTCAAGGTGAAGGTGAAGGCGAGGGTCAAGGTGAAGGTCAAGGTGAAGGTCAAGGTGAAGGTGAAGGTGAAGGCGAAGGTCAAGGTGAGGGTCAAGGCGAAGGTCAAGGTGAGGGTCAAGGCGAAGGTCAAGGCGAGGGTCAAGGCGAAGGTCAAGGCGAGGGTCAAGGCGAGGGTCAAGGCGAGGGTCAAGGCGAAGGTCAAGGCGAAGGTCAAGGCGAGGGTCAAGGCCAAGGTCAAGGTGAGGGTCAAGGCCAAGGTCAAGGCGAGGGCCAACAGGGAAGTCCTAGCGATGCTCCTCTTACCAATCCCGAAACAGCGCAGGCGCTCGCCCAAACTCTTGATTCATTGGATCAAGCGCTAAATCCATTTGAAAACCCATTCGGTGATGACGCATTCCCTGCTGAAGATGGATTCCCTTCGGATTCTCCATTGGCTCAAGCGGCGCAGGCCGCTCAATCCGGCCAACCGGGCGAAGGCCAACCGGGAGAAGGACCACCGGGCCAAGGACCACCGGGCCAAGGACCACCGGGCCAAGGGCAACCGGGCCTAGCAACTCAAGCGGCACAAGCAATGGCCGCCGCAGCACAGGCTATGGCTGCTGCGGCACAAGCTCAAATGGCTCAATCTCGGATTCCCGGACAAAGCCCAAAAAGCGAAGGTCTTCAACTCAATTCTGGTGAAGGAGCCGCCGTTCAAGCAGGAGCTATGGCCTTCCAAGACTTACCCGCCATGACGGAAATGTCTAAACTGGAATGGGGGCGCCTACCTCCCAAACTAGCGAAAGACCTAATGGATGGTCGCAGGGAAGCCGTATCCGGCGAGTACCGCAACCGCGTGGAAGCTTACTTCCGAGCAATGGCTGATAAATCTCGAAAGAAAAAGTGAGATTTGTTCAATTTTGCTATAAGTTATTAAAAATGAAGTTTCTACTTTTATTTCTATTCCTAGTGCGGACAGCAATAGCTCCGTTATCGGGAGAGGAAGAAGTTCCTTCCGGCGATGAAGTCGGAAATCCCTTCCAAAAGGATAAGGTGGACAAGGCGATAGAAAAAGGAATTGCCTATATCGCCAAGAAGCAACAATCCGACGGATCCATTCATGACAGGGGAAATCCCACCACCATGACTGCCCTATCGCTAATGTCGATGGCGGCAGTGGGTCACCAACCGATCAACCCAAACGAAGAAGGTCGTGTCATGCGGCGTGGAATCGATTTCGTGCTTAAAGAAGGAAGGCAAGACGAACATGGCTATTTTGGGAACAGGGACGGAGGACGCATGTATGGTCACGGAATCATCACTTTGACACTCTCGGAAATGCTGGGAATGGGATTGGACGAAGAACAGGACCAAAAGATTCGCAGGAGTACCCAAAAGGCAATAAACTTGATATTGCGTTCGCAAAAAGTGCCCAAAAGCCCATCCCACCAAGGTGGCTGGCGATACTCCCCCGATGCCAGAGACGCCGACCTTTCCGCCACCATCTGGCAACTGATGTCACTGCGTTCGGCAAAAAACGCAGGACTGGACGTGCCCTCTTCGGCAATAGAGGAAGCCGTTGGATACCTCCAAAGGTCCTATCACTCCAGCCTCGATTCTAAAGGTGAACCGGTGAACAAGAAATCAGGATTTGCCTACCAACCGGGAGGTCATCCCGAGTACACCACTACCGCAGCGGGTTTACTAGCCATGCAGGTATGCGGAGAATACGACTCCCCATTCGTCAAAGGGGCTTCCGACTGGCTTTTGGAAAACGAGCCCAATACCGGTAGAAAATTCTTTTTTTACGGAACCTATTATTATTCGCAAGCCATGTACCAACGCGGTGACGAACACGCGAAAATCGCCCGCAAGAAGGTGGAAGAGATTATGCTGAAACTTCAGCGAGGAGACGGATCATGGCATGGCAGCGGTTCCGAAAACAGTGCCGGACAAGTCTATTCGACTTCCATGGCAATTCTCGCCTTGGCAGTCAAATACCACTACTTGCCGATCTACCAGCGCTGAGAAGGCGTTTCCACTGCAATTACCGGTCAGAAACAATATTTTCGGCCCAAGGATCATCTTGTAAGTGAAATTTGCTTTCGTTTGTAAAACCTTGTGCCTACTTGGACTGCCATTTGGTTGGCAAGCCGCCCATTCGGAGGAACAGGGAACGAATGTTCCAACCGGCAACCCCTTTCAGCAGGACAAGGTGGACAAAGCCATCAAAAAGGCAGTCAGCTTTCTTGCCGAGAAGCAACAAGCGGACGGTTCCATTCACGACAAGGGCAACCAGACTACCATGACGTCCCTCTCCTTGATGGCAATGGCTGCCGTAGGTCACCAACCCGTGAACCCCACCGCGGAGGGACGTGTCATGCGACGAAGCCTCGATTACGTCCTGCGCGAAGACAGGCAGGACGACCAAGGCTACTTCGGCAACAGGGACGGCGGAAGGATGTATGGGCACGGCATCATCACCTTAATGTTATCCGAGATGCTTGGGATGGGACTGGACGAGGAGCAAGACCAACGCATCCGGAAGCGCTGCCAAAAGGCGATAGACCTTATCTTGCGTTCACAAAAAGTCCCCAAACGACCGCCATCCCACCAAGGCGGTTGGCGCTACACCCCGGATTCCCGTAACGCCGATCTCTCGGCCACCATTTGGCAACTCATGTCCCTGCGCTCGGCCAAGAATGCAGGTATGGACATACCTTCTTCCGCAATAGAAGACGCCATCGGCTATCTTCGGCGTTCCTATTATTCACGGCTCGATTCCAAAGGCGACCCGGTGAACAAGAAATCGGGATTTGCCTACCAACCAGGCGGTGGTCCCGAGTACACCACAACCGCAGCGGGTTTACTCGCCATGCAGGTATGCGGAGAATACGAGTCCCCCTTCGTCAAAGGAGCCGCCGACTGGCTTTTGGACAATGAACCCAATACCGGTAGAAAATTCTTTTTGTACGGAACCTACTATTATTCTCAAGCCATGTACCAACGCGGTGGCGAACACGCGAAAATCGCCCGCAAGAAGGTGGAGGAGATTATGCTGAAACTTCAGCGAAGGGACGGATCATGGCATGGCAGCGGTTCCGAAAACAGCACCGGACTAGTCTATTCCACTTCCATGGCAATTCTGGCCTTAGCAGTAAAATACCACTACCTGCCGATCTACCAGCGTTAGTTTGATTCTAGCTACTACTTTTTAACTTTTCTAACCACAGTGATTTTTTTGTTGCCTTGACGGCAACATTGGAAAAACACAAATTTTCGTTTCAAACCGATTGACCTACGGTTAAAATGAAAAGTTCTCCTTCTAATATTCGACTTATCTGCTTATGTGCGAGCAGTGTCTTGTTAGTTGCAACAAGTTGTGAAAAAACGGAACTGGAGAAAGATAATCAAGAATCGGGATGGGAACAGATGCTTCCGTTTCAACCTGATGAAAAGATTTTTCAATATATAAGAGGTAAAAAATTGCCAATCCGAGAGGATTCCGATTCCAAAACCCGTTTCACCTTAGTTGGAGCAAAACAAACTGGCGTTTCTTTTATCAATGAGTTCCAACCGAACCACTCCCGAAAAGCTCTTTACTCCTCTGGCTTTTCTTGCGGTGGCGTAGCCATCGGAGACGTCAATGGCGATGGTTGGCCGGATATTTTTTTTACAGGTGGGCCCACCGCCAACAAACTGTATCATAATTTCGGAAACATGCATTTCAATGACGTCTCCTCGGAAAGCGGTCTGTCGACAGGGGGGAATCCATGGTCAGCAGGAGCCGCATTCGCCGATATCGATGCCGATGGAGATCTCGACCTATATGTGTGCAATTACGAAACGCCAAACCAACTTTGGATAAATGATGGCTCAGGCAAATTCATCGAAAAAGGAAAAGCTTTTGGAGTGGACACTGTCACGGCTAGCTTGATGCCCTACTTTCAAGACTACGATAAGGATGGGGACCTTGATTTTTTTCTTCTTACGAATCGGCTCTTTCTTCCCGGTGGAAGACCACAGGAACCACCCTTTAGAAAAGACTCGAATGGAAAGCCGGAAGTCCTGCCGTCTTTTCAAAAATACTTTCAAATGCGTGAAGCCGCCGAAGGCATAATGAAGTTAGAACCTGCCGGCCTTAAAGATCAACTCTACCGAAACGATGGAGGTGTTTTTAAAGAAGTTTCCGTCGAAGTAGGAATCGTCGAACGCGGTCATGGGCTATCCGCAGCATGGTGGGACTACGATGACGATGGCGACCCCGACCTCTATGTCGCTAATGACTTCAAGGACTCGGATCACCTTTACCGTAATGACAGCGGCACATTCGTGGATGTCGTCAAGGAAACATTCCCTCACATTGCTTGGTTTTCAATGGGCTCTGATGTAGCTGATCTTGATGGGAACGGCGGTGATGACCTTTTCACTTTGGACATGTCGGGAACAAACCACTTTCGGCAAAAGACCACGATGGGCACGATGAACTCGCACAAGATTTTTTTGGAAACGGCAAACCCTCGCCAATACATGAGAAATGCACTCCTTATGAATGAAGGAGAAGGTCTTTTTCGGGAAGCCGCTTATCTGGCCGGACTCGCCGACGCCGATTGGGGGTGGGCACCCAAACTGGAAGACTTTGATGAGGATGGAAGGGTAGACGTATTCATCACGAACGGCATGACTCAAAATTTCACGAATTCCGACTTGCCGATGAGCGCACAGGATAGAATCGGCCAAACTGAGTTCGATCACTACCGGGCTAGCGGCTTCAAGAAAGACGTTAATCTTGCATTCGAAAATGCTGGCAAACTTAACTTCACCAAAGTCTCCGAAGCTTGGGGGCTTGACCATGAAGGGATGAGCTTTGCCGCCGCTCACGGAGACCTTGATCGCGACGGGGATCTCGATCTAATTGTCGCCAATCTCAATGAGCCAGCCCACTTCTATCGGAATGATTCCTTTGAAGGAAACCGGTTACTCCTCTCGCTAAAAGGGCCGAACGCATGGGGTTCAAAAGTAATGGTGGTAACCGCCAAGCGTAGACAGACTAAAACGCTACGCCCCACCACTGGCTATATGTCCTCGGACGAACCAATCCTACACTTCGGTCTCGGCGAAGAAGATTACATTGGCGTAATAAAAATCATTTGGGCTGACGGAACAGAACAAGAATTCGGTGATTTGTACGCCAACTATTACTACGAAATCACTCAAACTACCTCGGAAGCTACAATTCCCGAACCTCAGAAGCCGAATCAACTACTCTTTCGAAAAGTTTCCACGAATACGGAACTGCTTCACAAAGAGAAACCATTTGATGACTATAAGATTCAGCCTCTCCTCCCACACAAGCTCTCCAGACTGGGTCCGGGCATGGCTTGGCACGACATCGATGCAAACGGTTTCCCTGACTTGTTTTTGGGTGGAGCAGCGGGCAAGCCGGGTACCATTTGGCTAAATCATGGCGAAGGAGAGTTTCGACGCCTCGTCACGCCTGCATTGGAATCCGATAAAAACTGCGAAGACATGGGTGCCCTATTCTTTGATTATGACTCGGATGGAAAAACTGATTTGCTAGTAAGCTCAGGTGGAATTGAGTCTCCCAAAGGTTCGAACAATTACTCGGACCGACTTTACCAAAATGTTGGCGGATTCCGATTTGAGCGAGTTCCCTTTTCGGGTGGCTCGACTTCATCCGGGTCGACAACAGCCTGCGACTTTGATCGCGACGGGGACCTCGACCTGTTTATCGGAGGAAGGCTGACCCTTGGCGAATACCCTCTACCAGGTGCTAGCCGGCTTCTACGCAACGACAACGGAAATTTCGCAGACGTTACAAAAGACCTTGCCTCCGGTCTGTCGGCGGCGGGTATGGTTACGGGTGCCTTATGGACTGATGCAACGGGAGATGGCTGGACGGACCTGCTAGTCACCACCGAATGGGGTCCTGTCAAACTGTTTAAAAACAACAAAGGCAAACTGGTAGATGCGACAAAAGAAGCGGGACTTTCGGATCTTACAGGATGGTGGACAGGAATAACATCTGCGGACTTCGACGAAGACGGAGACCTAGACTACGCCGTAGGCAACCTAGGACTTAACACCAAGTACAAAGTATCGAAAGCGCATCCCTTCGAAGCATATTATGGCGCCTTTGACGAAACTGGGAACAAACGCTTTGTCGAGGCCACTTGGGAGCACAACAAACTCTACCCTGTGCGAGGACGTAGTTGCTCCACGGAAGCCATGCCTTTCGTGAGTAGAAAGTTCGGATCATACGCCTCTTTCGCCAGAGCCACCATGCCTCAAATCTACACCTCGAAATGCCTCGCTGAAGCTTATCGGGTAGAAGCTAAAACTCTTGAGTCCGGAATATTGCTAAACGATGGAGCAGGACACTTTAGTTTTCGTCCCCTACCCCGCATAGCTCAAATAGCCCCAATATTCGGCATCGTCGCTAAGGACCTAGATAACGACGGGCACATTGATTTAACAGTCGCTCAAAACTTTTTTTCTCCTCAGCCTGAAACAGGTCATATGGACGGAGGACTCGGTCAGTTTTTAAAAGGTCTTGGCAATGGAGAATTTATTCCCCTCGCTCCAAAAGAAAGTGGAATTGCCGTTAAGGGAGATGCTAGAAGTCTAACCGCCATAGACCTCGACGACAATGGTCGCCTGGACCTAGTATTCGCTCGCAACGACACCGCGCCTGAAATTTATCTTCACAACCCAAATGACCTAGGCAATAAAGAAAATCGGTGCCTAAAGATTCTCCTTAAAGGCTCTAAAGGGAATCCCACGGGAATCGGTTCGCAAATCACCTTGCACGTTCAGGGCGGAAATAAACAATCCGCAGAAATACATGCTGGTTCCGGATACCTCACTCAAACTCCTGCACAAATATACTTCGGTCTGGGAAATGAGGAAGTCGCAACGATCCAAGTACGTTGGCCAAGCGGAAATACTTCGACCACCAAAGTATTAAAAGGAACAAGAGAAGTTATCATCTCTTCCCCATAAAAAATAACCCCGCCTCTATAAAGAGACGGGGTTATAAAATGGGGAGTGCCGATGTCCTGCCGACAGTTCCCCGACTTGACTTGTACCATCGTCAAAGTGGGTCCCTTCCCCGGCTTGGACCGGAAAAGGGACTGGTCATGGGTATTAATCCCATAAATTTTGGTCCGCTTTTAATACGGTTAACCAAAACAAACAAAATTAGAAATCAAAGGTCATTCCAAGGCTTGCTACACGAGGTGCGCCAGGACGAAAGCCATCGGGTAAATCGCTTACGGCATATTCCTTGTCTGCCAAATTAGTAACTTTTCCGAAAATGCTTACGCCTTCGGAAATCTGATAAAAGGCAGACCAGTCTACAACGCCGTAAGACTCGATTTGAGCGTCGAAGTTGGTAGGCGCAGTGTTAGATGCGTTTACGTAGACGTCGTCTTGCCAATGGTAGTTCAAATAAGTGCTGAACTTATCGAGTTCCAATCCTCCACGAAGGTTGTACTGCACGTCAGCCACGAAAGGAATGGCGTTGCCGGCGACTCCACCTTCGTAACGACTTTCACCATCGGTCCTTGTTGCGGAATCGAATTCAGCATCAGTAAAGGTGACGGACAGTTGAATGGGAACACCTATACCGCCTTCGGGAGTTAGGTCAGTTGACAGAACTGCCTCAAGTCCTTGAATCGACGCTTCTCCAATATTAATGGCATCGTCTCCTAAACCGCTTCCAGCGCTAGGAATAGCGAGCATGTCGTCGATGCTGGTATTGAAATAAGCCAATTCAAATCCAAAGAAGCTTGTTTCCCCACGAACTCCCAATTCTAATCCGAGGGATTGCTCCTCCTCCAAGACACCGGAAGCTCCATTGTAACCAGGCAAGGCATGCCCTTGGTGCACACCTCCGAAAATAGTAGCGGATCCGATATCGTAGGTTGCACCCAATCCTAACAAGACGTCACTTACGGTATCCTGCTTGTTGTTATACTCGTATTCAACGGAAGTGTACCGTAGACCGGGGGTAAGAGTCAAATTACCGAAGTCAATTGAATCCACTAAGTGCCACTCCCAAGCATTGGAAACACGGTCTTTTTTGGATCCCTTTGAAGAGGCTGAAGTAGAAACATATGCGAGTCCGCCTGCATTGCTAACGGAGTAAACATCTTCAGTGTAGTCCTTGTAAGTATAATGGTCATCAGTGTAGCGGAAACCAAGATCCAGAGAGTGGTTACCCAATTCCCAATCCAAATTTGCCTGCAAGCCTTTGTTTACATAGTTTCGATCATTATGCTTGTATTTAACGCGACCGTTTCCAGATACATCGGCTCCTTTAAGAACATTCACGATACCGGTAGTACCAAAAGCACCCTTTCCGATGGAACTCCAATTGGCTCCAGCATCGGTAGAAACTTTACCAATCTTGTACCAATCGCGATTAAACTCATTGTGGAAAAGAGTCGCGCTGAAACGCACTTCATCTGTAAATTCCTTTAAGAAACGAAGATAATAGCGAGACTGATCAGAATCCATGTTGTCATGCTTTGTAGCATAATAGCGTTGATAAGGATTGGAGTTAAAATCATCTTTACTCAATCCGATGTAGCTTACGTCACCGTCTAGATCGGTACGACCAGCCTTGAACTCGAGATAATTTTCGTCGCCGAACTCATAACTAAGCTTAAAAGTTAAGTCAGTCTTAACTAATGGTGCGTTGGAGGAAGGTTCATTATTAAGTCCGTTAATGGTCTTCCATCCGTCTGTTCTTTGATCAAACACCTCGACCAAGTAACCTAGAGTACCACCTCCCAGAGCGCTTTTTCCTCCGGAATGAACATGACTGATACGTTCATTATTCTGACCGTAGCTTGCTCTCAAGTGATGCAATTGCTGGTTGGGAATTGGTGTTGATAAGTAGTTGATGACGCCACCTGTATTGTTTGGGCCGTGCTTCAGAGAACTGGATCCCTTGAGGATTTCAAAACCTGCCATACGACCCGCAGTTGGCGAATAGTATGCGGAAGGATCGGAGAACGGTGAAGGAGAGGAAGGTATACCATCCTCCATTATCGTAACCTTGGCGGAACGATTAGGATCAACTCCTCGCAAGCTGATGTTCGGGAATAGACCGTAACCTTCCTCCGGACGAATGTAGACACCCGGCACCTGACGAAGTATCTCCGTAATGTCGGTATGGAAGTAGGGTCCGAGGTCGGAAGCATCCAAAACCGTTCCTGAGCCTTGGAGACTAGGAATGTCTGCCTTACTCCCTATTACGTTGAACGGAGCCAGTTTATCAACCGGTTCCTTTGCGTTTTCTTCTTGCCCGTGAACGGAGCCTACCAGCAAGGCGGCAGCGCACATCGAGCCTGTCGTTTTACACCATTTATTCATATCAGTTTGTTTGTATGTTTGCTTTAATTAGGGATATCAAGATTGAGAATGGGTCTCATTTTCAATTGATACTGGGTCTCAATAGCACAAATTTACTGCTGTCAACACTTATTGAGAATAAATCTCATTTATTTTTTCTTTCGATTATTTAACTTCCAAAAAAGCAGACCGTACTAAACACCATACTTAAGCAATTGACCCTTAAGCACTCTCCAACCAGTATAACTACCGACTATTGCGTTAGCTCCTGTAGTTCAATGGATAGAACATCGGTTTCCGGAACCGAGGATCAGGGTTCGACTCCCTGCGGGAGTACCAGTCTGAAAAAGTGCAAAGCAAGCGTGATTCCCATTTAAATAGTGCGTTTCAGAGGGATTGCTCAAGCAGTTCGCTAGCTTTCTTCAAGTCTTTCATTCTGCAAGGAAATGTCCTAAAGTTGCATATTTCGGCAAATATACTGACAACGCAGGGGGCAGGGATTGCTTACGAATCTGAGCTTTTTCTTATGATTCATCAATACCCCCACGCAATTTTTTCAAATAGGGGCAATTCTTACCAGAAGGTAGTCTTGTCAAAGTTGATTTACTGCAGCTGTCGCCCCCTCGACCACATTGTTTACACGCCAATACAGCGGCGGATAGGATACGGGATGAAGTTGTTTAAAACTCTTATAGGAGTCTGTTTGCTCCACAGCAGGAAGAATGACGGCAGAGGAGTATCGGATCTTCTGGAATGGTCCACACGACTACCCGAAACTAAGACAGATATCATCGCTCGACAATATCAGCGGGGTCTACATGTGTACGGTCCTCGGCCAATCAGGGTACGTCTGCTCGAGCTGTGGCATAACAAAGAGGACGATACGCAAACGAGCGCTGGAGCACCGACTGGGATACCTCAGAGGCGCATACACAATGTTTGACATTGACGAGATGCGGAAGGGAAACAGGAAGGAGATCTGGCACGGCATGTGGGCAGGATTCGATTCACCGGAACGGAAAGCTGAATTCCCAGATCGTAAAGATGAATTACAAGCGGTTGCTCAGCAGCAGATGGACAGCCTGCAAATCTTTGTGGTTCCGGAACAAGACCAACGAATTAAAGAACGTATCGAAGCAGCAGTTGTCTCAACAATCTAAGATGCAAAACCGCCATACTGTGACCTGCCCGACCGTTGGACTCTGAGAATGCCACGCAGAGGAGAAGAACAAACGCTGATCTTCATCAACCAGTCAAACCAACACTTCGTGAATCTCGCGGAAAGAATGGTTTCGTAATTTCAGCAGGATAGACCTTGTTCTCCGCTCTGCGGATCAATTCCAAGTCTGGATAAATCCCCAGAGTTTGGCGAGATGGGGATTGTAACTCTTAATGGGTCAATGCCCTTGGGGTCGCTTGCCCATAGGTCTAAGTTCGACGAGATTCTATTCGGTTCGCCGGCATCGCTCGAAATAGTGTGGAGATTTACCTTCTTGTTCGAAATGTATAAAACCTTTGGTGATCCGCTTTTGATCAAGCTTTAAGCACTTTAGGCTTTTCGAGCATGTATTTAAAAAAAACGATTTTTTACATATAAAAAAGCTGCTGTAGTAAGACATAGTAAAAGTAAACTTAGTTTATTAGATTTATAACTTAGTCTAAAATATTCAGTTAAGTTTCAGAATGAAAGATTATCTGCAAAACTACTTCCGAATTCGGTTCGAACAAATTCTATATTGCGGTGTTAATATCCATGTCGCCGGAATACACCGAGGATGCATGGCTGGTCATTTTTTGGCCTCACCAGCATGAACCGGATGCCTGTCGAGCTAAGAGTTAAGCCAACTGAACCTCGACGGTGAACTCGTCGCGACCGGATGGCGGGACAAAGCGGGCAGACTTTATTTCAGGTGCGTTGGGAGGAGCCATCCAGGGTTCGACGCAATAGAAAGGGCTATCGTCCGACTCGGTCCAGGAAACAAAAGTGAGACGCGAACCAACTTCGGCTCCGCCCACTTCGGTAATTGAGATTTGTTCCTCCTCATTGCCAAGCCCAAAGACTGCGCAAGGTTCCTTCAACTCGTAGTGTATCCGGTTTACGAGGCCGGGGTCATCGAAAGGGACGGGACCCTTGGGCGGATCGATCTTCTCGAGAAGGCCACCCTGCTTGTATTGCCTTACCTTAGACGCGGGGATGGACAACTGGTAATCGGAACGGGATAGACCTTGCCGCCATGGCAACTGGAAATAAAAATGATGCCCGGCCGCCCATGGAATGGAAGTCCGCATTTCGTTTTCCAAAATCAGGCTGACCTGCAAGGACAATTCCGAAAAACGATAAACGACGGAAAACTTGTAATCGAACGGGTAAGCAATCTTAGCTTGCTCGTCGGGAATCAAGTCGGCCGCAAAGCCATGGTCATCGATCGAGGAAATGCTGAAGCGACTGTTGCGGGAAAATCCGTGCTGGGGCATAGGGAGCACTTCGCCTCCGGGAGCAAGCCACTTGTCGAGGTCACCAGTACGAATACAACGCCCGGAAAAGGGAAAAAGAATGGGATTGCCGCCGCGAACCTTGGCGAATGTGGAAGCGTCTGCATCCTCGGGCCAGTGGATGACGTCGCGAACGGAACCATCGCCCATGTTGACATGCCAGTTCATGAGGCGAGCCCCTCGTTCAGGCGAGGCGAGAAAAGTGGAAGGTCCGACGTCCCAGCGCCGAATTTCCATGCCTTGGTAGGAAATGGTATCCATGTAACCTTTCCTTTGACTCCACTTTACGGTTTGCGCAATGCCTTTTAATAAACAATAATAAAACTCTTGGCAAAAAAACTGACAGATACCCATGCCATTGTTTGCTTAACGGCTGTGCTTGGATTTACGCTTCCCCTGCTCGCAGAGGAAAATGTCGGTGTTGCTGACGATGCAAACTCCAGTTCGAGCGGAGCCTTGGCGGAAAACAACGGAACTCTGGACGAGCTCGCGAATGAAACAAATGCCAGCGAAGAATCGGATTTTTCCNNAGGAAAGGCCAAGGCCTACGTCATCCCGGTACGTGACCAAATCGGCGGCNCTATCCTCGACATCCTGAGAAGAGGTCTGAAGGACGCCATTCGCGCAGAGGCGAANACAGTAATTCTAGACATGGACACACCTGGTGGCGAACTCGGAGTGACGCTNGAAATAATGCAGGAAATAATTGAGTCTTTCGAACGTTTCGATGGCCCGATCATAACCTATGTAAATACGGAAGCCATTTCCGCAGGCGCTTACATAGCGATCGCTACGAACGAAATCGCCTTTGCGCCCTACGGGCAGATAGGGGCTGCCGAAGCAGTAAGCGGGGGCGGTGGGAACATTGATTCCGCGATGAAACGCAAAGTGAATTCCTATCTTAAGGCGAAAATACGGAGTTTCTCGGGCAAGCATAGATATCGCGCTAGGGTGATGGCCGCAATGATGGACGCGAACGAGACTCTCGTTGTAGAGGGTGAGCAACCCATGACCGCGGATGATTCTCCGATCCAAGGAGAGGGAGAATTGCTGACACTCACAGCTGAGGAAGCCGTAAAAGTATACGGAGAGCCCCCTCAACCGCTTCTAGGCACTGGCATCTACAAGACAATCGAGGATCTGCTTGCCGAAAAGTATGGGGAAGGCAACTACGAGGTCGTTAGAATGGAGGTAAACTGGGCGGAAGGGCTTGGGCTATGGCTAAATAGCGTCGGACCAATCATCATGGGATTAGGCATGCTGTTGCTTTTCATTGAGTTCAAAACACCTGGATTCGGAGTTTTCGGGGCATCGGGACTGGTTTTTTTGATGATATTTTTCGGCAGCAAGTACGTTGCAGGTTTCGCGGGTTACGAGGAAGTCATCGTTTTTCTTCTCGGAGCGTGCCTGGTGGCGCTGGAAGTTTTTTTGTTCCCCGGACTGGTGGTACCCGCCTTGCTGGGATTAGTCATGATGTTGGGCTCCTTGCTGTGGGCAATGGTCGACGTGTGGCCAACTCCGGACTTCACTTGGTCCATCGACTTGTTTCGCCAACCGATTCTGGACCTTTGTTATGGTTTGCTCATAACGGTCGGTCTCGGAATTTTATCAGCCCGGCTGTTACCTCATACGCCATTGTGGAACAGTTTCGTGCTAGCCAGGACAGTTGGCGGAGCGAACCCCGTGGTCACGGGAGGGGCGGATTCGTCGGATGCTCCCGATGAACTGCCCGAGATCGGGACGGAAGGGTTGGCCGTAACCCAACTGTATCCAACGGGCGAGGTAGAAATAGCAGGAAGGCGTTACGAGTCTCAAGCTCAAGCGGGAACAATTCGCAAAGGAGAAACCGTCGAAGTCGTGAGTCGTCGGGATTTCAATCTCGTGGTCTCGATAAAGAAAAAAGCATGAGCTGGATAATCGGACTAATCCTCATCGGCTATGCCTTAATTTTTTTTGAGGTCTTAGTTCCCGGTGGAGTGCTTGGGATACTGGGATTCTGTTGCATCATAGGAGCAGCAGTGGCCGCTCACCAAGAATATGGCGACTGGTTTGCATCCGGGTTGACCTTTTTACTAGGAGGGATTGGCGCCATCTTTCTGGTCTTGATTGAATTGAGGTGGCTGGAAGGAAGTCGTCTAGGAAAAGCTTTTTTCCTGGGTAAATCCGTTAGTGGCTCAAGCAATCCTCCGGTGGCTCCCGATGAAGTAGTGGGCATGGAAGGCAGAGCGGCAACACCGTTGAAGCCCGAAGGTATTATCGCCATCGGAGACGAGCGATACGATGCCTTTTGCGAGGACGGATACGCCACAAAAGGTACTACTCTATGCGTAAGCGGTAAAGACGGTTACAGACTGAAAGTAAGAAAACTCTGATCTTGAGCTTTGACGATCACTCCCTAAGAATCTGGTGAACATAATCCTTTTCTCGGAAACACATCAATTCATTGATTAAACAAACACCTTAAAAATCCTTATATCATGCAGTGGGAATATATTCTAATCGGCCTCGTACTCGTCGTCGGTCTCGTCATCTTTTTTATTATAGTCTCTTTTTTCAACACTTGGTTGAAAGCTTTGCTGGCCAAAGCCAAGGTTGGCTTCAGCACCTTGTTGGCGATGCGTTTACGAGGCGTCCCGGTGGGGCTAATCGTCGATGCTCGCATTACTGCAATGAAAGCGGGGATCGCCTTGACTACCGACGAACTTGAGGCTCACTACTTGGCCGAGGGAAACGTCGTGCAGACGGTTCAGGCTCTTATCGCAGCGTTGAAAGCGAACATAGAGTTGTCATGGGATAGGGCTTGCGCCATTGACTTGGCAACAAAAGGAACAACAAAATCCGTTCTGGAGGCAGTACGCACTTCAATCAACCCCAAGGTTATCGATTGCGTGATAGAGGGTCGCGAAACCATCGACGGCGTGGCCAAGGACGGGATTCAAGTAAAGGTAAGGGCCCGCGTTACCGTACGCAGCAACCTGGATCGCTATGTGGGTAGTGCCCAAGAGGAAACAGTGATCGCGCGGGTGGGCGAGAGTATCGTCTCCACCATCGGGTCATCCGAAAATTATAAGATTGTTCTGGAGAACCCGAACTCCATCACCGAAAGCGTCCTCGCCAGAGGACTTGACCAAGGAACCGCATTCGAAATTCTGTCCATTGACATAGCCGACGTCGACCTCGGCGAAAACCGCGGGGCAATGCTTCGCACGTCACAAGCTGCAGCAGACAAGGAAGTGGCCCAAGCCCAAGCCGAAATTCGTCGAGCCGCGGCTGTAGCAATGGAGCAAGAAAATACGGCCAAGGTTCAGGAGATGCAGGCAAAACTAGTTGAGGCCGAAGCTCAAATCCCTCTTGCCATGGCGGAAGCCTTTCGCAGTGGCAACCTCGGTATCATGGACTATTATCGCATGCGCAACGTTCAGTCCGACACCGATATGCGCGAAACAATTTCAAAGTCAGAGCAATCATCGTAAGTTTAAAACATCCAAGCACTCGGCAAGATGCCCGACATTCAGTTCGACAGTCTTATCATTTTGCTTTTGGTCCTAGCCTCCCTCATTGGCAGGCTTTTCAAAAAGAAAGATGAGAATGCTCCCTCCCCTCCTACAAGGCAACCGAGAGAGGGATCCGATTCGGATGAAGTGGAAGAGGATACCCCCGAATTAAGGGATGTCCTACGCGACTTCTGGGAAAAAAGCAGGGCAACGGGAGAACAGCAATACCAACGAAAGGAACAAAGTATCGAAGAGATTCCCGAGGAATATTTAGTGCCTTCTCCACTCCCCATAGAAGCTTCTAAAGACCCTTCTCCTGCTCCCCCGCCTCTAGCTCAGCAGGAAACTTCGAATCAAGTGGCCTACCCTCAAAAAAGCGACAGCACCCATAGTGACGCCACTCAAAAGAACTTGAACGCCTTTGAAATAGGTTCCGGAAAGACCAACGCATTAGCCCAATCGATTGTGAGCGACCTTCAGAATCCCAATTCTCTCCGCAAAGCCCTCGTGCTTAGAGAAATTCTCGGTCCGCCGGTTTCCTTGCGAGATGGCCAAACCGACGGGGGAATCTGAACCATGTTCAAATTTTTTAGCCCGGGGTTGTTGTTTTGCCTTGTAAACCTCGCGGCCAAGAACAAGCCAAACGTCATACTCATCTACTCGGACGACCAAGGATCCGTCGACGCCAACTGCTACGGCTCGAAGGATCTCGCCACACCTACCCTGGATAAACTAGCTCGAACGGGAGTTCGCTTCACCCAAATGTATTCTCCCTCTGCCATATGCTCGGCATCACGGGCGGGCTTGCTTACGGGACGATTTCCACCGCGTGCAGGCGTACCCGGAAACGTTTCCTCCCACAAGGGAAAGGCAGGATTGCCGACTGAGGAAGTAATCATGGCGGAAATCTTCAAGGACGCGGGATATGCCACGGCCCATGTCGGCAAATGGCATCTCGGGTACACTCCCGAAACCATGCCCAACGGACAAGGTTTCGACTTCTCCTACGGACACATGGGCGGGTGCATCGACAACTATTCCCACTTCTTCTACTGGGTACCTCCTAACCTGCACGACCTGTGGCGCAACGGCGTCGAAATTTGGGAAGACGGTCAATATTTCGGAGATCTCATGGTTCGCGAGTGCAACTCGTTCATAGACAAAAACGCAAAACGACCGTTCTTCATGTACTGGGCGATCAATTGGCCCCACTACCCGCTTCAGGGAACGGACAAATGGCGGGAGCACTACAAGGATCTCCCACATCCTCGGGACAAGTACGGGGCATTCATATCGTCCATGGATGAAATCATTGGCAAGGTGGTGACTCATGTGGAGAAACTTGGTTTGCGAGAAAACACCATCATCCTCTTCCAGTCCGACCATGGTCACTCCATTGAAACACGCACCTTTGGAGGTGGCGGCAATTCAGGGCCTTATCGCGGAGCCAAGGGCAGTCTTTTCGAGGGCGGAATTCGTGTTCCTTCCATCGTCTCTTGGCCAGGCAAAATACCGCAAGGCGAAGTCCGATCGCAAATGGCCACGGGATGCGATTGGTTTCCGACGTTAGCCGAATTCAGCGGAGCTAAATTACCAAATGATCGCAAGCTCGACGGGAAAAGTTTGGTCGAGGTAATTTCAGACGATAAGACCGCTTCACCGCACAAAAGCTTTTACTGGCAACTCGGCAACCAATCCGTGGTAAGGGAAGGCAATTGGAAATTGCTGCTAAATCCCAGAGACCACAACCGTCCCAAAGGTCGAGAACCTTCCGGACAAGTTTTCCTCGCCGACTTGGCCGAGGATCCCGGTGAATCAAAAAACCTAGCCAAGGACAATCCCGACGTAGTGAATCGATTATCCGCGCTTAGGCAAAACTACCTAAACGGCCTAAAGAAATAGGTGAACTCGGTTGTCCCGGAGTCAGCGGGCTATTTCGTGGTAAAGATTCGTCTTTGGAGTCGGCAAGCGGGAAACCTTCCCATCCGGCCAACGCACATCCAAGTAATCGACGGCGCCCAATTTACCTAGGCCGAAGTGAACGACGTTCGCCTTCTGGGCCGAAAAGGAATCTCCCGTAACTAGACTTCGCGACCAAACCTCTTCTCCCGCCTTCACAGTCACCTTGGCGCCAATAGCCGGCCCACGCAGACGAGCTCCAATCCAGTTGCCCGCGTTCGGCCACTCGTTGCGGTAGACGTGGACTCGCTGCCCGTAGGTCTTGGTGTCGTACTCCACCACGAGTAAGTCGACCAGTCCATCCCCATCCTGATCATCGGTAAGCACGGAACGAGAATCAAACTCGCCTGCAACACCGAGAAGAAAGCCGACGCCAAGAAAGTCTTCGCCGAGACCTTTGTTGAGAAACAGAGCATTATGCTCGTAACCGTTCCACGAGATGGACTGGCCCACCCCACCCTTGAATTGCCGATCGAAAAAAGATTTCAAAATCAGATTTTTCGAAGAGTTCCCCTCGTACAAGTCATGGCACCAATAGGTGGTGCAATAATCCCGTGACGATTGACCGCTAAGATGTCCATTGGCGACAAAAAGGTCGAGGTCGCCGTCATTATCGAAATCTTGAGCGGCGCATCCCCATGCCCATCCGGTCCTTGCCACTTTACCGGCGATCGGAGCTTGGCGAAAACCGCCCTTGGATTGACCGAAAAGCAAACGGTTTCCAAAAGTCATCGGAGCCCGCATCGGAGTATATTCCTCGAAATCGGATCGAGTGATTCCCAAGCGATCCAAGCGACGGGCCGTAGTCGAACTCATCCCAACAAAATAAAGATCCTGAAGACCGTCGCGATTGAGATCTCCAAAAACGTGGGACATACCGAAACCATGTCGTTGAGTCGCCCATTTCCCGGTCACATCCTCAAAGTAACCCTTACCGTCGTTGGCATAAAGGTCCAAGCCCGCAAAGTCGGCAGTTACGGCAAGGTCAAGATCGCCGTCATCATCCAAATCCACGAAACTGGACGCATAGGTTCTACGCTGGCGCTTCATCATCAAACCGGAAGATTCAGTAAAGTCCGTGAAATTGCCTGTTCCATCGTTTATGAGCAAATAGTCGGGGTGACCGTCGTTTGCATTGTGAAAGGGCGTAGGCATGGAGCCATCAAGATAAGGTGATCGGTACTGGCCCAGAAACAAGTCCAAGTCGCCATCACCGTCTACGTCACCGGCAGTAAGAGTTTGGGGGAGAATCAAACGACTTGAAAAACACGATCTTCCCGGCTTCTCGAAATTGCCGCCTTCGTTTCCATCGAAAAGAAACAGTTCGAAAGAGTTTTCAGAAGCGCCCACAAAGTCGATGCGACCATCCCCCGTAAAATCCGCCAGTACGCCTACGTTGTGAGGTGCGTCGGGAATTTTTTTTAGAAAATCGGCTTTATCAAAACGACCGCCACCTCGGTTGATAAAAAGCAAATTAGCTCCAACGAGAACAATTTCGGAGAGACCGTCCCCATTCAGATCCTGGGCGAGTAATGGATTACAGGCAGGTCGTTTACCAAAAGTCTTCGGATCAATAACGGCTATTTTTCGAAAAGGCGTAGCTCCTTTGCTCTCGAAGATTTGAAAATCTTGAACGGAAAGAGTTTTGGGTGCAGGCGTTTTCATCTCATCGCCTGAGTTCTCCCAAGACACCTCTAGAATTCCTTTCAATATGCTCCGCTTGTGAATTTCCGGCTTCTCGGTGTGTATTTCAAAAGACACCTCGGAGCGTGAGTCTCTTCCGCTCTCGCCGGGAACGAAAGTCACATGATGCCATTCGCTCTGTACGATTCGCCAACCCGAGGCTTTGGCACCTGCTAAAATTGTTCGGACCGCTTCAGGCTTCAAGGTTTCCGCTTGCCCGGTAAAAACAACATGGTCGATCGGATATGGTCCAAACGAAAGAGAAGTCGTTTGCTTGGCATCAGGAATACTAAATGTCTCGAAGGGAAATTTGCTCAATGCGGAAAACGGTTCCCCTTTTCGCATAGCATCCCACAGTCGAACGAATACTGCTTCATGCCGCTGGGCATCTTTCTCCTGGAAAAAGACTTTTCGATCAGCCTCCTCGCGAGATTTCACAATAAGCTTGATCTTTCTTTCAAGCGACGAGTCGCCTTTTTTTTCCTCAGAAGAATGTTCTTCGCCGCAGGACCCGCAAAAGACCAACAACGCGAATAAGCCCGAAAGAAAAATTTTCACTTTTCCATTTCGTCGCAATCCTCGCGACCGAGGGTTTCCTCGCGAACCATTTTGGCTTTCTTGCTTTCCAGCATTCCCTCCTCCATACAGCGGTGATTCCAACGACAGGTTTCGGGATAGACACAACTGTCCGTAACGCATGCAGGCAATTCGGATTCGGAATCTTCTTCTTTCACCTGACTAATGAAGTTGTAATAAAATTTAAACAATGGCGGAGAGGGAGGGATTCGAACCCCCGGTACCTTACGGCACACCTGATTTCGAGTCAGGCACATTCGACCACTCTGCCACCTCTCCGGTAACACTGAAGAAACCCTTTTCGCGAATTTACAGGCAAGATGCAAATATAATTAGGAAATCACCAAGCAAGGGAAATCAATTTACACGCTTGCCCGTAATCTTGGAACGTTGTTTCATGATTGAATGAAAGGCTTGTATTTCGTCCATGTGCCATTGATAGTGATGGCCTTGTTTTTGTCGTGTTGTAATTCATCCAAACAAGCAACTGTCGACTTTGCAGACGGTCGCTACGAAGGAATAGTGGACCGGTCAGGACGCAAACAGGGAATGGGCACCTACGTATGGAAAGACAAATCGAAGTATGAGGGACAATTTGAAAAAGACGCTCGACATGGAAGAGGCCGATTCACTTGGACCTCGGGTGAAATCTACGAAGGTGCATACCTGAACGGGAAACGTACGGGACAAGGTAGCTACAAGTGGACGAATGGTTCCAGCTACGTTGGAGAATTTCTAAACGGGAAACGTCACGGAGAAGGCGCGTTTATCTCTCCAAACGGAGCTCACTATCGAGGTAGTTGGTCCAACGACCTGCAGGATGGCGAAGGTGTGATGACGAGGGTGGACGGCTCAAAACTGGTTGGAATCTGGAAGGCGGGAAAACCTCCGTCATTGCCGGAACTACTACCGGAACCCTCGCCTGTCCCGGCTTTGCAGGATCCGCCTGAAACAAAAGTGATTGAGAAAAAGCCCGATCCAGCCCCTCCCCCTCCGCCACCAGACCCCATACCCGCACCACCTCCGGTCGTTGAAGAGATTCAAGAGATTCCCACTCAACCTCTTCCTAAACCAATTCCGCCGACTCCTCCCGTAACAGTCGAGCCCTTGCCGCCACCTGCGCCACCACCGTTTCCGGAAATCCCGACTCCCTCACCCCCTGTTGATTCTGTACCACCTCCACCTTCAGTCGCCGAAGTCTTTGCTCCACTCCCCGAACCTCCGCAGGCTCCGCCGGCACCCGAACCGATACCTGAACCGAAACCACTGCCAACAGCTCCCGCCACGGGGGAGGACGAAGTAGTTTGGAGAGGAACGACCTCAGAGGCGGAAAATTATTTCAAAAACCAAGTGATCGGCGGCATAGACGTAGTGCACATCAAGAAGACCGGGCAAGCGTTCACAGGCAAATTCGTAATCCTTCGCGACAANGGCTCGCTCAAAGGCATGGCCTCCCTAGTCAATGGAAAGTTGCACGGAGAAGAAGTCGTCTACGACAATGNCGGNAACGTAATCGAGCGAAACAATTGGCAAAACGGCCGCTTGCCCGAAGAATGATTCAATAAAAGAAAGCAGGAAGGCCGTGTAGAAATCGAAGAACTAAAAACTGCTTCCTATGTTCAAGCTGATCGCTTTCGCTTGAAACGACAACTTAAGAGAAACCTCAAGGGCTGTTGTAGCGGGATTAAGCCCCTCGCTCTATGGAAGGTGTAATTAAGGTTGGCCAGGTATTGATCCCAACATGGCGGCAAAGGGGGCGGCTAAATCCAAAATCGCGGCTAGGCTGTTTGTCTTTTTATCGGTCATGCCCAAGCGGAGAGAAAAAGTTCCCTCCCCTTTTCCACTATCGGCAGTGATGGCGAGACCATCGAACTTGGTCAAGGCACCCGCAATCAATAAAGCCTCAGGCCCTTTGACTTCTTCCTTAACAATCTTCAATATGGATTCCGAACTTACTTGGACTACGAAATCATTCTCCTTGAAGATAGATGAAGTAGAGGAACTGATAGGCGATGAAAAACCGCCTGCGGCGGCGACATCCTTGTTGTCCGACGTGGAGACGACCAATGCGCCTTCGGTCGGTGTTATGCTAACACCAGCCAGGGAAGCCATGGCCATAGCACCTGCAACAGGGGGATGATTGCTCAAGAGAGCCTGAAATTTAGCTGTGTCAATCGAAGCCGCCAACACGAACTGAAGGGGCATATCAGGGGACGCGCCGGAAGGACCACCGTCGGGAAACCCGGGACGGTCCGGAAAACCTCCGGGGGAAGCGGTCGAAGAACCGGACGAACCACCGGGCACGGCGAATGGAGGAGCTTCCACCGCCGGATTTCCCGAAGGAACACCAAACGGATTTTCTACATCTGAAACAGCTTTATCCTCTGCAGATGCAGAAGGCCTGCCAAAAGGGTCAGCCTCAGCTCCCGCATCTCCGGGAGCACCGAAATCACCTGGTGAAGTTTCAAAATCTTCGACATCCGACTCTCCTCCCCCATCTCCTGTGAACTTAGTGATCGAAAAGGCAAATCCGCCCTGAAAAACGTCAAGCACCTCGCGGGGCTTGAAATTCATGTTGGGAACGGGGTCGTCCAAACTTGGGCCACCTTGCGACTCAATAGCCGTCTCCGCCAATTCAGCAAGGCTCTTGAGGTTGAAGGACATCGAAAGATTAGCCAAGGCATCCGCGCTCAAAAACTTCGTTAAGGCCGAAGAAATACCTCCACCGCCCAGATCCGGGATGTTTTGCGCTTTACCCGAAAATTCGAGCACAACTTCTCCGGCATCGAATCGCAATCCTCCGAACAAAGATCCCCCTTCTCCCAAATCCAATAATTCGTCGGGCACTTCCTGGCCATCGGCTACGGAAGCCAAGTTGTCGGCGCTCACGAAAACACCGGCATCGTATTTCTTAGCATCAAGGCCAGACAAATCGTGAGACTTGGCAAAAGAATCGGAACCATCGGCGTTCATAAATCGAGCAAGTTCTTCAACAACTAATTTAGTCCCGTGCAAACTAGTCCCGTCGCATCCAACCAAGATGACTATTTCGTCACTGAATGCGAAGTAATGTTCATCAGTATCCATTTCCCACAACACATAACTGTCCTTGGATTCCTGATTTTTGGCTGCCTTATCAACACCAATTGACTGCAAAAAATCCTTTAGTTTGGCAGAATCCGAAACCTTGGCGGCAATCCCTGACATGGGATCTTCGTCAGGCTCCACGGGGTTGACTAGAAAGTAGGCCAATAAGGGTTCGGAAAGATCGATGCCGACAGAAGCGGGATCGTCAAAAACTCCCTTGAAGGGAGGTGGCACCATATTCTCGAGCATCGACTTGGCTTGCGGACTGCTTTTGCTTTTGTCGAGAATTTGCTTCAAGTCCAACTTAGCCAATGCCATAGCGTTGGCTGGAACTCTGTCGATCAAACTTACCGAACCCGAGGAATTGCCTGACGATGCAGGCGGGGAATTCCCGTTATCGGCATCGCCACCCTCTTGATCCTTTTCGGAATCATCACCATCAGCGTCGGCACCGGCAATGTCTTCACCGGAGTCGTCATCACCTCCACCCGACCATGGAGCCCAAATCAACAAACCGACTATCAAGCAAGCCGCAACCCCACCGATGCTCGAAAACAAAATAATCTTCTTTTTCTTGGCTGCCGTAGCGGTAGCAGCCGCAGCCATTGCATGAGCTTCGGCGACTTGGGCCTGATGATGGGATGCTGCTTGGGCTTGTTGGGCGGAGGCTTGAGCCTGCCCATCTTGCTGAGGTTGTTGCGGTTGAGCCTGAGCCCCACCGGCATAGCCAGGCACTTGAGCGACAGTCACCCAGTTCTGGCCATCGTAACAGGCGTAATCATGTTCGGTGAAGTGACCTTGCTGAACATATTCCCTGAGTTGATCAACGGTGTAAGGCCCGTAAGGCTGCCCATCCTTGTTAATGTGAATTTGCATGGCGTAGTTTGGTTAGCGGAAAAAGATAGTCTTTGAGGGGACTCAGAACTTAAGAGAAGAATTCAATTGGAATAAAATCATGAAAGCTTGGCTTAGGGCTAGCTTTGCACAAGGTTAAAGTTATAATTCAGTTAGTAAACGTATGATATAAATTTTCCAGAAGTATGGACTTTTTTCAACGAGAATGGGTACGCCGACCGATGCATATTATTACGACTTGACCCAAGTAGCTTGGCTTAAAAAGAATTAATTTCAAAGATGTGAATAATTTCTCGTTACGTCTGAGGGAAAAAAAGTAAAGACTCTTACACCAATGAACCAAATGACAGCAGAATCTCCTCAAGCGATTTCAGAAAACCAGCCACCTCCGCTCGGATATGAACCGAACGAATTCCCACGGGAACTCACCCGCCATTACGTCTCCGCCACAGAAGAAGACATTAAGTCGATGCTCGAAACAGTGGGAGTGGAAAAACTCGAGGACCTGTTCTCCCATGTTCCAAGCGAAGTCAGATTTTCGGAACCCTTGGAATTGCCGGATGAACTCTCCTACCAAAACCTACAGAAAAGCCTGCACAGAATTTCTGAGCAAACGAATCTACGGACTTCTTTCATTGGGGACGGCCTACCCTCTTGGGAAGTACATCCCGTGGTCTCCTACGTTTCCAACCTAAGGCCTCTCACCACCTCGTACACTCCCTACCAACCGGAACGAAGCCAAGGCACCTTGATGACGCATTGGATTTACCAGTGCGTAATGAGCACCCTAACCGGTTTCGAGGCAGTGAATTCCTCCCTGTACGATCGCTCCATGGCCATCTTCGAGGCCATCTGCTGCGCTATTCGCCTTAAGAGAGGTTCCTCAACTGCCATCATCGCGGAAACGCTTTTTCCGGAAGATATGGAAGTTCTGAGCACGCTTACGACCGATACTGAGATTACCCTTGCCTTCGCCGCCATGGATCCCTCAACGGGTACAATCGACCTTTCCGCTCTTCGCCTACAAGCTGAAGCTCTCGGGGACGAACTCGCATGTATCGTGTTCCCCCAGGTGAACAGTTTAGGCCTACTTGAAGAAGTGGATGAATTGACGGAGTTTGCCAGAGAACAGCGAGTTAAGTCCGTGGCCTGCATCGACCCCATGCTGCTTGCCGCCGGCGGACTCAAGCCACCGTCCGAATTCGGAACGGATGGAGCCGACTTTCTGGCGGGCGAGGCCCAGCACATGGCAATACGGCCAAATTTCGGAGGGCCCGGATTAGGGGTATTCGCCGCTCGTCACAACGACAAGGTTCGCAACATGGTTCGAGCAACTCCCGGACGCTTCGTAGGGAAAGCGAAGGATGAAGACGGTCGAGAATGTCTTGTAATGGTTCTCTCCACCCGTGAACAACACATACGAAAAGAAAAAGCGACGTCTAACGTATGCTCCAACCAAGCCTTCCTCGCGACCTTGGCTGGCGCCGCTACCCTAGCCAAAGGCGAAAGCGGCATGGCTGAAGCTTTGGCTTCGGCTCGCAAAAGCGCAGTCGAAACAGTGAATCGACTTCTACGCCTTCCAGGAATAGAGTTAGCATTCCCGGACACCCCATTCTTCAACGAGGCGCTCCTCCAACTCGACAAGCCGGTTTCTGAAATCATAGAACTTGGCCGAAAGGCAGATCTTCACATCGGCATCGACGTTTCCAAGCGCCTACCCGGAGATTCCCCAAAAAACCTGTTGAAGATATCCTTCAATGATCTGGCGACCAAAGAAGATTTAGAGAAACTGATATCTTTCTTTCAGTCAATCTTCCCGGCAAACGAAGCCGGCTCGGTCTCGCTACCCGAAATTCCTACCAGTCAACTGCGTGAAGGCGCGACGGGCTTACCCGAAATCCCCGAAGGCGATATTCGCGAGTATTATGGAAAGCTCGCCGAGCTGAACGTCAGCCCCGACGACGCCTGCTATCCTCTAGGTTCCTGCACCATGAAGTACAACCCCTTGGTAAACGACTGGGCAGCGGGACTTCCTGGTTTTTCCGAGGCTCACCCGCAGGCTCCCGTCGAAGACGTCCAAGGGCCGCTAGAGGTTCTTTATGCCATCCAGGAGTGGTTTGCAAAAATCACGGGTTTGCCCGCAGTGACGACTCAGCCGGTGGCGGGAGCCCAAGGAGAACTCGTCGGACTGAAGCTTTTTCAAGCCTACCATCGGGATCGCCTCGATAATGATCGCGACGTCGTGTTCATCCCGAAATCGGCTCATGGCACCAATTTTGCCACCGCCGTCATGGCAGGCTTCGACCCATCGACCGGCATCGTACATTTGGAAGCCTTACCTGACGGACGAGTTGATCCGGAAGACTTCGACGATAAGCTCGCCGCACACGGAAAACGCCTCTGCGGAGTAATGATAACCAACCCAAACACCTCGGGTGTCTTCGAGACTGATTTCAAGGCAATCGCCGACAAGGTGCATGCTGCGGGTGGTCTCGTATACATGGATGGTGCAAACATGAACGCCATTGCAGGCCAAGTGAACCTAGAGGCTCTGGGAGTCGACGCCGTGCACAACAACCTCCACAAAACTTGGACCATCCCTCATGGCGGAGGAGGACCGGGCGATGCGATCGTGGCGGTTTCCCAATGTTTGGCAGAATACTTGCCGGGCACTCAAGTAGTGAGAAGCGAAGATGGTTTGTTTCGCCAACTTCGAACAAAGAAGTCGATCGGATCTTTTCATCGTCACCACGGAAACTTCGGACACAAGGTCAGGGCACTCTCCTATCTGCTGCGCTTGGGGAAAGAAGGTGTGCCCCGAATGTCTGCTCTAGCGGTACTTTCCTCACGCTATCTATTCGAAAAGCTGGGAAAAAGCTACCCTACCCTGCCTACAGGCGCCATCGGCACCCCACGCATGCACGAATTCATTCTCACCCTGAGCGAAGAGGATTTTGCTAGCATAGAGGCTGCGGGGATTCCGAGATCCCAAGCCATACCGCAGGTAGGCAAGCTGTTTCTGGATTTCGGTTTCCATGCTCCCACAGTAGCATTTCCGGAGATCTACGGCTTAATGATCGAGCCGACCGAAAGTTACACAAAAGCGGAATTGGATCGGTTTGCCGAATCCGTAGTCGCTATCCGCGACATTATCCGTGAATGCCCACAGGCCCTTGCTTCCGCTCCTCACTTCACTCCCATCGATCGCGTAGACGAAGTCGCGGCCAACCGCAATTTGATCCTAAGGGAAAAATTGGATTCCCTTCCCTCCATCCCGAGCAACCGAATGGCTGCCTCCGAGTTGCTCGAACTATCCATCGGCGAAATCAAGCAACTCATCATGAGTCAGGTAAATTAAACAGGATAAGGTTTGACCCGCGGGCATCATCTCAACATTTTGAAACATCTATCCCATGAGCAAGGAAAAAGAAGAAATTAAGCTAATATCTAAAAATGGTCGCATCATAGATGCGGCTCTAACGGTGATTTTCTTTATCTTCATGTGCGATGTTTTCAAGTCTCACGTACCATCGAACGATCCGGACATAATACTTTATGTCGCAGCTTACACATCATTATGCATTACGGGTGTGTTCTGGCTCGCAGCCGGAATGCTTAGAGTTACTTGGGTCGACTGGCTTCGACAAAAAAACAGCTAGCAATAGTTACCGTTCACTCCAAGCCAGCATGAACTAAGATCCGTGTTTGGAACGAAACGCTTCCATAACGGGGATCAGAGCATCTACAGGGCTAGCCAATAGGAAAACCCCAGCTTCGTTTGGTTCTTCCCTTCGGATAGAACCTGCCCGACGAAGTCGAGCAACCAGATCATAGCGATCATGTGGCACAAGATATTCACGCTCCACGACACCTTCTTTCAAGATACCCTCAAAGACAATGGCCAACGCCTCAAGTCCTTCGCTCGTTGTCGCACTTACAAAGATGGCGTCGGGATCCTTAAAACGGGCAGAAGCACGCTCGATCTCATCATTGACCAAATCGACTTTGTTGAAGACAGTGACGATTTTTTTTTCGACGATCCCCAATTCCTTGAGAACCTCAAGAGTCGTCTCCATTTGTTCGACGGCTTCTCCGGAGGAAAGGTCAACCACGTGAATAAGAAAATCGGCGACCAAAGCCTCCTCGAGAGTTGCCTTGAACGCATCCACCAACCGGTGCGGGAGATTCCTTACGAAACCAACCGTATCCGTTAGAACAAGGCTTCGACCGGAAGGTAAATTCATCTTCCGACTGGTCGGATCCAAAGTGGCGAAAAGCTTGTCGGCGACATAGATGTCGGAGCCAGTCAACTTGTTGAGCAACGTGGATTTCCCTGCGTTGGTATAGCCCACGATGGAAGCTGTCGGCACGGGTACGCGACGACGACGCTTGCGGCTCAAGGTACGTTGCCGAATCACTTGAACGAGTTCACGTTTCGTTGAGGCGATCTTGTCTCGAAGCATACGCTGATCCAACTCAAGCTGAGCCTCTCCCTCCCCACGCTGAGTAACCCCACCACCACGTTGCCTGCCGAGGTGAGTCCATGCCCGGCGAAGGCGAGGCAGGGAATATTCAAGACGAGCCAATTCCACTTGAAGGACCGCTTCGCGAGTTTGAGCGCGATCAGCAAATACATCAATGATTACCTCATGCCTATCGATTACGGCTCCCTTGCATTCTTTTTCCCAATTCCTCTGCTGCCCAGGAGTCAGTTCATTATCAAATACAATTACGTCGCACTCGGCAGCCTGCGCAAGTTCAAGGATTTCCTGTACCTTGCCCTTGCCTAGCAAAAATTTAGGATAGGTCTTTCGAACCCGAGCCAATATCGAACCCATGACCTCGATTCCAAGGTTTTCCACAAGCTCCTTCAACTCTTTCAACAAAGATACAGCCCGAGCCTCCTCTTCTTTGTGCCTGACAACCGAAACCAAAAAGGCTCGCTCAACTCGCCTAGGCTTTTCGCTTACCTCAAACACGAGATTCGATCGAACGGTCCACGACCTCGAAAATGAAAGCGGGTCGATCTCGCAATAAAGGAGACCGACCCGCGAAAAAAAAACTACTTTTCGGGCGTGAAGCCAAATTCGGATGTTCGGTTAGCTTTCGACAGCAGCTTGTGCTGCTGCTAGACGAGCGGTTGGAACTCGGTAAGGAGAGCAACTAACATAGTGGAGTCCTATCTTGTGACAAAACTTGACACTTTCGGGATCGCCACCATGCTCTCCACAGATACCCAGCTTAATGTTGCGGCGACTCTTTTTACCCAGCTTTACCGCCATTTCCATCAACTTCCCTACACCGCTCTGATCGACACTGGCAAAAGGGTTTTGGGAAAGAATATCAAGCTCGGTATAATTAGACAGAAAGCTACCGGAATCATCACGGCTCATACCCAAAGCCGTCTGTGTCAGATCATTAGTTCCAAAACTAAAGAACTGAGCTGTTCTGGCTATCTCGTCGGCAGTCAAGGCTGCTCTCGGAATTTCGATCATTGTGCCAACCAGATATTTCACCTTGGCTCCCTTGGCCGCAAAAACTTCCTTGGCTACACGATGAATAACCTCAACCTGAAGATCGAGTTCCTTAGAGAAACCAACGAGAGGAACCATGAGTTCAGGGGTAACGTCGGTTCCACCGGCTTGCACTTGAACGGCGGCCTCAAAAATAGCCCGAGCCTGCATTTCCGTTACCTCCGGATATGAAATCCCGAGACGACAACCACGGTGGCCCAGCATAGGATTGAATTCATGAAGATCTTCAACGCGCCTTTTAATCGAGGCTAGTGAAACGCCCAATTTTTTTGCAAGACCACGCTGAGCAGATTCATCATGAGGGAGAAACTCATGAAGAGGCGGGTCGAGCAAGCGAATGGTAGCCGGACGACCTTCGAGGGCCTTGAAAATTCCGGCGAAATCCCGCCGCTGGTAGGGCAGAAGCTTCTTTAAAGCTTTGCGGCGAGTAGCTTCTTCCTCGGCCAAAATCATTTCGCGCATGGCGTCGATCCGGTTGCCCTCGAAAAACATATGCTCGGTACGGCAAAGACCAATTCCCGATGCGCCGAAAGCGATTGCATTAGCAACTTGTGACGGAGAGTCGGCATTGGTCCGAACACCTAGCTTGGTAGCTTTTTCGCACCAATCCATCAACTTTGCAAAATTCTTGTAATCGTTACTCTTTTTAGGATCCAACTTTTTATCTACGAGAACTTGGATGATCTCGGATGGAGCTGTTTTGAGCTCACCTGAAAACACCTCGCCACTCGTACCATCGATTGAAAGGTAGTCGCCTTCCTTGAAGATCTTTCCGGCAACTTTGACCGTGCGAGCCTTGTAATCGACTTCCAGGTCAGCGGCACCACATACGCAAACTTTGCCCATCTGACGTGCAACCAAGGCAGCGTGAGAGGAGACTCCACCACGAGAAGTGAGAATCCCCGCTGCTGCAATCATACCGCGCAAGTCTTCAGGGGAAGTTTCAACGCGAGTGAGCAATACGGGACCCTTCTTCGCTTCGATAACAGCTCGATCGGCATTAAGAAAAATGCGACCACTCGCAGCACCGGGGCCAGCGGGCAAACCTTTGCAAAGGAGGTCGGCTTTCTTTACCGCAGCGACGTCGAAGACAGGTGACAAAACTTGGTCAAGTTGGTCCGCAGGAACTCGAGTTATTGCCGTTTTCCAGTCGATAAGACGTTCCTTAACCATCTCGACTGCGATACGAACTGCAGCAATGCCTGTCCGCTTGCCGTTACGGGTTTGCAGCATGTACAGCTTTCCGTCCTCGATTGTAAACTCGAAGTCCTGCATATCCTTAAAGTGCTTCTCAAGTTTCTTTTGGACAGCTACCAAACCATTGAAGGATTTGGGAAGAACTCGCTTGAGCTGGGAGACGGGACGAGGAGTACGAACACCGGCAACCACGTCTTCTCCTTGAGCGTTGGTGAGAAATTCTCCATAGAGCACTTTCTCGCCGCTCGCGGGATCACGAGTAAAACCTACTCCCGATCCCGATTTTTTACCGGAATTTCCGAAAACCATGGCTTGAACGTTCACTGCGGTTCCCCATGAAGCTGGAATACCGTATTTTTTTCGATAGACATCGGCCCTGTCGTTCATCCAAGAACCGAAGACGGCACCGACAGAACCCCAAAGTTGCTCCCAAGGGCAAGTCGGGAAATCGCTCCCGGCGCGCTCTCTAACCAATGATTTGAACCGAGAAACGAGCTCTTTCATTTGGGTGACGTTAAGGCGATTGTCGTCAATCTCGCCTTTCTCGTTCGGAAAGAGTTCCTCCTTCAAACCGTCGATTGCGCTTTCAAAGGGATCGTCTTCCTCGCCTTCCAACTTCTGAACTCCCATCACGACGTCGCCGTACATTTGAATAAAACGCCTGTAACAATCCCATGCAAAACGAGAATTTCCAGAGGAGGAGGCAAGGGCTTCAACCGTTTCGTCATTCAAGCCGAGATTAAGAACGGTGTCCATCATTCCCGGCATGGAGTCGCGTGCACCCGATCGAACCGAGAGTAGGAGCGGATTTTTGACATCGCCCAGTTTCTTACCAAGCTGTTTCTCCGTAAGTGCGACGGACTTGCGGACCTGTTCCGCCAAAACCTCAGGATAACTTTGATTATTCGCGTAGAAGTGGCTACAAACCTCCGTCGTGATGGTGAAGCCGGGAGGAACAGGCAACCCGATGCGCGCCATTTCGGCCAAATTAGCGCCCTTTCCCCCGAGGAGGGAACGTTGCGAGGCATCTCCATCGGTCTTTTTGCCAAAGTCATATACGTACTTGTGGGCAGTTGATTTTGATTTTTTAACTGTCTTTTTTTGCTTTTTAGCCATGTTTAATGCGAGTTTGTATATAATTTAAAAAAAAATGGAAAAATTCAGATGGGCAGAGGAGGCAGAATTAAAAGAGGAAAACTTCTAAGAATAATTAATGGCAATTTGAGAAATATTGTCAACGCGCTACTTCCAACATGGCAAGAGGGCTAAGTTGCTAAAATAGTTTTGCCAATCCTATCGATTTGAGGCTTAGAATGAAAGGTTCAAGGCAAAGTAATTAGAACGGAAATGTTGCCTGAATTACCATTACGATGAGTGATCAAGAACCAGTCGAAGAAAAAAAACCGAGAACCTTTGCGGAACGTTTCCGCGATGATGGATTGATCGGGGCACTCAAACCAAAAGAAAAAAAGAATCCGGATCCGAACCAGATGCATTTCCTCGAGCACCTCGAAGATTTGCGCTGGGTCATATTCAAGTGTGCAATTTCATTTATCATAGGATGCCTTACAGTTGCCATATTTATTGACGAATCCGTCCAGATTCTCCAGCAACCGCTGGTCGTAGCAGTGGACGACTTTGGAGAAATCGACGTCGACCTTCAAAGCATGGGTCTCGAACAATATATAGAACCCCTCCATGACAAGGACATCGATCTAGGCACTTTGAGAAACGCTGATGAGCAGACTCTCATCAAATGGGAAATTGACGACCCGCACCACAGAACTCGAATTCTTTCACACTTTAAAGCCGGTCAAAACCGTCACCTGCTGCAGGTCATACGCTCCTATTCTCCCATTTTCATTGCAATGAAGATATGTTTTTTGGGCGGCTTGGGAATTTCTTTGCCCTTTATTTTCTACTTCATCGGTGGGTTCGTGGTCCCCGGACTATCTATCAAAGAAAAATCAGTGCTTTTTCCCGGTTGCGTTGTGGCCTTTATTCTATTCCTGGCCGGTGCAGCAATGACATACTTCGTCATTCTACCTTTCTCGCTAGCCTTTACCATCGAGTTCACTTTCGATGTGCTAGGACTCGATACTTACAGACCCGAGGCGGGCAACTATTACAGTACCGTGATCTGGATGACCTTCGCCGTAGGACTTGCCTTCGAATTCCCTCTCATCATCGTACTGCTAACTTGGATCGGTGTCCTTTCGGTAGAGAAACTGAGAAGCAACCGACGCATAGTATTTGTAATTCTAATGGTTTCGGCGGCACTGATTACGCCTGGTGGAGATCCGGTGAGCCTTAGTATACTCACGATCCCCCTGTACATACTTTATGAGCTTTCCATACTCTCTGGTTGCATTATTGAGCGAAGGCGAAAGAAAAAGGAATGGGAAGAATGGGACGAAGATATAGACGGACACCGACCAGAGAAGCCGGATATGGGGATTGGTTTGAACAAAAAGTTAATAACCGTGGTAGTCTTCATTGCTGGAATCTTGGTATGGTTAGCCGTAAACAAAAAAGAACAGCTCTCTGATTTCATGGATACTGCACGAAATTTTGGCAGTTTTGGCGGAAAGGAAGAAGCTAACGGCAAAGCCAAAGGCACCTTGTCGAAAAATCTCGATGCCGAACAACCGATTAAGCAGATGGAAGAAACATCGACCACCAACGAAGAAAAAATCAATTTGGAAATCGGCTCCACTCTTCAATTACGCCTTCAACTGCCCAATGACGTTGATTTAAATCGAACCGAAGGAAATGGAACCCTCCTATTTGAAGCACAAGTAATTGGAATCAATCCAGCGGAGAGGGCTCTCTCGGAAAACAATGAATCAAAATAATGGTGGTTCGCAAAACTTAGCAAGAAGCAACTAGCTAGGCTTTGACTTGCTGATTTCAAATAAGTTTTAAGTATACCCTTGACGGGTTCAGCTGGCAGACCATGTAAGATGGTCATGGCAAAGAATAAAATCAAGGATTTTGGAATAACACTTAAAAAAGAGAGGAAGCTCAGGGGATTCACCCAAGGTCAATTGGCCAAGGAGTCAGGGGTGGCAACTTCCATTGTCAACGACCTTGAAAACGGAATCCGACATGCCGGAATCAAGAGCTTGGCGAAAATCGCCAAGGGTCTTGGAATGAAAGAAGAGCGCGAATTAAGTTTTCTTTTGACAGGGATTGTTTTCTCCAAGCGGGATCAGGTTTTGCCAGATTTGGACAATTATCACCCCGTGCTTTACAACTTCCTCCCCTACTCGCTGCGACTACAGGGAATAAGCCCTGAGGAAATACTTGATGTACTTCCCCCGACCACTGCGGGGGAGCCGCTAGAGGTACACTTAAAAAATGGTACTGTGATCTCGATGAAGGTTGCCTTCAAATTAACCACGTCGCCCACCCCCCCGACTATCAAAGGAAATAGTGACGGAAAATGACTGATTGCGAAAGCACGGTGCGGGTCGATAAGTGGTTGTGGGCTACAAGAATATTCAAGACTCGTTCTCTGGCCAGCGAATCCTGCAAAGCAGGAAAGGTAAAAGTTGCAGACTTGAAAGCCAAGCCCTCGCGAGAGGTGACTCCCGGAGATATCATTACAGTGAGAAAGAACGGCGTGAACATGAGGTTAAAAGTCCTAGAAATTATAGAAAAACGGGTAGGAGCTAAAACCGTGGCAGAATACCTCAAAGACCTAACGCCGGAAGAAGACTATGCCGCAGCTAGAGAACATCGGAAAACAATGCCTCAGTTCAGTCGGAGTTCGAGTACGCCGCGCCCCACGAGGAAGGAGAGGCAAGCTTGGGAAGAATTTTTTGCAAAAGAAAACAAGTAGAGCGCCACTCGACCAACCCGTCGCAAAAACTACCGCATTCGAACTCCTAAAGTTGGCAAAATCCGCTTAATCACCATCCAAAATGCGACCGATACCTCCGAGAACAGAACCTTCTCCCTGAGACTTCCCGCCAACCGACGGAGCCGACTGTAATATCCGATCGGCTAAGCGAGAAAATGGTAGACTCTGCAACCAAACGGTCCCGTGCCCACTTAGGGTAGCGAGAAAAAGGCCTTCTCCACCAAAAAACATGGACTTGAGACCTCCGGCCATTTGAACATCGTACTCAATACCAGAAGTGAAGGCCACGATGCATCCGGTGTCCACCCGAAGGGTTTGACCATTCAACTCCTTTTTAACAACAGTGCCTCCGGCGTGGGAAAAAGCCATGCCGTCACCTTTTAATTTTTGCAGAATAAAGCCCTCACCTCCAAAAAAACCTGCCCCAAGTCGCTTCTGAAAAGCAATTGAAATCTCCGTTCCATGGGCAGCGCAAAGAAAAGAGTCTTTTTGACAAAACACCTCTTTTCCCAACTCGGCCATATTCAGATCTAGAATCTTGCCGGGATAAGGAGCCGCAAATGCCACGCGCCTCTTGCCCGATCCATTGTTAGCAAAATGGGTCAAGAATATGGATTCTCCCGTCAGAACACGCTTGCCTGCACTAAGAAGCTTGCCAAAGAGTCCTTCATTTGGGTGCGAACCATCACCCATCTTGGCCTCAAAGGAAATACCGTCTTCCATATAATTCATGGCTCCGGCCTCAGCGATGACGGTCTCTCCGGGATCCAGTTCCACCTCGACTACCTGAAGGTCGTCTCCGATCACTTCGTAGTCAATTTCATCGCAACGGATTGAACCCGTGGTGGAGGCGGGGACGCTCGCTGCTCCACCCGTCACCTGGGAAGGCGGAAGCAAGACCGAGTCAGGTACAGAAGGGTGCGGCGAGAGAGAGCTCACTGAGTGCGATACTGGAAGCGAATTTGCAAGGATGCTGGAAAGAGTTGACCATTCGGCGGCTCCGACTGCAGCAATTTCCGTATCATCCTTAATCTCCCCGTTAGCGTGAATTTCTCGGAGTCTGTCTTCCCCTAAAGGTCCGGCGGTGTTACCATTTGAATCGATGTAGTAGTACTGCATAGATTTACCAAATGATCAAAAGAACTCTTAGAAGGCAAACCCGTTCCAACCCATAGCTACACGATCGAAGGTATTTAAATCTCAATGAAATAATCAACCTTGGTTTTCAGTATTTCATGAGCCAAGCGAAACCTTAAAAACCTCTTGCAACCGCAACAAGCGACACACAGTATATGCAAAAAGCTATGAAAACGCCATTCTGTATCTCCGTTTGCATTTCCCTCCTATCCTTAGTTTTTGGTTGCGTCAGTTCGACTCAACTAACCACCGATGAACAAACGGTCATGCTCCACTGGCTCGATCAAGGGAACGATGGGCAGATTCGCCTAGTCGGAGGGGAAGGCAACGCGACGGAGGAATCCCCCCTTTTTACCGGACGAGCAATCGAGACTTTCGAGCAGAGTCCCACAAAATCAATATCTTCGTGGCATGCGGGCAAGCGACATGGATTTACCACAGAATATTATTATAATGGTCGCAAAAGACGTGAAATTTCCTTTAATGGAGGTGAACGAGACGGTCCTTCAAGAGAATACAGAATAACAGGGGAGTTATTGAGGGAAGAAAACTATCGCAAAGGAAAGCTAAACGGGGTCAAGGCTGAATGGTTTCCAAACGGAAACAAAGCTTTCGCAGTCGAGTTGCGTAACGAAAAGCCACACGGTGAGTCACTTGAGTGGTATGAAGATGGTCGCCGAAAGTCCTCTACGATTTATCGGCATGGGCTTCGTGAGGGGCCCGCCTCCGAATGGTATTCCACAGGACAACCGAAATTTCGTGTTTATTACCAACGCGACGAGATGCACGGCATTCGCACGGTCTGGTACGAAAATGGAAAACAACGCCTAATGGCAAGCTTCGTTAAAGACAAAAAAGAGGGAAATGCAAAAGGTTGGTTTGAAAACGGACAGCAAGCGTTCGACTACAATTGGCAAGATGACAAAGAGCATGGGATTTGCTCCGAATGGGATGAAGACGGCAAGAAAATTTCAGAAATCAGATTCGAAAACGGTGAACCGGTTCAAGACCTGCTTAATGTAATAGAGAGTTCCAAAGAAGTACTACCAACGACGCCCTCGGTCGAGCCTAGCACCCCTGCAGTTACGGAAGAACCGGGTGAACCCACATCCGAAACTCCAAGTTCTCGAGAAGAACCTGAGATTCCCTCTTCGACTCCACCTACACCTCCCTCCCTCAAGCCAGATCCATTTGCTCCCCCCGTACCTACGCCACCGCCACCAAGCGAACCTGCCCCGGATCCAACACCTGAACCATTGCCCAAGCCAAGTCCCGAACCTACTCCGCTTCTTCCCCCACTTGAACCGGAAACCCCACAAAGTTCACCTCCGAAGATACCCGCCCCGCCCGCATTTGATCCGTTTGTCGCACCTGACGAAACGAAAAAAACCACCTCTCCGGTTCCAGTAATTGAACCACCGACAGCACCAACGCCACCACCACCTTTCCCAAATTCCGGAACCCCAACACCGGTACCCCCACCTCCCGCGCCTCCTGCGTTTGATCCTTTCTCCACGCCCACACCCGAAACAAAACCCAACTTACCGGCTCCCATCACACCAATTGATCCCTTTGCTCCGGAACCACCCGCTCCGCCCCCGCCTCCATCCTTGCCTCCTGCGCTCGAGCCGGAACCTTTTACTCCCCCTCCACCACCAGAAGGTTTTCCCGAACCATCGCCAACGCCTCCAACACCCTCACCACAGGACCCAGCAGGTATAGATCCGTTTTCCGGAACCACAACACCCTTTACACCCCCTCCTCCACCTGATGACACTGTTAATCCATTTGATTCTCCACCTTTGCCCGAGGCGCCTGATCCGTTCTCACCTGACTTGCCTCCACCTCCTCCGAGCGAGGAGATCCCCGCACCACCAGTTCTCAGGCCAGAAGAACCTGCAATCATCTCACCTCCAGTTAATGTCCCTGAACCCAAAAGCCTCATCTCCAATCCTCCGACCCCAGAAGAGCCTCCGCCCCTGCCAAGCATTCCGCTGGAAGATATATTTGATGCGCCGCCAACTCCTCCTAAAGCATCGGCATCCACCCCCACTCCGCCAAGCGGCAAAGCCCCCCCCACCAAGCCTTCCGAGGAAACAGATCCTTTCGACTCAGCAGTTCCTACCACACCCAAGGTACCTGAACTGAACGATCCCTTTTCGAGTCCTCCTCCGCCAGTAGCACCTCCTCCGCCAGTGGCACCTCCTCCTCCACCCGCTGATTTCGATCCGTTTTCGCTACCGCCTCCGCCACTGAATAATTAGACCAAGTACCCATACAAAGTATAAACTCTTGAAAAATTGTGTGTCCGGGCAAAACGAATTCAAACTCCTTCTCTCTCTCAAAAGCTATTTGGATTTGTGAGTTTCTTGCCTAATTCAACCTTAGGTATCTTAATGAACAAGACATTTAAGCTGTTACCGGAATTCAGTGACAATCTTGTTGTATCCCTAATCCTGGGTGGCAAATCTATGACGAGGCCAGGAAGGGGGAAAACCTATTTCAATCCCTATCAATCGGGATGAATACGGTCTTTTCTAGTATCAAAATGGCAGCCCGGCAGGGATTCGAACCCCGACTAGATGTACCAAAAACATCTGTGCTACCATTACACCACCAGGCTTGACTACCCTTTAATGTTGCCGAAACGAACTCTCGAAGTCAAGAGAGGAGACCTTAAGCGTAAAGTCAAATATGAGCGAGACCAGACAAACAAAATTTAAAAGAGTAATACTTAAAATCAGCGGGGAAATTCTCGGCAGTCGAGAAGAGGGCGAACCTATTTTCGCGGAATCACTGGAAAGGGTTTGCACTGAAATCAAGGCCGTGGCCGACTTGGGAGCTGAGGTGGGCTTGGTCGTTGGCGGCGGAAACATATTCCGCGGTCTAAGAGGAGCCAAGAAAGGAATAGAGCGCACAACGGGGGATTCCATGGGTATGCTTGCCACTGTGATCAACGGTCTTGCTTTGATGGACTGCCTTGAGAAAATGGGTGCCGTCGTGCGAGTACAAACTGCAATACCGATGGAAAAGCTAGCCGAGCCTTTTATTAAAAGGCGAGCGGTGCGTCATTTGGAGCGCGGGCGCATCGTGATTTTTGTGGCCGGAACAGGCAACCCGTACTTTTCCACCGATACCACCGCGGCCCTTAGAGCTAGTGAGATCGGTGCCGAAATCATCCTCAAGGCAACCAAGGTGGATGGAATTTACGACAAGGACCCACACGAACATGACGATGCCGTGAAATTTGAAAATTTAAGCTATATGGAATGTATTGAAAAAAGGCTTTCAGTAATGGATTCGACCGCCTTCTCTCTTTGCATGGATAATCAAATGCCCATACTTGTGTTCGACCTACAACAAGAAAACTCTATCCAACAAGCAGTTACAGGCGAAAAAATCGGTACTCTCGTGACCTGAATCTTCCTTTACGATTGCACCTGGAAGCAACAGACCGCCTAATCAAATAAATACGAATCTGAAAGTCTAAACGTAAAACGCCATGAACAACGACTCCACAATAGCCAAATTGCAAGAAGACTTAAACAAATCCGGCGAGCATACCCTACACGAATTCACCACCCTTCATACGGGTAAGGCAAACACATCCATGGCGGAAAACGTAACCGTCGACGTTTACGGCAGCTCGATGAAGCTCAGAGACATTGCCGCCATCACCACTCCGGATGCGCGAACAATCCAAATACAGCCTTGGGACAAATCAAGCGTAGCTCCAATAGAAAAAGCTCTTATCGAGGCCAATCTCGGAATTTCTCCCGTCGTGACGGGCGAACTTATTCGCCTGCCGATTCCGGAGCTGAGCGGAGAGCGAAGGGAAGAGCTTTGTAAAATGGCTCAAGGGATGGCTGAACAAGGCAGAATCGGAGCTAGGGCTGCTCGAAGGGAAGCACTGGACAAACTCAAACTCGCTCAGAAAGAAGGACAGTCGGAAGATGAGGTCAAACGACTGGAAAAAGAGGTACAAAAGGAAGTCGATAACGCCATTGCACGAATCAACGACTCCCTTTCAGCAAAAGAATCCGAGTTGAGGCAACCCTAAGCGTAGGAAAAGCCTTTTCGTTAAAGTGCGATTTTTTCGCTCTGAGACTTAATCAAAAGAAAGAAGCGAAGACTCGAACCGAGCGAGGTCCTTTAAGCGGAAAACCGCCAAAAAAGTCAAATGACTGTCGACTCGCAAAAACCATCCATAGGAAAAGTTTCCCGTCTCGTAGTAAAACTGGGGACTGGGGTTTTGTCCCCTACTCCCGGGAAAATAGAAGCCGACAGACTCAGAGTTCTCGGAAAAGCGGTGAGAAATCTTCGAAGAGAAGGAGTCGAGGTCATTATTGTTAGTTCGGGCGCAGTAGGCTTGGGGATGGCAAAGCTTGTCCTTTCCGTCCGCCCCACGGATCTTTCCACACTTCGAGCCTGCGCCGCAATAGGACAAAGCCTGCTCATGGACGTATGGAGCGAAGCCTTCGAGCCGCTGGGTCTGATAATCGCCCAGATGCTTCTCACTCGGGAAGACTTCCGTAGTCGCAAAAGTTCTCAAAACGTCGAGCTCACCCTGCAACAACTTCTCGAGCATGGCGCCGTTCCCATCATCAATGAGAACGACTCGGTAAGTGATGAGGAAATTCGCTTCGGCGACAACGACGTCCTCTCCGCCCTGCTCGCCTCACTCTGCAAGGCGGAAATGCTGGCGATCTTGTCTACCGCGCCGGGACTCATGACTTCCCCGGATGATGGAGAAATCATTCCGTTCGTCCCCGAAATTACACCTTCAATCGAAGCTATGGCGGAAGGCACGAAAAGCTCGACCGCTGTGGGCGGCATGGTAACCAAAATCGAAGCCGCTAAAATAGCCACGATGTCAGGTTGCGCAGTGTTTGTCGGAAGCGGCGCGGAACCGGATCGACTGCCCTCTATCCTGAAGGGCGAGTCCATCGGCACCTTTTTCGCTCCTGCGGGCTTAGGGCTCAATGAACGCAAGAAGTGGCTTGCATTTTTTCCTGAACCCACGGGAGTTCTCGTTCTTGACGAAGGTGCATGCCAAGCGATCATCCAAGAAGGAAAGAGCCTGCTCGCCATAGGCTTGGTCTCCTGCCGAGGAGAGATTTGCCGATCCGACGTCGTAACCATTGAAAACCCGGACGGTGAAATAATCGCGCGAGGAATTTGCCGGTTCAGCTCCAAAGAACTCTCTCAAATCAAAGGTAAAAGCAACGACGAGATTCACCTGATTTTTCCGGAAAGAACTCGAGCGGAGGTCATTCATAGGGATCATTTGGCCCCGTTGAGATAAGAACTTTTCCAAAAACGCTTGCAGGAAACAGTATTTTCCCAATTGGTATCCCCCCGTGTACGACTACGAGGATGAGGATGACGACCTGTTCGGTGATGCGCCCACAGCGGCGACAAAAGCCCAAATCGATTTTCGGGCCGAACTTAACGACGACCAGTATGCAGCAGTCACCGCTCCCGAAGGACCTGCCATTGTCTTAGCCGGAGCCGGGTCAGGAAAGACTCGTACGCTCACTTATCGAGTGGCCTACCTACTTACACAAGGAGCTCTTCCTGAAGAAATCCTGCTCCTGACCTTTACGAACAAGGCCTCAAGAGAGATGCTAGACCGGGTCGAACATCTAACAGGAGTGGCCTCACATCAATTTTTGGGCGGCACCTTCCATCATGTCGGTGGGCAAGTCTTAAGAAGTTTCGGCGACGTAGTTGGTATTCCTCGGAATTACACTATCCTCGACGACTCCGACTCCGATGCACTGCTAGGCGAAATCATTCGGGAGTCCGATCCGGACTTCCTAAAGAAAAAAGACAACCCAAAGCCGAAAGTGCTCAAAAATCTTATAAGTTTCGCAAGGAACGTCATGCGACCCGTCGAGGAGGCGGCAAGAGCTCGTTATCCCTCAAACAGAGATGTCGCGGAGCAAATTGCGTTCTTCGCCGAGGAATACCGAGAAACCAAGCTCCGACGTGGGCTTACGGACTATGATGATCTTTTGGAGCTCTGGCTAAAGGTTCTCGAAAGCAACGATGAAGCTGCGACTTACTACCAAAATCGCTTCCGCCATATTCTGGTGGATGAATACCAAGACGTTAACGTCCTTCAAGCTAGCATAGTCGACAAGATTGCTGCAAATCACCAGATCATGGCAGTGGGTGACGACGCTCAGTGCATTTACACTTGGCGGGGAGCGGACCTTGATCAAATTCTCGATTTCCCAAAGCGGCATCCCGAAACCACCATTTACAAGATTGAGACGAACTATAGAAGCTCGCCCCAGATTCTCGAATTGGCCAACGACATTCTCGAATCCAGATCCATTGACCGTAGTTACACTAAAATCCTCAAACCATCTCGACCAAATGAAAATCTCCCGGTTTTCGTCCCTGCGATGGATGCATATCAGCAAGCGGATTATGTTTTGAATCGCATCGACAGATTGATTGACCGTGGAGCCCGCTACTCCGATATCGCTATACTTTATCGCGCCCACTTTCACGCGATGGACATACAAATGGAGCTTTCAAGAAGAGGAACACCATTCGTGATCACAAGCGGGATTCGCTTCTTTGAGCAAGCGCACGTTAAGGACTTGGTTTCCCAGTTACGCTTCATTGTGAATCCGAAAGACCTACCGGCCTTCCATCGTTTTGCATGCCTGTTGCCGAAAATTGGTGAAAAGACTGCTTCGAAAATCCTAAATCTGGCAGAAACTATCTCATCGAAAAACAATGTTTCGATGGTGGAAGCTCTAGCCACCGAAACAGTCTCCAAAAAGATACCCGCTGATGCCGAGGAAGACTGGGACGCCCTCGTAGAAACGCTTCAGGCAGTTGATGAAGCCGCTAGCACCTCGCCGCCTGTAAAGGTAGTCGATCTAGCGGTTAACGGATGGTATGCGGACTTCATTCGCTATACCTACGACAACTGGGCTCATCGCGAGGAGGATCTCGAAAGTCTCATAGAATTTGCATCTCGATACGACAACCTCTCGGAAATGCTGGCCGAACTTATTTTGCTCAGTTCAGAGTCCGGAAATCGAGTCAGTCAATCCGAAGAGAGTTGCCTGCGTCTCTCCACAATTCATCAGGCGAAAGGCTTGGAATTTCCTTATGTCTTTATCATCGGCCTGGCCGATGGACTTTTTCCCATCAAAAGAGCAATCGACGGTGAAGGCGACCTCGAGGAGGAACGGCGTCTATTCTATGTCGCCGCAACTAGAGCAGAGAAAGAGTTGTTCATGATCTTTCCCATGCTATCCAATCAAAAGGGAACGCCTGTCAGGATGCAGTTGAGTCGCTTTATCAGGGAATTGCCTGACTACCATTACGAAGTTGAAAAACCTGCCCCCTCCTACCGCTCTCAAGGTAATTACGGAAGAGGAAATCAAGGCTATGGCGGCAAACCAAAATACGGAGGCGGTTGGGCTCGTCGCCGAAGCTAGGCTTCTTTCAAGGCATGCTCTAAGGCTCGCCAAGCGAGAAGAGCGCAATCATGACGCTCGGGAAAACGACAAATCGTATGATAGACAACCATCTCGCCCGGAAGATCATCATCCGCTCCCTCCAGCATTACTCGGCTAACTGTGAGGCAAAGCTTGGACAACTCCTCCGTAGTTTTCCCCGGGGCAAAGCTAGTAATCAAAGAGCCGGAAGCCAAAGACAGGGCAGACCCCTGGCCCATAAAACTTGCCTCGGCAATGGTTCCGTCAGTGGATAGCTTGAGAAACAACTTGGATTCATTGCCCGTGAACCCACTTCGGTATTCACCGATGACCTCTGCCTCGGGTAGCTCGTATTTATGGCGTGGCCGACGACCGTGGTCCTCCAAAATCTCACGATGCAAGTCTTCGTCCACAATACATTTAGAAGTTGTTCTTCCACATCATCGATTCAACGGGATAAGGAGTACGTTCGTTGTACTTGGCTGATGACTTGGAGGAATAATCAACCGCTATTTCGCCACCGACGTGAAAGTAGATGAGCTGCCCTATGGGCATGCCCGCATATACGCGTACGGATTGAGCCACAGAAATTTCAAGTGTCCAATGGTTGCAAAACCCAACGTCGCCCTTACCCGCCGTCGCATGAATATCGATCCCCAGACGACCCACGCTGGACTTACCTTCTAAAAAAGGAACGTAGCGACGAGTCTCGGTATATTCTTCGGTAACGCCAAGATAGGTTTTTCCCGGTGCGAGCACTATGCCCTCCGGAGCAATCTCGAAACGCTCCACCTGGTTATGAACTCGAGCGTCAAGCACATCATCGACGTAACAGGCGAGGTTCTTACCAAGACAAACGTCGTAACTGTTGGTACCAAGACGATCACGGTCGAAAGGCTCGACCACGATGTCGCCGCAGTCAATGGCAGCAAGAATAGCAGTGTCGGAAAGAATCATAATTGCGAACCTTTAGAGGAAGAGTAGGAGTTGGTCAAAAAGAAGAAGCCTCGGCGAATCATCGCCGAGGCTTCCCATAAAAGCAAACTGTGGGAAGTTCCAATAATCGTTATATCACTCTCGACTTTCCGGGAACGGCAGCAGAGTAAAAACCATCCTGATCGGGCATTACCGGAGCATCGCTATCCCATGTCAAGTGATCGAGATCGGGGCAAAGTTGGATTTTGTTATTCATCGCCTGATCCCAAGTAACGGTCTTCCCCGAATAAGTCGCGTAACGACCAAGAATCGAGGTGAGCGTGCTCTTGGCTCCATAGTCACCCTCATTGTATATTTCACCCTTTACGAGAGAGTCTATGAGATCGAGTTGCTCTTGCTGGTGGCCTCCAAGACGTTTGCCCGAGAAACGCCAAGCGCTGTCGTCCTTGCCGAAGATTGTTGAGCGACCAATATCCGACTCACCCTTGGATCCGTAGGCATGTTCGGATACGCTGTTGAAGCAACCCTTGATGTGCCGACACTGGCTATACAAGCGAGACCCATCGGCGTACTTGTACTCAACGAAATGGTGATCGAAGATCTCACCGTGATTTTTCGCGTCGCCATCATTTATGGCGTTACCTCGCACTTGGCGTCCTCCTTGTCCATTGGCTTCCACGGGAAAACCGTCCTTGAGCCAATTGATGACGTCGAGGTTATGAATGTGCTGTTCGCAGATGTGATCACCGCAGAGCCAATTAAAGTAATACCAGTTGCGCATTTGGTACTGGAGTTCGGTCTGGTCTGCTTGACGACCACGAGTCCATACTCCTCCGCCGTTCCAGAATGCCCGCATGTAGTTGATGTCACCGATAGCCCCGTCTTGTAGGCGCTTAATGGTTTCCTTGTACTGGGGTTCGTGATGGCGTTGTAAACCAACGGCGACCAAAAGGTTCTTTTTCTTGGCGATTTCGTTGGCAGCGAGAACCCGACGAATACCCGGGCCATCTACCCCGACGGGCTTTTCCATGAAAACATGAAGACCCTTGTTCACCGCATTCTCGAAGTGCAAGGGGCGGAAACCGGGAGAAGTGGCAAGTACCACGAGATCGAGATCCTGCTCCATAAGCTTCTTGTAGGCGTCAAATCCAGCAAACTTCCTATCCTGGGGCACGTCCACTTTCTTTTCGTGAGTCTTGGCAACGCGCTTGTGCGCGCCATCTACCTTGTCGATGTAGGCATCGGCCATGGCCACGAGCTTCGTATTGTGAGAGGAGTTTAGAATCTGGCTTGCAGCCCCGGTACCGCGACCGCCGCATCCGACTAATCCGAAGCGCACGGTTTCACTACGCGCTTTCTGGGCGTTTAAAACATGTGGAAAGGTTATGGCGGCGCTAGCGGTAGCTGTAGCTCCTAGGAATTTTCGGCGTGAGACGTTTTCGGTTTCTTTCATTTTGAGATCTCCGTAGTTTGGTAAGTTTGAGTTAAAAAGTTTGAGCACAGGGTATTATTTTTTGGGCAGAGGGAGGGATTCGGATCGTCCATCGACATCTCCAAGGGCCCACTGAATGCCATCAAGAAAATGCTGGAGCATGTAAGGAGTCCACCAAGTGGCCTTGTTGTGTCCGAAGTTCGAGTAGAATATCCTGCCCTTGCCGTAGGATCGGACCCATGAAACTGGATAATCGTTCGTTTTGGAATTACCCTTCTTGCCTGATTTCACCGCATCAAGGGAAACAAGCACGCGAACGTTTTTACGATCGTAATTCTTGTACTGGTAAATTTCATCGGAATACTCGAAGGTCTTCATGTCCTTGAAGGCTTTGGTCGCGGGGTGACTCGTATCCTCTACGGTAAAAGGCCACTTTCCGCCGGCATTCCAAGGATGGCCGGCAAAACAGCCACCTATCATTTCGGTGTACTCGTTCCATCCGGTCATTCCTCCGTCGGATGCGGAATGGAAACCCATGAAGGCTTTGCCGTCCTTGATGAAATTGAGAATGGCGTCACGCTGAGACTGCTCGGTGAAAGCCTTTTGGACATGCGTGGTATTATTGAAGATTATGGCATCGTACTTCTTCAGGCCCTCAGTCGTGAATTCAGTGGTCTCCAAGGTAAAAGTTGCGTCAAAGGCTTTGGTCTTGGCCGCCATGGCTCGCAAGCCCTTGATCCCGGTGGGAATCGAACCGTGCCGAAAACCACTAGGCTTCGAATAAACGAGAATCTTGTGCTTTTTGCTCGGCTTGAAGGTCGGCTTGGAAGGCAAGGCGGCATTGATTTGCGCCAATTCCTTGTCTTGCTTCTTATCTTGGGCGACGAGAACACCTCCAAAGGCAAGAGCGAGAGCAAAGGCAGAAGTGAATGTAGCTTTTATCATGGTGGGTCGAGAAGGGTGAAATCAAGTAAGGGAACTAGAAATTCAGACGTTTGGGCCACCGAACGCAAGCGCGAATACCAAAAATCCCATTCTTTCCCAACGAACCGGTCTTGCTTGCAATCGCCGAAACCATAAGCATGGGTGGCAGAAATGATTCATACTCCTGAGCAATTCACCGTCGTCGGCATTCTTGTGGCAACCTTTGTTCTTTTCGCCAGAAACAAATGGAGGCACGACGTCGTCGCAGTTATTTCTCTCGTCCTGTTGGTAACTGCGGATCTCATATTGGAATTTGCGTTGGGAAGAGTTTCAGCCTTGGTCAAGGATCCAGGAAATCTCTTGTCGGGTTTTGGTCATCCAGCCGTGCTCACGGTGGGAGCAGTACTGGTCATCAGTCGCGCCCTACGCAACGCGGGTGTCGTGGATATCATCGCCCGCAGCATTCTTCCCTTAACCAAAAGTGAGTCCGGTCACATCTTTTCGCTCTCGACAGTGGTTATGGTTTGTTCGGCCTTCATGAACAACGTCGGAGCTCTTGCCCTGATGCTTCCGGTCGCCCTGCGTACGGCAGCGGAACGGGCACGCCCCCCCGGAATGATTCTCATGCCCTTGGCCTTCGCAAGTATTCTCGGCGGCATGATGACCATGATTGGAACTCCTCCCAACATCATCATCGCAACCATGCGGGCAGAACTCATCCCGAATGCACAACCATACGGTCTCTTCGACTTTTCTCCCGTTGGCGCGGTGGTGGCGATTGCGGGCGTAGCCTTCGTAGCCTTGATCGGTTGGCGTCTTATACCAAAAGCCTCGCGAACAAAACCCGGGGGGCAGGCCCTTTTTCGAATCAACGAATACGTTACCGAATTACGCGTCCCCGAGGAATGCGGCTTGATTGGTCAAACCGTGGGAGAATTCGCCAAGGAACTCGGACAAAAACTGGAACTCATAGGTTTCGTTAATAAGGACGACAAGGTGGTCACAGTCGATCCCGACGGAGTCCTCGAAGCCGGCAACCGTTTTCTCGCAAAGGCCGACCCCGTGGACCTACAGGAAGTCCTCGACCTCCACGGGTTACGGCTTGCCAAGGAAATCCGCAAACGAATCGACAATTTCGAAAGCGACGACCTCGGTTACCTCGAGGCCATCGTCTCCAGAGGCTCGCTGCTTGAAGGGCGCGGACGCTCTTACCTCCGTCGACGAATGGGGCGCGGTGTAGTACTTCTCGCCATCGCCAGACAGGGTGAACCTATTCGCAAGCGCCTCGACAAGGTCGTTTTTAGGGTCGGTGACGTTCTACTCCTTCACGGCGATGCAGAGACCATGGACGATCGCGTCGCCACCCTCAACTTGCTTCCTCTAGCCGAACGAGAAGTGAACGTCGGATCCTTCCAAAAGGCAGGACTTGCTTTGCTTGTGTTCGCGGCGGCAATCGGCCTAAGCGCTGCAGGCGTTCTCCCCATGACGATCGCCTTCGTAGGAGCCGCATTAGCCTATGTCCTTCTAGGTATCCTGCCTACACGAGACATATATCGTGAAATCGACTGGCCCGTAATCGTTCTCCTCGCCGCCATGATGCCTCTCAGTCAAGCCCTGCGAGACACGGGTTGCGCCGAACTCGTGGCCAAACAAATGGCGCTGTCCGCCAGCTCCTTTCCTCATTGGGTGATAATCGCCATCGTAATGGGCGTAACCATGTGCTTGTCGGATGTCATCAACAACGCAGCCACCGCGCTCATCATGGCCCCCATAGCCGCGGGTATCGCAATCGCCATGAACCTAAATCCCGACCCCTTCCTCATGTCCGTGGCAGTGGGAGCATCCTGCGCCTTCCTCACTCCCATCGGCCACCAGTGCAACGCCCTAGTCCTTGGCCCGGGCGGTTATCGCTTCGGAGACTACTGGAGAATGGGCCTTCCGCTGGAAATCATGATTCTGGCCGCCGGCACCCCCTTGATCTTGAACTTCTGGCCCTTGACCTAAAGGGCCTTCCGCAACTCTTTTTTCTAGTAAACCCTCTCCGGGGCTTGGCAAAACTCGGAATTTATCCCACAACTCAAGGGATGAATCTTTTACTTTTACCGTTGGTTGCTATGCTTCCAATGCTCACTTTCGAATCTTTCGCATCGGAAGTCACTCCCCGATCATACAGAGACGACTTACCCGCGAGCCCGGCCCCCGACGGCAACCTTTACCTGGAAGCCGAGGAGTTCAAACCCTCCCTCGGCGATAAATCCGGATGGCAACCCAAGAAATGGGGGGAAAACTATTACGCCGCCTCCTTCGCCAACTGCTTTCTCAGTCGGCAAGCGTTTCTCGGCGCCGCCCCTCAAGCCCATCGGGCTTCAGCTTCCATGAACATAACGGTTAAGGAAAGTGGAAAATATCACGTCCTCGTCCGCTACGAAGCGGCTTATCGGTTTTCCACGGAATTTCGCATAAGAATCGAGCAGGGAGGGAAAAAAGTCTTCGACCGTCTATACGGTTCCCGAAAGAACCTCAAGATCTGGGCGTTCTCCCAAAAGCTGAAAGCCGATCACAAATGGAGTTGGGGAGCCACCGAGAACATTGTCTGGGAGGGCCACGATGCCTTCGTGAACCTAAAGCCCGGCAAGGCCACCATCACCTTGCTGGCCGATAAGCAACCCGAACCGGCCGCCAAGCGAAACCTAGATCTCGTCATGCTCACCCGCGACCTCGAGGAAGTCGCAAAACGAATCGAGAAGGAACGCTACCTGCCGCTCGACGGCCTTCTCACGCAACAAGGAGACGTTTCTCTAAGGGTCAAAAACCTCGGTAAGGAAGCAGTGACGGTAACGGCCAAGAACGGCACCGAGCACTCCCCCTACTGGGTGCACATGCGATCATGGAAGCCCCTTAAATTGCTAGTCGACCCGGGGAAAACAACCGATTGGCAGGAAGTCGGGCATCTCCTGGACACCATGAACGATGGACAATGGGCCTTACGCCTCAAGCCGGCAGGCAAGGTCGCCGTGGAAGTGGGGGCAGTGGATGCCCGAGGAAAGCGCAGCCTCATCGGAAAGTTCGAGACCACGGGCGAAACCCTCAACCTCGCATACTTCGGAGACACCCGGTATTCTCGCAAAATCATTCGTGAGCGCGACGTCGCCTTCGATCTTCTCGCCAACCTCGAAAAGTTACCCAAGCACGGCAAACTTCCCACCCAATGCATCACTTATGCCCTCACCTTTCGCACGGGGCTCGATCCCGCCTACGACAAGGCCGTCGATCGCTTTCAAAAACTCTTCGGCATCACCCGGACAAACGACACCTCGGGACGCGGTTCGAGGATTGACGGTTATACCGACGTTCGAGGCGTGCCTACCCCAAAACTGGAAGAACATTGCAAAACCAAGCTTGCAGACAGGGCGAACAAGATGGCCACGATCAGCCTCGGCGATGAGATCGGCCTGCCCCGCCCTCGCGGAACCGAAGCCACCGAGGGCTTTCGAGCCTACGCCAAACGGAAAAAGCTCAAGCCGACCGAACTCGCGCCGGGAGCTAAAAACTGGGAATCCATTTCCTATGACGTCTCCGACGAGGCGAAAACCGACAGGCCCGGACTCTTCTACTGGTCCAAGCGTTACCTGCATCACCACGGAATTCAAAAGATCAAGGAAAGAACCGACATCCTCCGAAAACACCTTCCAAACGCCGGCATCGGAGCCAACTACTCCCCTCACTATCCCGCCGAGCACAGGTATTTGGGCGAGGTTCACAAGTGGGTGAACGTCTTTCGAGCCGAAGGCATGACCCAGCCATGGAGCGAGGACTATATCTTCCAAATGCCCGTGGCCTCCATGCAACTGAACAACCTGAATCTCGACCTGCTCAGCGCCGGCGTTCGGGGAAAGCCCGAGCAGAAAATTCACTATTACTGCATGGCCCACTGGCCGAATAATCGTCCGGACACCTGGAGACGTCTCTTCTACGGGGCCCTCGGGCACGGCATGCAGATCGTAAACCTCTTCGAGTTCCGGCCCGTGCAGGCGGCTTACACCGAAAACTACGTAAACAATTTCGACAACTATGCCACCGTCCTCACGGGATTCCGAGAACTCGGACTGTTCGAGGACATCGTATGGAACGGTCGCCCCCGCCCTGCCCAAGCCGGCCTCTGGTTTAGTGAAACGGGAGACGTCTGGGGAGATTCCATGGGCTCGTTCGCGGCAGGCAAGCGCTCCCTCTACCTCGCCATACGTCACGCCCAGACGCCCCTCGACTTTCTCGTGGAGGCCGACGCCCTCGACGGCATCCTCGCCAAGTACAAAGTCCTCTATCTCGCCGACAAGCACGTCTCCCGGGCCGCATCCTCCAAAATAGCCGCATGGGTGAAGGCGGGCGGACGTCTGTTCGCCACCGCCGGGGCGGGAACCCTAGACGAGTACGATCGGCCCAACGAAATTCTTCTTCCTCTCCTAGGTATCGAAGTAAAAGGAATCGAAGAACCCGATGGCGCCCAGATCGACATGATCCGCCAGGACATGGCCTTCACCAAGCCCATTGCGGAAACTAGTTGGGACGGCGCCAAGCTTCCCGTCCTGTCCGTAAGGGCAAAACTGAAAGCAAAAGGCGGCGAAGTCCTCGCAAAATTTTCGAACGGCTCTCCCGCCGTCATCCGCTCCACGCCCGGCAAAGGTGAAACCCTGTCGTGCGCCTTCCTGCCGGGCCTCTCCTACTATCATGGTTCCGTCCCGCTTATCCCCGCCGACCGTTCAAGCGCCGCCGATTCCCTCAGCCACTTTCACCCCACCGATCTCCACACAGCGGTCCGCGAGCTCATCGCCCGCCCCGCTCGCGATCTCCCCCGCCCCGTCACCTGCTCCGAGCCCCTAGTAGAGTCCTGCATCGTGGAAACGAAAACCGCCTCTGTCATCACTCTCGCAAACTGGAGCAAAGGCCCGGTCAAGAACTTGAAAGTGAAACTGGCCGGAAAATTCCCCAATAAAAAAATCACCCGGGCCAGCGGTAAACCGCTAAAAGTCGAAAAGGAAAAGGATGGTCTGACTCTCATCCTAGAGCTCGAAGTAGCCGACGCCGTCATCCTGCGCTGAAAGGAGAAACGGTGAACTCCTAAGCAACCTTATGGCGTTCAGTCGAAGATCGAGGAGATGATGTCCCTACTCGACATCTTGGCGAAAACCCCAGTTATGGTTTCGCCGGCGCCGACGTGGCAATCCAGTCCGGACCGTTGTAAGCGCTGCCCTATGCTTCCGTTAGATTGCCGCGTCGCTTACGCTCCTCGCAATGACAGAGTGGGGATAGGGTGAGAGGGAAGGTAGAATACCTTACAAGAAACTAGCTTAAAGTTCGTCTTCTTCGAGTTCAGCCAGTTTCATGAGATGTCGCAAGAGTCCGGACTTAAGTGGTTTGTTACCATGAACGGGAACGGTAATGCGTTCACGTCTGCCGGGCATTCCGAAGATATGGTGACTACCGTTAATTCTTCGAAGGTTCCACCCCTTCTTGGTCAACAAGGAGGCAAGTCGCTTACCGGAAACTTGCTTCACAAGGCGAACTCGAGCACCTCGGAACCAGCCGAAAGTTCTCCTTCGTCCTGAGAGGCTTCGAGCCAACCTATGGCGGCTTCCTTGAGGTGTTCCAGCAATTCTTCCTGAGTCTCCCCTTGGCTAACGCAACCGGGCAAGGCAGGCACCTCACCCCAAAAGCCTCCTTCTTCGGCAGGTCGTACAATCGCTTTAAAAACCATACCCATAGGATGTTCCGGCAACTCCAAAAAGTCAAACTCAGGCTTGTTGGATTTCGCGTCGGCGCTTCTCGACAATGCTCGTTTCTCCCTTTTTTGTCATTGCGAGCCCTTCAGGGCGTGGCAATCCAGATGGGTCTTGGTGGACGCTGCCCTATGGTTCCGCATGGATTGCCGCGTCGGGGCTGTGCCCCTCCTCGCAATGAAAAGGCAGGGGGGGAATTTACTTTCGGAGGAGAAGGTGCCGGCGTCGCTAGGGTTTCATTTCTGCTATCCATCGGCGGATTAGGCCGGCGCCGAATTCGTCCACTTTCTTTCGGCCGATCAGGGGCATTTGCCCGGGCCCGACAAGGGTCATGCGATGGAGGAGGACGGAGCGATCCGGCTTGCCTCGCGATACGAGTCGGGCGTCGCGGATGCCGAAGTCGAGGTGCTTGGGCTTGAGGTCGAAAAGTTCCCGCTTGTCGGGCCCTACGTCGTGAGAGAGGTTGATCATGGCGTTGCCCCCGCCTGCGCCCACGTGGCAGTTGGCGCAGTTGGCCTGAAGGTAGGAACGAGCCCGGGCGTCGAGCGGCGCGGTTTCGTCAAGAGGGTCTGCTTGGCGGACATAGGCGGAGGAAGAAGGAGTACGAACCAGACGATCCGAACGAGCGTGCGGATAGGGACGATCACCGCCGAAGAGTTCTTTTACACGGTCTTTCACGCCATCCAGAACCTCGGGTAATTGGCGACGCTCGTGGTCTTCCTTTTGCAAGAGCTCGTTGCGGAGGGCGCTTCGGGTTTCGCCGGACCAGTCGTCGCTCAGGAGGCTGAGTCGATCGAGGACGCGCAACTGGTTGTCGACAGCCTGCGGATAGGGATGATCGCGATTCATTTGCAGGGTATTCATGCCGAGAGCGAACCCTGCGGCCCGGGAGTGGCAGAACATGCACTCGGCCCGACCGGCGTGGCGCCACGCTTGCTTGCGCATGCCACCGGGGCCTGAGATTGACAGCGCGACCTCCTCGCCGCCTTCGCCGACGAGGTCGGCATCGGTTCCGGAATCGTTCCACTTGTAAACGTAGGCCGCCCAGTCACCGTCCTGCAAGGTGAGCACTTGGGTTTCCACGGGACGTGCGCTATCGGGCCCGGGAAAGGAGAGAGTCTTGAGGAGCACTACGCCCTCGGGCAATTTCCAAACGCCCCGCTTGCCAAACCCGATGGGCACGGTGGAAAGCTCGCCGGATTCATCGGGGAAGGCAGGCAGGGCAAGAGCCCGACTTTGCTTGGCACCATCCGCCCACTGCTCGGCATTCACGGAGTAGGCCAGAACGCCGGGAGCGAGTATGCGCTCGGGCAGGTTGGAAAACAGCCCGGTGGCGGACAAGGTTTTCGGGAAAGCGTTGTCCTTGGCGTCGGGGGGCGTGGGAACGAGACGGTGGATGGCGCCTCCCGCCTTGCGCTCGCCATGGTCGAGTACGAGGAGCTCGCCCCGTGAGTCCAGATTGAAGTCGGTTATCTTGAGGGAGGTGTCGGCCAACTCGACAGGGATGGTCGCAGTTTTGCCGTCGTGGCTCGCAGCCCAGATCTTGCCCGTGGAGTAATCTCCGTAGAGGTAACTGCCCTTCAGCTTCGGGAGGGCTTTCCCCCGATAAACGATGCCTCCGGTGAGAGAGCGCGACTCGGCATGCGAATGCTCGAAAATCGGTTTGCTCACGGGAGTCGGGCCGAGCTTGCGCCCGGGGTAAAAGGGGCGACTGCCCTCGTAGGCGCTCCAACCGTAGTTGGCCCCTTTGGTCACAAAGTAGACCTGTTCCCATAGATCCTGCCCGTTGTTGCCCACCCATACGTGACCAGTGACATCGTCGACGTCTATGCGCCACGGGTTGCGCAACCCGTAGGCCCATGTTTCGGGGGCGAAACCAGCTTTACCCACGAACGGGTTGTCCGCGGGTACGGAGTAGGGTTTCCCGTCGGCGGGCTTGTCGACGTCGATACGAAGAAGCTTGGCATGGAGACCATCCGTGCGCTGACCGTTGAGGAGAACGTCGGAATCAGTGGAACCGTCGCCCGTGGTGACGTAGAGATAGCCGTCGGGCCCAAAGTCGATGGCGCCGCCGTTGTGCCCGTCTCCATCCCAAGAGAGAAAGACGACTTCGGAATCGGGATCGATGACGTAGGTGGAAGGGTCGAGACGAAAGCGAGAAATCCGAGTGGCCTCTCCGTCGTTCCAACCGATGAAGAGGTAACCGTTTTCGGCGAAACGCGGATGGAAGGCAAAATCGTAGGCCGTGCCCTCTTGGCTCAGGACGAGCTCGAAGGTTTCGACATCGGGCTTGTCCTCGAAGCGAATGATCCGGGTGGGGCCGTACGCCTTGTCCTGAGTAATGGTGAGAAGCAGGTTGGCGTTGGGAATGGCCGCGGACGATATGGGCATGCCCAAACCCTTTAATTTCGGATAAGCGTTTGCCGGAGCATAGAGCGGGGGTTTCCCAGGACGCCCCTTCAGTTGGATTCCCTTGACAGGAGGGAGGGAAGTAAGACCGAAGGGCCTCTCGGGGTGATCACCCTGCGGGCCCTCGAAAAGCAGGGGGAGGTAATCCTCGTATTGATGAAAGCTAAGCCGCTGCAAGGGCGCGTTGGAGGACAGGTCGGGACCATCGAAATCGACCGAATAATCGTAACGGCAGGCAGCGTATTTCCAAACGTCGCCTGCCCTCGGCCGACCACCTGCTCGAATGAAATCGATCCACGGGATTTTGCCCTCCACGGCCCAGCCCTTGTCCTTGTCTGAAGTTTTGTTCAAGGTGCCTTCAAGCTTTACCGCCGTCTCGAGGTGAAAAGGAAAGTCTTTCTTCAAGCGGAGAAGATCACCGAAACCGCGTTGAGGGAAGTAAATATCCAAGACGACGTTGCGAGGATTGAACTCGAACTCGTAGTAACCGGAAAACCCGGCGGATGGCTTGAAGAAAAGTTCGAAGACGTCGTCGAACCAAAGATCGGCGTCGTGCTCGGTCTTTTCCGCAAAAAGGTCACCGTCCTCCATGCGTGCGAAGAAGTAAAGGTTGTCTCGATCCCAGCAGAGCTTGGCCTCGGTCGAGGTGAGTGGCTTGCGCTTGGCGGGGTCCTTATCCCACGCCCGCTGAAAAGGCCCTACGCTTTGAGCGTTCTTCCAAGCGGGATCGTCGCCCTTGCCATCGATTGTCGGCGGGAGATAAGTCCAGCGGCAAATCGTAGGGTCGCCTGCCTCGGCCGGAACTCCGCAGAGGAATGAGAGGGCAAGAAAAGAGACCGCTTTTCTCACTCCTTGGATTCCTTGGCATAAGCCTCGAAAGCCTCGGCGATCTTGGCCTGCTTCTCATCTCCCTTGTGAAAAAGGATGCGGTGCCGAAGCTTGATCCGGGTGCCGGCCTTGAGCGTAAAGCCGCCATCGGGCGCGTTCTTGTCGAACTGTTTCGAGGCAAACGGATTTGCCGTGAACAAGCCGTAGGTGCGAACGTGCCAACCTGTGGGATGCCCGAAGCTGGACGGGTGATTGAGGATGGCCACGCCGAGACGCTTGCCATTCACGGGGCCGTTGTAGTCGCACCACTCGGCTTTCTTGCTCCAAGCGGCCAGATCGCGATCTCCCCTGCTGTTGACGATGGTTCCCCCGAGCTTGGCGGTAACGTCCATGCTCGAAGGGACGCGAATGGAAAGTCCGGCGTCCTTCTTGTCCTCAAAGTGAACGACACCCGCAGAGGCGACGAGTTCCTGATCGAAGTCGATGGAGCGAACGTTCTTGCTGGCGCGGAAGGTCATCCGGCGCTGTTCGGAAATAACCTTCTTGCCCGAGGCGTCCAAGTAATCGCAAAGCTCGACCACGAGGGCATGCTCGTCGGTGGCGACAAGCTTATCATAGGACCGATGCTTGATGCTGCCGAGAGCCTTGACCCGTTCCGCAACGAGTTTGGCTCGCTTGGGGTTCTTGCCCAATTCGTCCCAGGTCAATTGCTCAGACCAGGTGTCCGCCCCACCGATGCCCTCGTGCCCGAAGTTGATGCCACGATGATGGGGATGGTCGTGCCGCTCGCCCTCGAATTTCTTCATGGGATAGTTCCGAGTCATGGCGGCTCCGGTGGGCCCGTGAACGGGATAAAGGTAGGGCTTGTTCGCCTGATCCACGACGTACTCGGCGAAGGGTTTTCCCTTGTGCAGGATGCGGAGACCCTCGCCCTTGGTTTTCTCAATTGCGAAGTCGGACCCGCTCAAGCCGGAGGTAAAAACGGCACAGGCCGTCAGGAGGATTGTTAGCGATGGTTTCATAAGTCGAAAATCTTCGTTCCCGAATGCTTCAAGTCCAAGCCTTTTTGAGGAAATCGAGAAAGTTTTTGTGGAAGATGCCATCGAGATCCTCATGGCCGTAACCGCGCCGCTCGAGAATGGCTCGGAAGTCGCGCAGGTCGGAAATGAATTCGAGGCCTACAGGGGTTTGCTCGGATCCGTAACCGCCATCGAGATCGGAGCCGATCCCGACGTTGGCGGAAGTGCCGAGAAGCTGACAGTAGTGATCGAGATGGTCGGCCAAGGCCTCGAGAGATGCCTCGGGCTTGTCGCCTTTGGTTGTGACGCCACGCTCCCAGCCGGGGACAACCATCCATACGTCGAAGGCGAGGCCGATGACGGCGCCGCGCTCGGCCAGAGCCTTTATTTGATCGTCGGCGAGCTGGCGCGGGTCATCGACAAGAGCCCGACAATTGTGGTGGCTCGCCCAGACGGGACCTTGAAAAAGATCAAGGGCTTGCCAAAAGGTTTGGTCGCAGAGGTGGGTGGCGTCGAGAATGAGACCCAGCCTGTCCATCTCCCGCAAGAGTTCTCGACCTTGCTCAGGCAACGGACCGTCCTGATCGTGCCCGAGGGCATAACGACCCTTGCCGTAGTGGGCAGGCCCCAACGCCCGAAGACCTTGCTCCCATGATCTTTCC
>PCBO01000037.1 GCA_002730975.1 Opitutia bacterium
AAGAATCCATTGTCGGAGGTAAATATAAAAACCGTATTTTCGGCCACTCCGGCTTCCTTCACCGCTGCCCGGATCATACCCACCGCCGCGTCCACCCCATGCACCATTTGATGGTAGATGGCCATTACCTCGTCGTAACGATCGCGATACCCCCAGCTCACGAAGCGCTCGTACTGGCGACCCTGTTTGCTCTGCAACGAGAAGTGCTTGCCGTACTCGCGTCCGTAGTTGGCGGGCTTGGTGAATTTCTTCCCCGCGTACACCTTGTCGAAAATCGGATCCGGCTGGTCGGGCTTGTGCGGAGCCTTGAAACTGATCGATAGACAGAACGGTTTGCCCGACTTGGCCGACTCCCGCACGAAGTCGCTCCCAAACGCCCCGTAGGATCGCGAGGAATGCGGATACTTCTTGGCATATGCCTTCATGCTCGGGTTTCTCGCGGTGGCGTAATTCGTCTGACCCGGTCCACCGCCCCACTTGTCGAAGTCATCCTCCGGCAAATACTTGCGGCCTTTCTCCGTACCCTTGCGCAACTCGAAACCGAACTTGCCCGCGAATGCCGTGAGGTAGCCAGCCTTACGTAGACGAATGGGGTAGGACGTTTCCCAGAGCTTCTCCGTGAGCGGACCGTGGTCGAAGTTACAGCCATGACGGTACTCGTAGAGCCCCGTCATGACGTTGACTCGACTAGCCATGCAGATTGCCGTCGTATCATAGTGATGATCGAACGTCATTCCCGCCTCCGACAAGCTGTCGATGTGCGGTGTCTTCACGTCCTTGTTCCCGTAGCAACCAAGGGAGTAACTGGCTTGATCGTCAGTAAAGAGAAAGATGACGTTTGGTCTCTTCTCCTTAGCGAATGCAGCGGAGGAGAACACAAATGCCAATGGGATAAGCAGGCGTGATAAAATCATGGAAAAGAGAAGAAAAGAGAAGGATGCTCAAAGGCAATCACCCTTTGCAGAAGTGAAAAAATTAAACTGAATAATGCGGATACGAAAGAAAAAGTAGCGTGGCAATAAAAGCTTGTAGTCAAATCCAACTGTTCTCACCTGTTCTATGAAAAAATAGCTTCAAGATATGATATCGTGTATGACCTTTCCGAAGACGTCGGTCAGGCGGACGTCCTGGCTGTTGTGGCGATAGGTGAGCTTCAGGTGATCAAGACCGAGAAGGTGCAGGATGGTGGCATGCAGGTCATGCACATGAACGGGATTTTCGATCGCGTTCATGCCCAGTTCGTCGGTCCCCCCATAACTCAACCCTCTTTTGAGCCCTCCTCCCGCCATCCATAGGGTAAAGCCACGATGATGATGGCCACGACCAATCCTAGATTCTCGATTGGCCTCTTCGAAGGGAGTTCGCCCAAATTCAGTAGCCCATATGACAAGTGTTTCCTCGAGCATTCCGCGAGCCTTGAGATCGGTAATGAGAGCCGTAATGCCTTGATCGGTACGGGCGGCATTGGAACGGTGATTTTCGAACAGCCCTCCCCGGTTGCCATGGGCATCCCAAAGCCTTCCCTTTGCCCCGTCCATAATTTCCACGAAACGCACCCCGTTTTCGACCAGTCTTCGGGCGGTAAGGCAGTGCTTGGAAAATTGGTTGTCTCCATATAGGGTATGCATGTGCTTCGGTTCACGCGAAAGGTCGAAAACCTCCGTGGCGCTCCGCTGCATGCGAAACGCCATCTCGAAGGCCTCAATGCGACCGGTGAGATCCGGCTGCGAAGGATGCCGATCGCGATGCAACCGATTCAAGTGGTTGAGCGTATCGAGATATTTTCGGCGCTGCTCGACGTCCAGGCCGGCCCGCGGGTTCAGGTTGGGAAAAGGCGTCTTACCGGCAGCCACTCTGGCCACCGCTGCCTGGTGTCGCCCCGGTAACATGCCTTGTTGAAAGACCTCGTCGCCCGCAGTGCTTACACCGTCCTTCATCACTACGTAGGCGGGCAAGTCGGACCGTTCGCTTCCAAGACCATAGGTGACCCAGGAGCCCATGCTCGGGAAACCCGCCCGCTGGTGACCGGTATGCCAAATGATCTCACCCACCGAATGAATAGCCGAATCCGTATGCACACCCTTGAGGAAAGTGATCTCGTCCACCACCGTGGCCAGTTTCGGATAAATCTCACTCACCCAGGCGCCGCATTCACCGTGCTTTCGGAACTCAAAGACCGGTGGCAGGATTTGGCAATTCTCGACGGTCTTCTCGGGGTTGAACCCCTCCAGGTCTTCCTTGCCGAAAATCTCCGAGGCCTTCTTGCCCGCCCATTTCTTCAACTGCGGCTTATGGTCAAAGGTCTCCAGGTGACTCGTCCCCCCGCACATAAAGAGCATGATGACGTTCTTGGCCCGAGGACGGTGATGCGAGAGTGGAGACAAGGCTCCACCACCTGCGACGTTCGCCAGCATTTCGTTCAAGGCCAACCCGCCGAGACTCAGATGTCCCAAAAACTGGCGGCGATCCAGATGCAAGTCCGTCCTCATCAGTTCAAGTAAATCAACTCGTTCAAGCTCAGCGCCAAGTGACAATAATGCCGCAACGCGTCGGGATTCTTCTCGGCCAGGAGCTTCAGGCCAATCTCCAACTCCTCCGGTCGCGGCGGGCGGGACAGCACGAGTAGGTACAGGCGATTGACCTGGGCGGTCGCTTCATCGGCTACCTCGGACCGTAGGCGCTTAGCCAAATAACCAGCCAGTTCCCAAACCAACGGAGCGTTCATCGCAAAGAGGGCCCCGTTGGGTGTCGCTCCCGTGGTACGAGCCCCCACGCTCCGGGAATAATCGGGCGGATCGAACAGGCTCAAGGTGGGGTGCTTGGCCGAGCGATGAGCCTGCAAGTAGATGGACCGGCGCCAACTGTTCGGTTCATCCTTCACTTCCTTGCGGGCGTGCCCGATCGAGATGCTGGGGCCATACATCTGAGTTTTCAAGACACCTGCGGTGGCCAGCAAAGTGTCCCGGATTGCCTCCGCTTCCAAGCGGTTGGACCGCCAATGCCAGAGGAGGCTGTTGTCCGCATCCACCTTCATGGGGCCGATATCCGCCGAAGCGCCCTGCCGGTAGACCGCGCTCTTTAGGATAAGGCGATGCATTGCCTTGAGTCGCCACTCTCCCGCTATGAGCTGGCGGGCGAGGGAATCCAGCAGCAGCGGGTGCGAGGGTGGCTCTCCCAGTTGTCCAAAATCATTGGGCGTCTTGACCAAGCCCTGCCCAAAGTGATGATGCCACAGGCGGTTCACGATTACCCGGGCCAACAATTCGCCCGCGCCATCTTCGGCATCGGTCAACCAATCGCCCAGAGCCGCAAGTTCGTTCTTGGCCGAATCCCGCCAATGGGAATGTTCCTTGCGCGACAACACACGGAGAAACCCAGGTTGCACGGTCTGCCTGGGTAAGCGCCAGTTGCCTTGGCGCAAAACGCGCGGTTCCTTGATTTCCAGTGCAATCTTTTTACGCGAAGCCTTCGGGGCTTCCTTCACTTGGTCCCAAAACGCGGCGGTAAATTGATAGTATTCCTCGGTCGACATTGGGTCCACCGGATGATCATGACACCTGGCGCAACCAAAGCTGATAGCAAGAAAGGCCGTGCCTGTCGTGGCCACCATGTCGTCTAGCCGATGAAACTGCTTGTCGTTGGGATTGGAATTATTCTGCAGCCGTGTGCCTAGGTGAATAAACTGGCCAAGCTCCTTGTGTTTGTCATGCGGGGCAAAATGCAACCGGACGAATTGATCAAAAGGCAAATCCTCGTTCAAGGCCCGGATCACTTCATCCCGAAAGCGCCAGGCGTTGGACCGCGGCTTGTCCTCGTTCACCGTCAGGTGTCCACTGCTTTCGCCAAAGCGCACAACGTCCAGCCAATGCCGACCCCAGCGCTCGCCGTAAGCGGGGTTCTCAAGCAANCTCTCGACCAGTCGNTCGTANGCNTCNGGAGCTTCATCGGCAAGGAATTCTTCGATCTCATCCACGGTTGGCGGCAAACCGGTCAACCCGAGGGTGAGACGTCTGATCAAAGTGTAGCGGTCGGTCTCGGGTCGGGGTGTGAGATTCTTGTCAGCCAATCGGGCGAGGATGAAAGAATCCACCGGAGTGCGACTCCAAGAATCTCCTCCTAGTTTCGGCTTGGCGGGGGAAGCCAAACGGGCAAAACTCCACGAGCTTGTCTGAACTTCCGCCGAAGAGTAAATGGCGAGACAAAAAAGGGGAAGAAACAGAAAAAGTCGCATACCGCTACTTCCTAAAAAGCTCAACATCGTAGTGGTGATCAAACGTCATTCCCGCCTCCGACAAGCTGTCGATGCGCGGTGTCTTGACGTCCTTGTTCCAGAAGCAACCAAGCGAGTAACTGACTTGGTCGTCAGTAAATAGAAAAATGACGTTTGGGCGTGTCTCCTTGCCAAAGGCAAAGATTGAGGTAAACAAAAGCGCGTAGGAAATCGAATGGAATGGATTCATCGAATGCGGAATGAAAACGGACTCATTGCCGAAGGCAACCACCCATTTATTAAGGCACCCACGCAAATCACTCGATCTCCTGTTCACTGAGAATAGCTCAATCAATCGAAACCGACAGAGCGTCGGCGAGGATGATACGGGAAACGATTTGGGATATGCGAACTTACGAATTACACCGTCAACTCGGAAAGTGGCCCTCTAAGATCGAGATCTTTTAACTTCGCGTCCAATTGACCAAAATGTTCGCGACGAGGCCCTCCATTCGCCTGAAGAATAGTGTTGTACCAATTGCCAATGGTCTTGTGGCCTTCCTGGGCGTACTTGGGATAGCGAAGGTAGCGACCGGCCATCTTCATCTTGTGACCTTGTCCGCCAACTACGACGAAAGGCCACTCACGTCGCTGAGAGTGATGGGCTTCACCCGTATCCGAGAAATAAATGATCATCGTATTATCGAGCATTGTTCCATCTCCCTCGGGAACGGACTTTAGTCGCTTGGCAAGCTTTGCCACCTGCTCTACCTGAAACTTTCGGATAACGTCTCGAGCCGCCGCTCGCTTCAAACCGTTGTCGGTTACCTTCTGGTGCCCGATGTCATGAACGCTGGTTCTTTTGAAACCAAAGGTTGCATACTTGACGCTGAGCCAGTCGGCGCGAATGGATATCGTATTGGTAAGGCCGGTGATCAGTGCCGCGGACGCCAAATCGAAAAATACGGATACCCTATCCGTGAAAACCGTGGATGTATACTGGTTGGAAAACTCAGGGGCATTCTTGCTTATGGCTTCCTGCATTCCTTCCAGTTTAACGTTACGAGCTCGGACGGAATCAAAGGCCGCCAAGTAATGATCAAGCTTTTCTCGCTCTTCTTGACTGATGCGCTTGGCGAGACGTTTGGCGTCGTCCTTGAGGAAGTCGAGCAGGTTTGCGTTCAGGGCAAATTCTCTCTGACCTCCTGTCTTCAAGTCGAGAGCGCTTCCGAACAATTGCCTGTAAGCCTTTTCGGCGCTTGCTTGATAAGGCATGGGTTTATTTTGCCCGTATGCCGAAATACGCGGAAACACGGCGGTATCCTGAACCGTGGGTCCGTAATTATTACCGATACTGTGGCCGTTTGGAGAAAAACCGTAATTCTTAAATGGTGCCGGATTCAATTTTCCGAGCATACAGTCGAGAGTAGCTGCGGCGGGCTTCTCAGGAGAATGATGACAACTCAGCGCCCCGTAATAAGAAGAATGATTACCTTGAAAGTTGCACCCGGACAATCCTTCCAAAATCATCATCTCGTCCTTTAAGGGATCGAGCGAGCGCAAGGTGGGCGGCAAGTCGTAATCCTTTAGCTTCAAGTCGAGCAGTCGACTACCGTCACCGACCTCGATACCCTCCGGGCGAATACCCTCGGGAGTAAGACCGCTGGATTTCACGACAAAGACAAAGCGACGAGGAAAGCCTTCCGCTCGGCCTGCGGCATGGGCTTCCATTTGATGGAGTAATGGAGACAAGGCGAAGCTCCCTGCGCCTAGTCCGAGGCCTTTTGCGAATTCTCTACGGGTCAAGTGCATATCAGAAGATTATTTACGATATAGGAAAGAATCGGAGGATAGCAAAGAAACAAGCACTTCGCTAAACTTGCCGTCGCTGGCGACGTAAGCCTTGTCAGCTGCGATAAGAGTTTGGGAATCGCTCAAGGTTTCATTGCGTCCCATCCAGAAGCGAAAGGCATGACGTATGATCGATTGCCTGACCCGCGTCGATTTTGCCAAACGATGTACGAGATCGGACGCATCCTTGACGGGACCGTCGATTTCGGGTTCGCCCGTTCCCGTTATTTCCCCGGTGGTATCCCAAGGATATTTGACCAGTTCGCCTTTTTTCAGACCCGCTTCCATTTGATCGTTTTTCAGTTCAGTTTGAAAAATCTTTTTCTTGGTATTGTAGAACATGCCTGTTCGCACCCAACCTCGATCAGTGAAGCTTTCGAAAGGCATGCCCAAAGGCTCAAAGGTCTTGTGGCAGCGCCAGCATTCGGCTTTTTGGGTCACCTCAAAACGCTGACGCAAGGTCTTGTCGTGAGCCTCAGGCACGTTGGCATCCACACCAATCGGAAGAGCAGGCACGTTGCCCGCAAGCAAACGTTCTCTAACCCAAATACCCCTGTGCACGGGATCGTTTTGGTCGTTGGTGGAATGAGCAATCAACCAGCTCTGATCATGAAGCATCCCGGAACGGAAGGTATCGTCGTTCAAGTCCTTCTCCGCTCGTTTCAGCATTTTCAGGTGTTTCTCTTCCAACTGAGGATGCTGCTCTTTGGGAGTAGATTTGAGTTTTTCCGCGTGACGCCTTTCGAGCATGCCGATCATTTCGGTCTTGTTCATGTTGAAGCGAGGAGAAGTAAGAAGTTCCTCGAACACATGTCGATCTTCGTTGACGATCCGCACGATGTGCCCCTGAGGCGCACCTACCAAGGCTCGGGAACCAACGGGCGCGCCTGGGCTATCCTTGAAGGTTCCCGCTGCCTTGGGGTACTGAAAAAACTCCTCAAAGAACCTGACCACTCGTGGATAATAACCATAACCCCGCTCCGCCGACTGGATCATAGCGTGAAACATACTGGCCGGAAGGTTTTTTCGGATGGGAGGAGAGCCATCAGCAATCATCAGGCGGAGAACCCTTTCGACGTCAGCCTTTGATTGTAGCTTATTCCCGTCCAAGGCCTCCTTTATGAAGCGATTCCTCGCAGGTGGGCTATCCGTCAAAGCATAGGCCAAGGCAAAAGCGATCTCCTGTGGGGACAGCATGCTGCGACCATGCTCATCGGGCTCGCCACGACCAAGTTCCAACCTGTAAACCGCTTCGCTCGATAGATAAATCCCAAGTAAGGTGACCTTCAGACCCGCCTCGTTGCCACCCTCCTTTACGTTGAACTTCATGAAAGCGAGATATCGCGCAAACTCCTCCTCGGTCATGGCGCGTCCGCAAGCTCGCTCGAATTCCTCTCGAATCAACTCGCCCATGACGTTGTCGTCAGGAACTTCGTCCGACTCCGAAATAGCCTTGAAGCTTTCCTTACCTGCAATTCGGATCGGCTTGTCTTTGTTGGGACCGTAGCTCAAGCCCGGCAGCTCTCGATCATGCATCTGGCTGGCGATGATATCGGAAAACGCCATCCTCAACGCCAAGAAGCCGGACTCGTCCATGATCTCCTGGTCCGCATAGTCCCTTATCCCGCTGGACTTGGAGACGTAGCTTACTGGCTCGGCCTCGATTCCGCCACTCACGTTCGACTGGTAACGCTTCCCTCGGTAAACATGAGGGCTCATTCGCCATAATCGAGCGGGAGTAAAGGGAACTTCGTCTATCGATCCATCGAACAGGAGCTCGTGGCTAATTCGGTTTCCGTACTCGGGAAGAAGTAATCTCGCCTGCACGGCAAAACCCTTGCCCGCCTTGATCAAACCTTCCTGAATCCACTCTATAACCCTAGCCCGTTCGACCGCCGATGGTTGCTTTTTCTTTGATGGCGGCATCTGGACAATCTCCAACTGTTCGAGCACCAGTTCCCAGTTGGCCAAGTCGGTCTTATTCGAAAAATCAGGACCTGTACGGTGAAGGGACAAATCACCCTTCTGAGTATCCTCATCATGGCAATCGAAGCAATACTCCTGCAACATCGGCAGGATATCTTTGCGAAACACCTCGTCTCCTCTAGCCGGAGCAAGAGAGAAAAGGAAGAAAAGTAACCCGAAGCACCTCATATTGAACTGAAACAGTTAACTCTAATTCAACGTACAGGTCACGAATGAAAGAGCTAAAATGAAAACTAATCATTTCTAGCTGAAGAGACCGATTTCGAAAAAACTAAAAACTCCAACCAACCCCGTCCGGGCCGACCGGCCCATCGGTAATTGAAAGGAAGGAAACATTCGAGGTGAAACTCTTCACCGGCATGAGCTAGCCTTCAGTCCAGCCTGTTCGCCCAGCGTACCCCGTTGGCCACCAAGTCGAGGTACTCCTTGGTCGACATGGTGGAATTGTGGTGACCGATGGTGGTGGAGAAAATCCGGCCCTTGCCGTGCTCGTTGGTCCAGATCACCGCTTGTGGTTCCTTGGCCACGCCATTGGCGCCATAGGCCAACACGTTGGCGCCAAGAATCCGCTGTGTATTGTAAAGTTCTCCCTCGGGAGTGGTCCAGCCTTCCGGCATATCCTTCAGGATGGGATGCTTTTCCTGGCCCTTGGCCTTGGATACGACTATCTTGCGCTTTGGGCCATGCCCCTTGGAATAGACTCCGAGCATGCTCGGCCAAGTGTTTTCCTTCTTCCCTTCCGCCGGCTTAATTCTCCAATGGTAGGAGTGCATGGCGCAATGCAGGGCAATGCCCGGTTTGCCCGCCTCGTGGATGGCGGCCAATGAATCGACGAACTGGGAATCGGTTTCATTAGCAAAGCAATGGTTCCAAACGATGAAATCGGCCTTGTCTGCCCAGCCCTTTTTACTGAGGTGCTCCTTGCTCTTTTTTTGGTCCATCTCGAAAAAGATTTCCCACTTCACCTTCAAGCGCTTACTCACGCCCTCGCTTATAATGTTCTTCTGGTTCTTGTAGTCGTGACAGCAACCACCGGTCACCATTAAACCATTCAAGGTTTTTTCCTCTTTAGCGGAAAGGAAAGCGGAGCAGAGACCAAAGGAGAGAACACAGGTAAGAAAAGGGAAAATAGTTCGTTTCATAATGATTGGGTGAATGGATAGTGAAAGAAAGTCGCCATGCAAAATGGAACCTATGAAAAAGAAACCCTATTTTCGCCCCGTTTGGCAAGCCATTCCTAAATCAATTCAAAAGGTTCATCTCCTAAGACGCGATCCTTGACAAACCGGATGATAGAACCTTCAACTCAAGATTCCCTGCTCTACTCACTAAAAAAGCCATCATAAAAGTTATAAATCCTTAAAGGGAGATTACCGCATGTCGCATACGATTATTCCAACAGGCTTGATTGCCACATTTATCGCCCTCTTTGCCTGGAACCACGCCTACGCAGCCGAGGATTACTGGCCCGGTTTGATGGGCACCAAACGCGACGGCAGGGCAAACGACTTCCAACCACCGAAGAATTGGCCAGCGCAACTCAGTGAGGTCTGGAAGGTTGAAGTGGGCACAGGCTACGGCAGCCCCGTCGTGGCCAACGGCAAGGTTTTCGTACACGCTCGCCAGGGAGAAGCCGAAGTCGCTCACTGTCTCGATCTGGAAACGGGCAAGGTGCTCTGGAGCAATTCTCACCCCACCCCCTTCAAGCCGGGCGGAGGCGGTGAAAGACATGGGAAAGGGCCAAAGTCATGTCCCGCCCATGCGGCCGGAAAGCTCTTCACCAACAGCATCACTGGTACCCTTACAGCTTGGGACTGCGCCTCTGGCAAAGTTCTTTGGCGCAAAACGCCAGGCAAGCGATTCGGAAAGACGCACGCCCACTGGGGCGCTACCAATTCCCCGCTCGCGCTGGGGGACAAGGTGATCAACCTCTTCGGCAACGAGGAACACGGAGCCCTCGTCGCGCTGGACGTCGCAACGGGAGACACCGCATGGTCTCAAGGCAAGGACGGCGCCTGCTACTCCTCCCCCTTCCCCGCCGAAATCGCAGGCGTGCCTCAAGTCGTAGCCTGGAACCACCGAGCCATCGTGGGCGTCGAAAGCAAAACCGGTCGACTCCTCTGGGAATACCCCTTCCCCCACAAGACCCACAACCAGAACATGCCCACCCCCGCCTTGCACAATGGGCAAATCCTCGTCGGCGGCGAGAACCGAGGCATCCATGGGCTCTCACCCAAGCTAAGGAACGGTAAGTGGACGGTTACCAAGAACTGGAGCCAAATGGAAGTCGCGCTCGACATGAGTTCCGCCATCGTGGCCGACGGTCTCCTCTTCGGCATGTCCCATTACAAGTCGGGGCAACTCTTTTG
>PCBO01000038.1 GCA_002730975.1 Opitutia bacterium
ATGCTCGCGAACGCGGACAAGGCAGCGGATCTGGCGAAAGTGGTAACCGCAGCCGGTGACGGAGCGGATTTGACCAAAGTTCTCGCGAACGCGGACAAGGCAGCGGATCTGGCGAAAGTGGTAACCGCAGCCGGTGATGGAGCGGATTTAACAAACATGCTTGCGAACGCAGACAAGGCAACGGATCTGGCGAAAGTGGTAACCGCAGCAGGTGTTGGCGCGGATTTGACCAAAGTTCTAGCGAATGCAGACAAGGCAGAATCTTTCGCCAAAGTGGTCGATCAAATTAACACCTTGAATTTTGAGGGGGATCAAGCCAAAGACATTTTTGACAATATTGATGTTGTGGCAGATGTCCTCGGTGATGTTACTACGGAGGGTGCCGCAGTAAACGCTGACGTCGCCAGAAACTTGCTTGGTAATGCAAAAGAAGCAAAGCAAATGCAAGATGCCTTGGCAGTGATTAAGGATGCATCGGCAGGAACTGATGGAGGAGGTGCTGCCCCAACACTCGCTGCCCTGGAGAACATCGTCAAAAAAGACGTCAAGGAATTGGAGGCTATTAACAACGTAGCTAAAAAACTGAAGGAAAGCGGAGAGGGAGGCGCAGAGGCACTTGAGGCATTTGTAAATCAAAATATTGATAAGGCTGCTCAGTTAGAGAAGGCTTTCGAAGGCAACGCCGATCTCGCCGGGGAAATAGCAGCCAAGGCCAAAGCTGATGCTGATGTTGTTGCTACCCTCGGTGAAGGTGCTACAGAGGCGGAAAAAGCTGCGGCAATAGCAGTTGCTGAACTTGGCGCGAGTGCTACTGATGCGGAAAAAGCTGCGGCAATTGCTGCGGCAACAGATCCAGCCAAGGAGGATTCCTTCATCGATTCACTTGTAGACGCATCCGCCTTGGGAAGCCTGAAGACTGACTATGCTGGTACTGATTACTTGTCTGTACTAGAAAAACCTGAGAACGCAGATAAAGCAGACGATATTGCTTTCGCTCTAAGTTTTATCAAAAGTGGTAAACCCGACCTTTCTGCAGCTGAGTCAGCTAAGGAAACTGCTAATGAAGCAGCTTTCTTTGCTAATATCGATAAGCTCGACGACCTAATCGACCTAGGACTCAAATTCGAGGATGACCCTACCAAGATGGACACAATTTTTAACAATCTCGATCGTTTGGACGCCCTCAAGGAACTATCCGACGAACTTGCTGTTTACCCTGACCGCATCAAACTTGTCTTTGAGAACGCCGACAAGGCCGATGCATTACTCGGAACTTTCAAAGATGTAAAAGCCTCCGGATCTGACACTCTCATGGACAGCCTATTTGAATCGAAGGAAAGCCTCGACTCGACTATGGCGAATCAAGGTCTCATCAAATTGACGACCGAATACCCCCAATATGGCGATGCAATTGCTCAGCACGGTTCAAAGGCTGCCGAGATCGCGGCGACTGCCGAAGGTTTCAAGGATGACCCCGCTAAACTTGACCTTATCTTTGGCAATTTGGACAAACTTGATGCCGTAAACGATATGACTGCTCGTTACGGTTCAGATGCAGACAAAGGTAAACTAGATAAGCTTTTTGAGAATTTCGACAAGCTGGATGATATTAAAAAGCTCTCTGACCGTTTAGAGGTTGCCAACTTGGATGCGGCTCAAGACAGGTTGTTCGAAAATATTGATCGTCTGGACGATTTCGAAACTGGGCTCGATGTATTTACTGAAGCTGGAATCCTTAAGCAACTTGATGGTGCAACCGCTGAACAGGTTGAAATGATCTTCGATATCGGTGACGCCTTTGGCGGTGATGCTGAAAAGCTTAAGGTTGCCGGAAGCAATCTCGACAAACTTGCCGACTTGAAAGCCTTGGCTGAAGACAACGACCTTGATTCAGCCAAACTGGACTTAGTTTTTGCCAATCCCGATAAAGCGAATGCAATTAAGGATCTTAACGATGCTCATGGTGACGATGCAGCATCACTTGACGTTGTTTTTGGCAACTTAGACATGATCAATGATTTTGAAAAGGATTCTGGCCTTCTCACATTTGCTAAAGAAAACCCTGAAGACTTCAAAACTGCTAAAGATTCTGGTACTGCTACCGGGAACCTGTCTTCTACTCTTTTGAATGAGTTGAAAAACTTAGGGCTTTCGGGCGAAGAGCTTAAAATAGTATTGGCCGATCTCAATGCCGGACCTGCTGGAGGTCAGCAACCCGGTGACGCTCCGACTACCCAACCTGTTGATCCCAATACAGTTTCTCTTCTCGCTAATCACGAGATCAAGGACAACACCATTGACCCAAATCTTGTGTTAAAGGCCGAACTAGCACTTGCTAGTAGCTTCTTTCAGGATGTTGCGCAAGTTTACGACAACTTGTCGAACTCATCGCCTGAGGGGGGCCAAGAACCCAGAAACTTTAATGTTTTCGGAGGCAAGAATGTTTCCATAAGTGCGGGCAGCTATGACATCGGTAATGTTTACGGTGGGCCAGCAATGGAAGACTTTCTTATCGCTGCAACTGATAAGCTGACCATCGCCGGTAATGCTGCGTTCCGAAATACTGATGAGACGATGACGTCTACTGTGGATGGATTGATTCTGCTTTCCGCGGGTTCCATATCTCTTCCCCAAGGCACTGTCGATCAACATGCATCGGTTTCTTATGCCGGCGACATGTTGGGCATCGGTTCTATGGAAACTTTGAACGTCATCGACGTCGATCTTCAAGCTGAAGGTGAAGTGTCTCTTCGTTCCTTGGATAGCCTCGTGATAAAGAACTCGAAAATGATAACTACAAATGGTAATGGAGCAGACTTCGTACATCTAAGAGCCCTTGATCAAATTGACGCCAATCACCTCCTTTTTTCAGCGAGTGTTCAGAAAATCGTGATGGATGCTATGACCATCAACTTAGCAAATGTAATGTTCCCGACCGGCTCTACAGTGAATCTAAACACTGCTCTCGGTCCACTGGATAACAAATATCCGACCTTCGGTTCACAGAATAAAGCTTACGGTCGCGTGAACTTCATTAATGATGTTCGTTATGGTCAGCATTTGTTGAATTCTCGTTCGGCTTTCGATACCCACGGTGGTTCCATAACAATCGGCGCGAAGTAGTTTTATTGACTATATGATTCTTGTTTCGGATTGTCGGCAACTCCTACTTGCCAACAAGCATCCTTTTCATCTCGTCTCGTGACTTGAAGAGGACTGATTACTCAAATTTATAATTATGACTACTCCCCGATACTCCTCGATTTACCTATTGCTAAGCTATTCTCTTTTCATCTTGTTAGTAGATAAATCTTTCTCCAATATCTTGGATACAAGTTCTGAATCCATTGCTTTAGCCGCCTCACCTCCCTTGACGAAGCGTGTTAACGGTGAGACCACATTAATTTTCGGTTCTCAGACTGAAGTGACGAACGACAAGTCGTCTCCACCCAAATCAGTGGTAAATGCAAAGGAAACCCCGCCCAAGGTACCGCCAAGCACTAAACCTAAGACTCCGCCTGAGGTTGTTAAGCCAAGTATTTCACTCGCTCCAGTAAATGAATCCAAGGAAGAAGTTAAGAAGCAAGTTCCAGATGCTCTCGTTGCTGAGCCCAATGCAGGCATCGTTTTGGATAGTAATGACTCTGCTCCTCCCGCTTCTTTTTTGGCATCGGATTTCTTTGCCGGTGCTCTAGAGGCTGCAAGAGCTGGTGATGCCATGGGTACCCAACGTCTTGTAGACGTTAAGAGCGGCAGGTTGACCCCTTCTCTCGCTTTTAACATGGGCTACAATTATACTTCCAACCCTATAAAGGTTAGCAAGAAATCCGCAGGGTTTTCGCCAGATGGCTTTACCGCTCTCCTAAATTTGACTTTCAATATGGGGCTTGGCGAATATGGAGTCGGCGACGACGTTCTGCTCGCTCCTTCTCTTATGCTCATGCACATGCGCACATACACTGATCCCGCGAAAGATCATGGTGACGAGAGGGAGGGATTCGATGTAGATGTCCAAATTGCAGGGCTTACATTGCCCATTATACTGCCGCATGATTACACCTTTTCTTTGGGACACACTTATGTCCGTCCCATTTCCTTTCGTGCCGACAATGTAATCTCTTATTCCAATACTCCAAATTTATCTTTAACCAAGGCATTGCCTTTACCAACAGGCGACATACTATCCATTACCGCCGGTACGAGTTATTCTTTTTCCAATGGTGATACCTTGGAGCAGCAAATCGCAGACGCTGAGTATTATAATTTCATCGAAGCCGTAATGGGAGGTGCTGCCAATGTACTGGCTCAACAGCCTATTAACGCACAGAATGCTTGGACACATACTCTGAATTTATCCTATATTAAACCTATAAGCGAACAATTCACCCTCACCCCTTCTATTACTGTCAACAGAATGGAGTATACTGAAGGAGCTAATGTTGGACGTGATGATACAACTTACCTAGCTGCAGTTGTCGCAGCGTATACTATTACTGAATGGGCCAATGTCTCGTTCGCTACCAATTACATGTGGAAGCGTTCAAGCGATTCCTCTCTCGAGTTCGAGGATTTCATCGGCGGCGTTACTATGGGATTCAACTACGCATTCTAGCTAGTTTTGCTAGGTGTATTGACAGGGTCATGAGTTGCTTGAGGCTTTGCTCTGTTGAAGCTTTAAGAACAGTTTCCTTTTGCTTTTGCTTCCTTCCGATAATTCTTTTTTCCAAGCCTACCCTCGAGAATATTCGGTCTGAAGTCATGCTTCTCTTGGCCAAGGGGCAAACCTTGGCTGACCAAGGCGATTTCGTTCCTGCAGTCTCAGCCTTCAACCAAGCGATTGACTTGCTGATTCAAGATCAAAAACCGAATCCTCTATTACGCGAAAGAATTGAACAAGCTTTACGCATAACCAAGGGGCGGGCGATTGTAGCTCGTTATAAGGGTTCTCTCTCAGTTTCTTCTGTTGGTAAAGCGCAGGCGACTATTCCGCCCGAACCAAAGGATATCAGTGTAAGGCAAGTTTTCGGCTCTGTTCTTTTGAGAGGTCAATTTGAGCCGCGAAGTCTGACCAAATCGGGAGAAACCTTTGGTTTTGGGAGACGGGTTACTATTTCATCGAGGTCTGGGGTGGATCTGAACTTTCCAGGGAAAGCGGATTTCAAATTGCGAGCGGTTGATACAGGGAGCTTTACCTTGCCGAAATCAGGCGTTATTCATGCTCATTCGGGTGCCTACCTCTTGCGAGCCAATGAAGATGACGGTAAAATGAGTGTAGAAGCTCCCTTTGCAGGGGTGGACATATCGGGCGACGATCCTTTTGCTGTGATGATAGGCATAACTACCAACGGCGGACTCAAGATGATAGGCCTTCTGGGAGAAGTCGAATTGCGTCGGTCGGGCCAGGATTTGCAAAAGTTACGTCCCGGACAACTGGTTTTCGTTCTCCCGAAGGGATACAGTCGTAAAATGTACGTCGAGTTGAGCACTCTTATAGCGACCGCCGATTTGCTCACCGTCTTCGAGGAGCCACCATCCTACTACAAGCGCCTAAAGACCGAGGCCCTTGTCCAAGCGTTACGCACCAAGCGCCGATTTCGTACCGTGGTCGGGGACGTAAAAGGTAGGGATAGTTTCGAGATGAAGGTGCTCCGGGAAGACGAAAAAAAGTAAAACCGCTCTTTCACAACCTGTCACATTTCTGGTCTCGCCTATTGCAAGGGGCATTCATTCGCGCTAGTTTTTCTTTTATGATTCCACCCTCTTCTGTATTCTCAAGTTTTATATTCGGTAGTCTGCCTCTGCTTTTACCTAGCTTCTTTTATGCTCAGGAAAAACCGCTTGTTCTTCCGGAGTTGATGGTGGAACCTGTTGCTGCCTCTGCTTCGCTTATGCAGACTGTATTGGCGGAAGGCACTCCCGAAACCTATGTCTTGCTTTCCGAAATGCTGGATGGCGGGATTACTGCTTCGTTGAACGACACCCGCAAGTTTCGCGTAATCCTTAAGCGACCCGAGGGCATTCCCCCTCCTAACGTCAAGCAAGTCCGCCTGCAGACAAGGCTGGACGATTTTCAAGACCTAGAAAAACGGACAAATCTTCCTGGCTTGGGAGAGGTAATCATTAAGCGCACCTTGCGAATTGGCTTGATCGGCAGCCTCTACGATTTGCGCACGGGCGAACTGCTCGCTTCCGCGGCCATACGGTTGTCCGAGACGGAAACTGCCGTCGAGGATGTCGTACGTCCTGTAAAGGGTCCGAAGAATCGTGAGCTACTCACGAAATTATCGGACGAGGCCGCTCGTCAGCTTGTTACTCGTACGCTTGATTGTTTGTCCCCGCCTCGTGTAATTGCCATAACAGGCAAACAAATCACCTTCAATCGTGGAAAAGATTTCGGATATCCCGTGGGAGAACTTGTGGATGTGTTTGCCTTGGGCGAGGAGTTGAAGGATCCCGAAACGGGAGCGTCCCTTGGCCGAGAGGAAGTCCTTGTGGGCACGGCTCGAGTTCGACGCATAAACAACCGAGTGAGCTCGGCCCTTGTGCTTGAGGATCACGGAATAGAAAAGATGTGCGTGATTCGCCCCACGAACGTAAAGTTTTCCGATTTTGTAGATTAGTGTGGGCTACCTAGTCCGTAATTGGATTGCCCATCGCTTGGGCTATGCCGGTCTAGTAGGATATGCGCTTCTTTTCGGATGCGTCACCAATCATTCCGACCGTACCGAGGAGTTCCGATTTTCGTGGAAGGTGGGCGATGTGTTGGGTGCGGCCGAGCAAGCCTCAGAGCTGGCGAAGAAGGGGCCGAAGCGGGATCGTCTTCTATACCTGTTGGAAGAAGGGTCGGCTCGTCGAGCTGCAGGTGACGCAGAGGGAAGCGGGCTGGCTTTTTCTGCCGCCGAAGAGAATTACAAACGATTGTTCGGCGCTCATCACAAAACTTCATTCAGGCTTTCCGAGCAGTTTGCATCGGTGGTGGGATCCGCCGAGTGGAAACCATACAAGACTAGAATTTACGAACGAGTCATGATGTGGCTCTATCAAGCCCTCAACTACATGGAGACTGGGGATGCAGGTCGAACGAGGGCGGAAATCTTCAAGACTCGCCAAGCCATTTCCGATGCCAAGCTGCTTTGGAAGGAAGAGCTTGAAGTAGCTCGTGAGCAAATGAAAGAAAAAGGAATCGATCTGGACAAGACTGTCCGAGATCCCCGAGCAAAGTCGAAATCAGATCAAGTTTTGTCGGACGCGCGATCCATGGTTCCTGCCAATCTTCCCGATTACGTTAATCCGGCCGCTCTTTTCCTCGAGGCTCTTTACTTTCTTCGGACGGGAAGCGCTGCCTCGGATTTTGAAAAGGCGGAGTTTTCCCTTCATGAATTGCTTGCCATTCATCCCGATAACGAATGGCTCAAAGAAGACTTTCTTCAGGCAGTCCGCAAGCGGGTGGATCCCGAGCCTGCAACCTATTTGTTTTTAGAGACGGGAAGAGCTGCCCGTAGGTCGGAGTTTCGACTGGAGTATCCTTTGTCGGTAACGGAAGTCTTGCCTCCCCAAGTGGCTCTACTATTAATGGATCCCACTTCGCGTATCCCTTACTTGGGCGTTGCATTGCCGCGATTACGAGCGAATCCCTCGCACTTGGAAGGATTGCAGGTTGAGGCGACTGGCATGGCGAACGTTCGCACCCTGCCACTGGCCGATCTCGATGCCATCATTGCCAAGGAGTTCGACAAAACCTATCCGCTGGAACTGGCGAAGGCTATTGCGGGCGCTTTGACCAAGGCGGGGATTCAGCATGCCGTGACGGATTCCTTGCGCGAAGAGGACGAGACCACGCGTGTCGCCACCGGCATAGGAATAGGTATGTTGGCTCACGTCACAACCAAGGCGGATTTGCGAGCGTGGTCCACTTTGCCGAAAAAGGTTCTCTTCTGTAAGTTTCCCACTCCGGTCAAGAAAAGGTTGACCCTGAGGGGTGTGGGGAGGAATCTTGTAACTGAAGTGCAATTACCTGAGGGACAAACCAATGTGGTGTGGGTGAGGAGCGTTACGCCCGTCACTCCCTTGCGTATCGTAGCCAACTTTACATTGGAGCCAGATTCATGAAAAAAATCCATTCTGTGTTATCATTATCGTGTGCGCTTGCGCTCGCCGTCTTTTTCTCGGGTTGCAACAACCCAATCATTAGCGCCGGAAAGAGCGATCCCAATGACAAAAGCACCCAACCCGGCCTCAAGCGCGTGGAGATGGGCGGTTCGCTTGCGCGAGACCTCGAAATTGCCAGCATCAACCAAACGANNGTCAATGAGGANCTCCTGAAGATTCAGGCCAANGTTCGTAANGTNAAANNTGGCGACNGTCGCATTAATTANAAGATCGAGTGGATGAACGCCGATGGCATAGTAATCAATGATTCTTCNGCCGTCTGGCTGCCTCTTCGCATTCGGGGAGGTGAGACTGCTGCCATCCAGTCGGTGGCCACGACTCCCAACGCGACCAACTTCCGGATCAAGATCCAGAAGGCAAAATACAAATAATACGAATTTAATCAGACCTCCAAATGAAAGCTACAGCAATCACCGCTCTCCTCGCTCTGTTCACGGCAATATCTTTTACCTCCTGTGGTCCACGTAGTCCGGTTGGGCGCAATGCCGATACTCGCTACATTGACGACGGCAGCGAAAGAGGTCTCGTGAACCTAGGGAAGATCAATGCCCAGGACTTTACCCGTGCGGCGAACAAGCTGTTACAGGACTTGTTTACGAGTGGCGCCTTGGCGAAAGCTCCCGTACAACCTGCGGTTTTGCACATTGGCAAAGTCCGTAACGACACCCAGACCTATTTCGATACGGATTTGCTGCTCCAAGGCATGAAACGCGACCTGCTTGCCGGCAACCGGGTGAAAATCTCCACTACCGAGGGGCCGGGAGGAATCGGTGCCGACGAGTATGCCCAAGACGTTAGACAAAAACTCGAGCTCACGGGAGATCCCAAAGTGAATCGACCTCGACCTTACTATTCTCTTTCTGGAAAAATCATAGAGGAAACATCACGCGTGGAAAAAGTGACTCAAAAGGATTTCTACTTTTTGCTCACCCTCACCGAACTGGATACCGGAACCGGGGTTTGGTTCGGGCGCGAGCTCATTACCAAGCAGGGACGCCGAGACGCTATCGGCTTCTAACGCGGAGAAAACAGTGTTTCGATCGCACGGGCGTTCGGAATCCTGATTCGTTTTCCATCACCTAGTGGCAGGTGTTTCTTAATTTCAAGGATATCGCCTCTTTCTATGCGTTCCACGATTTCCCGATCTCCGGATTCCAAGTCACGAGTCTGGATTTCATAGGCATATTCCAAGCCATCGGATGCTATTCCCACAAAAAAGTATAGCCCTCTTCTCTTGTTCACAGGAGAAACCAAGCGAAAAACGGTGGCTGTCTCTTCAAATCGCCTGGGAGGTTTTTTGGACAGAAGGACGAAGCCAAACTTGAGATCGACCAGGTTTAGCCCCAATGGCCCGTTGATTTTTTTCGCAACTTCAGGAACTTTCCATGAGCGCACTTCGTGACTGTGGAATGGCGAATCCACATTGACCAAGGGGCAACCCTTCCCGTTGAAGTAGGGACCGTGTAGATGCACCTGCCCAGCTTCCGATGCCATTGCCGCGGCTTTGTGGAGGCGTTGACAACTTTCCTTGAGAGCTGGTTCAACGACTATTAGAACTCCGCTCGGTTTCAATAGGGATGCAACCTCTCCAAGCTTGTTTACATAAATCTCTGGTTCATCCTCGGGAATGATTTCGTTCAAAGTCGAACCGAGCAGGATCAGGTCGTATTTTTTTTCATGCCCTCTTGAGAGGTTTCTGCATAGGTCGAGTCGTTTGGTTTCCAGCTTCGATCCCGGCCATAGTGAGTAAAGACCACTATGCAGGTTTCGAAGGTATCCCAGGCTTTTTCCCGAGTAGTCGATGGCCCGGAGCTCGATTGGGTTTTCAACGCCACGATCACGAAACGACCGAAGCGCCGCAAGGCAAGTAGCCCCGGAACCGGAGCCAAGATCCAGAATGTTTAACGGTCCCTTGCGTGGTGGGTTCCATTCGCGAAGTTCGAGAGCTTCTGCAAGAACGTAACTCAGGTGATTCCAGGTACGAGGAAAGTAAAAGTTTCCGTAGGCGAGCAGGGACAGTTCGCGTGATCCATAACTTTTGGGAGTGAAGTGACGTTCCTTGTTGAAACGGTCGCTTTGGACGACAATTTCCTCTTGCAGCATACGAACAATCTTGGGTTCTTCCGCATCGGGCCATTGCTCGTTCGCCTTATTCCACCACCATTGCTCTATTTCTTCGGGGTAGGGAGAAATGTTAGCCGTCGGGATTTTCATCGGATGGCCGTATTCAACGCAGGTAAGAATTCCCAATGAGTCTTCCTAACAAAGAATGGCTGCTATGCCTCCACGCGGTTTTCGGCGTTGGCTTTCATTCCCTTGGAACCCCGCGAATTGCAATCAATTCTCGATTAAAGCTTGCTGCCGTAAACGGCATTATCACCTAATTGTTCCTCGATCCGCAGAAGCTGGTTGTACTTGCAGATGCGGTCCGTACGCGAAAGCGAGCCCGTTTTGATTTGGCCCGCATTCGTCGCCACTGCGATATCGGCGATGGTTACGTCTTCGGTCTCTCCCGAGCGATGCGAGATGACAGAGGTATAGTGTGATTTCTTCGCCATCTCCACGGCATCAAGAGTTTCCGTTAGGGAGCCGATTTGGTTTACCTTTACGAGGATCGAGTTGGCAACGCCCAAGTCTATTCCCTTTTTGAGGAAATCAACGTTGGTCACGAAGAGATCGTCACCGACCAGTTGCACCTTGTCTCCAATCGCTTCGGTTAGCTTTTTCCAGCCGTCCCAGTCGTTCTCGTCGAAGCCATCCTCGATCGAGCGAATCGGAAACTTGGCTACCAAATCCTGATAATAGGCGACCATTTCATCCGAATCCTTTTCAGACCTGTCGCTCTTGGAGAAGACGTATCTGCCTTTTTCGGTATCGAAGAATTCGGAGGATGCCACATCCAAGGCGAATTCGATTTCGTCGCCAAGTTTGTAACCCGCTTTTTCTACGGCAACGACCAAGGAATCCAAGGCAGCTTCATTGCTAGGTAGGTTCGGTGCAAATCCACCTTCGTCACCGACTGCAGTTGAGAGTCCTTGATCTTTTAACACTTTCTTAAGTGCGTGAAAGATCTCGCAACCCATGCGGAGCGCTTCGCTGAAACTGGATGCCCCTACTGGCATTACCATAAACTCTTGTACGTCAATGGGTGCATCCGAGTGCGACCCGCCGTTGAGCACGTTCATCATAGGCACGGGCAATACTTTCGCATTTGGGCCGCCGATGTATTTGTAGAGAGGTAATCCACAGGCTGCGGCAGCCGCATGAGCCGTTGCCAAGGAGGCTCCGAGAATAGCATTGGCGCCGAGTTCCGCTTTGTTCGGGGTTCCGTCAACGGCCAGCATTGCCTTATCAATGGCCGTCTGGTCTACGGCATCCATGCCTACGAGAGCCTCGGCAATTTTTCCGTTTACGTTATCGACGGCCTTGGTGACTCCTTTGCCGAGATAGCGAGAATCATCGCCATCCCGCAACTCGATGGCCTCGTGTTCGCCTGTGCTGGCACCCGATGGTACGGCGGCTCTCCCATAGGTGCCTCCGCTCAGTTCAATCTCCACCTCTACGGTGGGATTACCTCGCGAATCGATGATTTGTCTTCCGTGAACGTCTACGATTGTGGTCATGTGATAATGATTTTGGTTGAACTAAAAAAGGCTAGTTATGATGACCTTCAAGGCCACAATGTCAAAAGCCTTCGGCATCAGCGTTCTTAAACTGCTTGCCTCTTGCTCAGAATAGATTTTTTTCAAAAGCCTTTAAATCAAAATACATGGGCAAAGAACGAACTGCAATTTCACCCACCCGAGAAGAGGATTATCCCGAGTGGTATCAACAAGTAATCAAGTCGGCGGACTTAGCCGAGAATACTCCTGTACGCGGTTGCATGGTGATCAAGCCGTGGGGCTACGCCATATGGGAGAATATTCGCGAAGTTTTGGATTCCATGTTCAAGGAAACCGGCCACAAAAACGCCTACTTCCCGCTCTTCATACCTATGAGCTTCCTGCAACGCGAGGCGGAGCATGTCGACGGCTTCGCCAAGGAGTGCGCGGTGGTCACCCATTCACGACTGGAAGCGGACGATGACGGCAAGCTCCAGCCGGCCGGTGAACTGGACGAGCCTCTGATCATCCGGCCAACTTCCGAGACTATCATCGGCGAACTGTTCGCTCGCTGGGTTCAATCCTACAGGGATCTGCCACTGCTCATAAATCAATGGGCAAACGTTGTGCGCTGGGAAATGCGACCGCGTCTGTTTCTTCGCACGGCGGAATTTTTGTGGCAAGAAGGCCATACTGTTCATGCCTCCTCGGAAGAAGCCGTACGGGAAATGGATTTGATCCTCGAACTCTACTCTACTTTTGCGGAAGAGTGGCTAGCCATGCCCGTTCTGCGGGGAGAGAAAACCGAAAACGAACGTTTTCCCGGAGCCGAAACCACCCTCTGCATTGAAGCCATGATGCAGGACCGAAAGGCACTGCAAGCCGGTACATCTCACTTTCTCGGTCAGAACTTCTCGAAGGCTTGTGGCATCAAGTTTCAAGACAAGTACGGGAAAGAGGAGTTGGGTTGGACCACTTCCTGGGGGGTCTCCACCCGCCTCATCGGTGGTATGATCATGTGCCACGGAGATGACGACGGTTTGGTCGTTCCCCCGAAGGTAGCTCCTTCTCAGGTCGTTGTGTTGCCCGTTACGCCAAAGGAGGAATCTCGTGAACAGGTTCTGGAATACTGTCGAAAACTGGTTGAGGAAATCGGCTCTCTTTCTTATGCTGGTTCTCCTGTCCGAGTGGAACTGGATGATCGCGATCTCCGCGGCGGCGAAAAATATTGGCAGTGGGTGAAGAAGGGAATTCCCATTACCTTGGAGGTCGGTCCTCGAGATTTGGACAATGATGCCGCATTCGTGGGACGGCGTGATGTCGGACGTTCGGGTCGCGAGGGAATGCCCCGTGAGGATTTACTTGGTAGGTTGCCCGACCTCTTGCAGGAAATTCAGGATGAGCTTTTCCGCAAGGCTTTGGCGTTTCGAGAAGAGAATACCCGAGAAATTGATTCCAAGGAGGAATTCTATGAGTTTTTCTCCAATTCTGATGGAGGAGTCCAGGGAGGCTTTGCCATGGCCCACTGGGATGGCGAGGCCAAATGGGAGGAGCAAGTTAAGAACGACCTCAAAGTTACCGTGCGTTGCATCCCCCAAGGCGAAGGTGAGCCTGGTACTTGTATATTCAGCGGGAATCCAAGTTTGCGTCGCGTGGTTTTCGCTCAGGCTTACTGACAATCGTTTTTTCTGATGCAAGTCATACGTTCCGCAAATGAGATGCAGGCTACTTCAATTAGCCTGCGCAGCGAGGGTAAATTGATCGGTTTCGTTCCCACCATGGGATACTTGCACGAGGGGCACCTTTCTCTATTGGAGATGGCCAAAACCAAGGCCGACGTAACTGTAGTATCCATCTTTGTTAATCCGACCCAGTTTGGGATCGGCGAGGACCTCGATGCCTATCCACGAGATTTCGAGCGTGATTTGAAGCTCTGCGAGGAATGCGAGGCAGACTTTGTGTTCGCCCCATCCGTAGATGAAATGTATCCTTCGGGGCATTCCACCCAAGTCGAGGAAACTCTAGTGGCGACCAACTTGTGCGGTGTTTCCCGGCCGACTCATTTTCGTGGGGTCACAACGGTCTGCGTCAAATTATTCAATCTATGTCGACCGGATTTTCTAGTTCTTGGGCAGAAAGACGCCCAGCAAGCTGTGGTCATCCGCCGAATGGCGGAGGACTTGCATTTCCCAATTGAAGTCGTGGTGGCTCAAACGCTTCGGGAGGAGGATGGATTGGCTATGAGTTCCCGCAACGCCTATCTCGATCCCCGCCAAAGAGAGGACGCCCTTCTGCTTTCCCGATCGCTATTCGCCGGAAAATCCCTTGTTGAAGAAAAGGAAATTCGAAACGTGGACCGTATAAAGTCCGAGGTCACCGGGATCTTAACCGGCGGGCGTTGCGTGCGGTTGAACTATGTCGAAGTTGTGAATCGCGAAAACATGGAAGCCGAGTCGGAAGTCGTACCCGGACGTTCCATGATAGTCGTGGCGGCGTGGATAGACGAGGTTCGCCTTATCGACAACGTTATGCTCTAATTCTGTTTCTTATGGGCCAACCCATGAAAGCGGAATACGACTTGGTCATAGTCGGCAGCGGTATCGCTGGCCTTAGCTTTGCCCTGAAGGTGGCACAGGCAGGACATAGCGTCGCGATTCTCACCAAGAAGGACAAGGCTGAGTCCAATACGAATTACGCCCAAGGCGGAATTGCTGCCGTGACTTCTGCCGGAGACGACTTGGAGAAGCACGTTACCGACACCTTGGAGGCTGGTGACGGGCTTTGTGACCAGCAAGTCGTACGCGAAGTCCTGAGCGACGGTCCCGCTCGGATCGAGGATCTGGCGAAGCTTGGCGTTGCCTTCACCAGCCTGGATGACGGTCGAATTTCCTTGGGTAGGGAAGGTGGGCACAGCGAGCGCCGAGTACTACACGTCAAGGACATGACGGGTAAAGCTATCGAAGAAGCCTTGCTTGCGGCAATTTCGCGTGAAGGCGTGGAAATTCACGAGCATTTTTTCGGCATCGACCTGATTACTGCCCGCAAGGCTCGGAGGTTAGGGATACAGGTCGAGGGTGAGGGAAGCGAGGATTTTGTTCTTGGGCTATATGCCTACGATGCGAGTGCAGAAGCCGTTCGTACCGTTTCAGCCCGCTCCATTTTACTTGCCACTGGAGGCACTGGTCAAACCTACCTCTACACCACCAATCCATCGATCGCCACAGGCGATGGATTGGCGATGGCTTCTCGCGCAGGTCTATCCATCGCCAACCTCGAGTTCATTCAGTTTCATCCCACTACTTTTCACTCACTGGAGGCGGATCGCTTCCTCATCACCGAAGCGGTTCGCGGCGAAGGCGCCATGTTGGTGGACGGTGACGGAAAACCCATCATGGGCAAGTATCATCCATTGGCCGATCTTGCTCCTCGCGACGTAGTGGCGCGAGCTATCGACAGGGAGATGAAACGCTCGGGAGTTCCCTGTCTCTGGCTTGATACGCCTGCCATGAGTATTGATTTTCGGGATCGTTTCCCGACTGTATACGAGAACTGTCTCAAGCGTGGGGTCGATCCCGTTAAGGAGCGCATCCCCGTCGTGCCTGCGGCTCATTACTCCTGCGGTGGGATTCCCGCCGGGCTCGATTGCTCGACCGAGATGCCCGGGCTTTACGCTTGCGGAGAGGTCGCGTGTACGGGGTTGCATGGGGCGAACCGTCTTGCCAGTAATTCCCTTTTGGAAGCGGTGGTGCTAGCCTTCCGTGGGGCCGAAGCGGTTAACGCCTACTTGGCCGAAAAGAAAAAGCCTCAGTTTTCCTTGCCCGAATGGGTGGATGGTGACGTGCCCGCCTCGGACGAGCGCGTGGTGCTTTCCCATAACTTGGATGAGCTTAAGCGTACGATGTGGGATTACGTGGGCATCGTTCGTTCCACCAAGCGCCTGGTTCGTGCTCGTTCGCGTATTCGCAATCTTTCGAGAGAGATCAATGAGTATTACTGGAACGCCAAGGTGGATCTCGCCTTACTTGAGGTACGCAATTTGATATGCGTGGCCGAGCTCATCGTGCGATCTGCGCTTCGTCGAAAGGAGAGCAGGGGACTGCACTACACCTTGGACTACCCCGACAAGGCTGAAACCGCAGAGACTGTTTTGGTTGAGCCAATGAGATCATGAGCGCTTGCTCGAGTGCGGGCAAGGTAGCCATTGTCGGAACAGGAGCAGTTGGTGGTTTCTATGGCGGTATGCTCGCAAGAGCGGGGACGGACGTCCACTTTTTGTTCCGCTCCACTTATGAGGACGTCGTTCGCGACGGTCTTTCTCTCGTGTTGCATGAGTCGAACGAAAGTTTTTTCGTAGAGTCCCTGCAAGCCTATCGAAATCCCTCGAAAATCGGCATTTGCGATTGGGTTGTCGTGTCCGCAAAGGCGACTGCAAATACGCAACTTTTGGAAGTCCTTTCACCTCTAGTCGATAAAAATACCTGCCTCCTCACGCTCCAGAACGGCATGGGCAACGTTGAACGCTTGGAAGAGCTCTTCGGCAATCGGCGAACGATTGTTGGCGGTTTGTGTTTCACTTGCATAAACCGGACTTCGCCCACGATAGTGGAAAGTCTTTTGCCCGGTTACGTCCAGTTCGGTCAAGTCGGACAATCCCTGACGAACAAGGCTTGCGAGATTTTGGATGCCTTTGCCGTGGCGGGGGTGGATGCTCGCGAAGCGGCTTCGCTCGACGAGGCTCTATGGCGAAAACTTTGCTGGAACGTACCCTTCAACGGTCTTTCCGTGACTGCAGGCGGAATAACCACGGACAAGATTCTGGCAGATGCCGAGCTTGCCGGGTGCGCCCGTTCCCTGATGGAGGAGTTACAGAAAGCGGCAGCAGAGGTCGGTATTGAGATCGAGGACAGGTTTCTCGATCACCAGTTCACCCTGACCGAACCTATGGGTCCGTACAAGCCCTCAAGCCTTATTGATTTTCTTGCCGGACGCGAAGTCGAAGTGGATGCCATTTGGGGCGAACCCCTACGTCGCGGGGAAGCTTCGGGGGTGGCAATGCCCGAGCTCCAGAAGCTTCACGAAGAACTTCTCTCAATTTGCAAGTAGCTTCCAGAACTGCTTGTCCTATTTCGTACGCGATTTTAATCGCTATGAACGCTCCGCGAAAAGCATATGTGTTAGTTCGGGTCGTTATTCGCTAATACCGATTAATGGTATTGTTCTGAATTACCTTTTCAAGTGAGTTGCTCTGGTGGGAGCGGAGGGGGTGCTTCAGGTGGTTGACCCGGATTCCAAGGGACTTCATTACGGAGGTAGAGGTTTGTCGCTTCGTCGTGCCCAGAGAAGAAAAGATTGAGCATAGGGTGAATGACAGGCTCTTTAGACGGATCTGGCAGGAGGTTGCTTTGGGCTACATAGGTAACATGATGCTGGCCATCCACCAATACGTGATACCATGGTTGGTTCTTGTCTGGCTGCGTCTGGTTCCCCTTGTACCATCCGTCGTCCGCCTGGAATGTCGAGTCGAAGTCGATGATTAGTCCGCGGTAGCCGTAATGCATATGGAGCACAACCTGCCCCGGCGAGAAGTTAGCAGGTGTAGGCGGGATAACATAAGAATCTTGCAGATTAATCATGTAATGATGGGGTCAGTTCAAGTGAAATAAAATACAAGCCCCCATATGCTCTTCATTCCTTTTTGGTGTAATAGTTCCGAAGATCAGATGCTGCCTAGATGATTAAGCGATTCATTGACTTTTTATAGTAATACCGAATCGAACTCGACGTTTTTCTTGATGTGCATGTTTCGCAAAAAGAAAAAGGGTCGCCCGACTAACGGGCGACCCTCTTTCGTAAATCTGTAAAACTTTGCTAAGCCTAAGCTTAGAAAGTGAATGTAAGCTCGAGAGCAAGCTCGTTGGCATCGCCTCCCGAGCCAGTGTCTACGTCACTGTACTCGAGGATTACACCCAAGCTATCGGACAGCGAGTAGTTAGGGGCAAGAGTTACCTTTTCGTAATCATTGTTGCCATCCAACTCGTTGCTGCTGATACGCAAGGCCACGCCAAGCTTGTCGCTCACGTCATAGTCTGCGATTACCATCCAACCATCGAGATCTTGTTGATTGTTAGCTGGTCCGCCATTTTCAACTTCGATGAACTCAGCACCGAGGAGGAACTTACCCATTACTGTGCTAACGTGAATGTTGAGCACGTCTTCTTCATCAGCGCTTGTTCCGCGGTTGTCGAAACGATATCCGCCACCAAGATTGAGGTTTTCTATTCCCGTGTAGGCGAAAGAAAACTCGATGTCGAGTTCGTCGCCCTCGATGTCTTGGTTCGAACTGTTCTGCAAGGAGATTCCAAGACCGAAAACGTCCGAGGAATATCCAAATCTGACACCTTCGTAGACATTGCTGTCAACGTCGCCCAAGTTGAATTGATTAGCTGATGTTCCACCGTATGCGCGACTGTAGGTGTATGTCCCAGCTGGATCTTCGCGCTCGAAGCCCATTTGTGAACCATACTTACCAATGGTCAAGGATACGCCGTTTTCCAAGCTGTAGCCGATGAAGGCTTGCTCTACGTCTACGTCGGTATCAGTGCTGCCTGCACCAGCAACATCATCATTGTCGTCGATGTGGATAGCACCGGATGCTCCGCCTACGTTGAACAAGAAGTTCAACTCCCATTCGTCGAGTCCGAGTTGTTGCTCGTCGTTACCGCCGCCAGCGTCGGATTCTACGTGGGTGTATGAGGTATCAATGAAACCATTGATAGATAGATTCTCATTGATCTCGATGGCGGAAGAAGATCCCACCAGACCGAAAGCAACAAGAGTAGCTATGATTTTATTTTTCATATTTAATCTAGTTTGTTTGTTTGTTTTAGGTTAACCAATGTTCATCTCACGCGGAAAGCGATGAAAAGAACATTCCTTAAAATGGGCTTTTCAGATCAAAAGTCAATAAAAGTATTAACAATTTTGAACGTATTGTTTGTTGGCTAGTCTACCAACAGTTCAAAAATTACGCTGTTTAAACAGTACGAAAATTAAAGGATGGTTGACGAACAGGGTTGATGCTTACTTTTCGTGAAAGGGACTGACGAAGGATACCACCCTGTCGCGATGGAAGTTGACTACGCCTTCCTCTTCCACGCCGTCGCCGTCCAAATCACCTTCATATCGATATACTTGCTCAATGCGAGGATTCAAGGAATGTTTGATTTGAGTAGGGTTTCCGAGGGTACTGCGTACTTGAAAGGAACTGATGTTTTTTCTGATCGGTCTCCATGACTCCGGGTTCGTCCAAGGTCCCGCTGCTTGCGCTTGGTCAACCTTGAGTTCTTTTTTGATCTTTTGAAAGAAGGATTTTTTCTCCTTCGCATTCTTAGGCAATGCTTTTGAGGAGTCAACCTGTTCGCGTTGTTTTGACTGAATTGGAGGCACAGACTGCGGGGGGGGCGAAGTGGGTTTGGTTCCTTTGCCCTCGATGGTGTTCACGCGCTTTTCAAGAGAATCGACTTTCAGCAGGATTAGATCCAGTTTTTGTGAAAGATCCGCGTTGGACACTGTTTTTTGAGCGGTTAAGACTTTGGTGATGCTGAAAATAACCGCGATGGCAAATAATTTGTTCTTCATATTTTTTTATGGCTAAGACGAATGAAAGGCAATGGCAAGCAAGAGAGTTGTCTTAAGTTTACATAGAGAAAAATAATTGCGTACGAACGTTTAACTGGAACGTCCTAAGCAGCGGATGGCTAGTTCTTTCATTATTGTTGGTTGGTCTTCCTTGCTCGCTCCGAGGAGTTGCTCGAAGGCTCGAATGAACTGAGACTGGAAGTCGATAAGTTTCCGAGCGTTATATTTTGCAGCGGCGGGTACTAGGCGGCCGAGATACCATGGGTTCTGGGTAAATACGTTCAGGGGGTTCTTTTCGGATGCGTCTTCGAAATGGACTGAGCGTTTTCGGGCGATGCGGTCGAGGACGTCCTTGTTGAGACGTGAACGCGGGTCAATCTCCCCCGAATCGATGAGCACACGAAGCTGGATGACGAGACGGTTCCTTCCTTGCAGGGAGGAGAGCAGGGGGCGAGAGTCCTTGGCGTGAAAAAAGTGGCGGTCGATTGCGTCGAGTGTCCACGCAAGGTCTCCCGAGGCAAAGGCCTCGGCCGCCTCGAAGAAGTCTGCTTCGCCAAATTCGGGTACGAGATCGTTAACGAGCTGCTCGGTGATCTCGGTTCCCTCCTCGCCCAAATAGGTGGCGATTTTTTGGGTTTCCTCTGTCGCGAGCCGAGTGTTGGCACCTATTTTTGCGGCCAGCATTTCGACAGCGCCCGGAGCGTAGGATACCCCATGTCCCTTGGCGGCATCGGCGACAGTGCGGCGAAAGGCGGCGTCTCCTTTTTCTCCTTTTGAGACATCCTCGTAACGAGAGTTTTTCTGGAGCCACTTGACGAAGCCATGGTTTCGATGAACGGGGCATGCGGAAAGTATGACTTGGTTGTCCTCGGAGATTGAACCAAGTGTTTCCTTAACCGTTTCGAGGGCGTTCTTGGTAGCTTCCGAAGCACCAACACGGGTTTGGTTTAGAAAGTTCACCTCGTTCAACCATACGAGTTTGCCACCCCCGAAGAGCGATAGAGTGTCCACTGCTGAGCGGGTTTCCTTTAGAATTCGCTCGACGTCGTCGACGCGATCGGCTCTGCCGTCCACGATTTCCCGTGAAAGGTCGTCGGGATAATGTTCAAGGAGGGAATCGAAGACTTCCTTGGTCTTTTGTCGTACGAGGAAGTCGTCGTCTCCGACGATGGCGTGAAGTTGTCCGTCGGGCATGAGCTAACGCCAGAGAATTCTCTGGTTATATGGAGAAATCCTCGTTCTCGCCCGCGGCGTAGACGTCTTCAAGTTTGTACTTGCGGAGTTTCCTACGCATCCAGTCAAGTGCTGCCGTGGCGGCACGTCGACGATTGGATGCTCTATCGCCGCGAAGCTGCAATTTCTTTGCCCATACTCCCACGGGAGAAGCGTATCCGAGGTAAATCGAGCCAATCGGAAGGACTTGAGTACCACCGGTCGGGCCGGCAAAACCGGTGACGCTAAGACCGTAATCGGCGCCGAATCGTTCGCAGGCTCCCGTGGCCATTGCGATGGCTACTTCCTCGCTAACGGCCCCGTGTTGGCCGAGCATGCTTTCGGGTACGTCTACCATCTGCACCTTGGCGTCGTTGTGGTAGCAAACGGCTCCTCCGTGGAAAACCTTTGATATACCGTCGATCTCAGTAAAGGAAGAGGAAAGCAAACCACCGGTGCAGGACTCGGCAACCGCAAGCGTCTTACCCAATGTTCTCAGTTCCCGAAAAATGACCTTTGCGATGGTGCGGTCTCCGAAGCAGACGAAATCTTCGCCAATAGCTTCGCAGCAGGCCTCGCCGATTTGTGTAAGTTTTTCCTGAGACAGTAACTCACCGTCAAGAGAGCTAAGACGAAGGTCTACCATTCCGGCATGGGCGCAATATCCCACAATGAGACCTTCGTGGCTTTCCAAAAGGTGACCCACCTTTTCTGCGAGGTCAGATTCGCCTATTCCGGCAGTACGAAGTTGCAAATAGCAATCGATTTCTGGGAAAATCCCGGCTGCTTGCAGGCGTGGAACGACTTGTTCCTCGAACATGGGGTGCATCTCACGGGCGGGACCAGGAAGCATGGCGAGGATTTTTCCATCCTTTTTAATGAATAATCCGGGGGCAGTTCCGTAGGGGTTGGCTAGGATCTCTGCGTTTTTGGGACGGTAGCATTGACGAAGGTTTATCTCCGGCATGGTTCGGTCGAGCAGAGAGAAGCGTTCCTTGATGTGTTGCTCGACGGACTCGTCAAAGATTAATTCCTCACCCAAAAACTTAGCGATAGTTTCCCGAGTGAGGTCGTCGGAGGTGGGACCGAGCCCTCCCGTAGTGATGACGACGTCGGACCGTTCCCAGCTTTCTGCGAAAAATAGTCGAATTTCTTCAGGATCGTCCTTTATTACCAAGTTGGCGGCCGCTTCCAAGCCGTGGTGGGCCAATTGGTTGCCCAAATAGGTGAGATGCGTGTTTTCGCGGATGCCGAGCAATAACTCGTCACCCAAGGTGATTGTCTCGACGCGATGGGTCGAACTCATAAATGCTGCCTAGGTTTTAAGTCCAGTTTGTTTTTGCGGAAATCGTAGTCATCCCTACAGTAGTATAATTCTTTTGCCAATGCAAAATCCAATCGTACATTTGCGTCGAAAAGCCCGATCTTTACCGCAAGGTCCCGGCGTCTACCTTATGAGGGATCGCCTCGGCAAGGTCATCTATGTGGGGAAGGCAAAAAACTTGCGTCGGCGCGTGACTACTTATTTTCAGAAGTCACGCAAGTACATGCGTTCCCAACCAAAGATCATGGCGATGGTGGAAATGGCCAGAGACCTTGAGATTCTCGATACCAAGAGTGAAGCTGAAGCCCTTTTACTCGAAGGCAAACTTATTAAGGAGTACAGACCCAAGTACAACACGGACTTCGTTGATGATAAGCAGTTTCTCTTGGTTTACGTTGATTTACAGAACGAGTTGCCTCGGTTTCGTTTGACCCGCAACCGAAAGAACGACGGCGCTCGCTATTACGGACCCTTCCCGCGCGCTGGAATGCTTCGCGAAACCCTTTCGGAAATGCGAAAACGTTTTGGGATTCTTCTTTCCGACGGTCGTCCAACGCGACTTTCCAACGGTCGTTTCAAGCTCTATGATGACGCCCGAGCAGAAATCTTTTCGGGTCAAAATGAGACAACTCCAGAGGAGTATATTCTACGAGTGAAGGAAGCGTGCTCGTTTCTGGAGGGCAAGGCACAGGTCTGGCTTGCGGAACTTCGAGGGGAAATGAAAAAGAAGGCGGAAAGCCTTGATTTCGAAAGAGCTGCGGAACTTCGTGATCTTGCCGATTCCCTTCAAAAGACCATTTCAAAGACAAGGCGTTTCAATAACGAGATGCCCAGGATGTCGTCCGATGAGAAATCCGGCTTGCTCTCGCTTCGCAAGGCGCTGGGCTTACGCAAAAAACCAAATTGCATCGAGTGTTTCGACATTTCGCACGTTTCAGGAACTTTCGTTGTGGCCTCTATGGTTCGCTTCGTGGATGGAAAGGCAGACCGCCGAAGTTATCGTCGATTCAAGATTCGCGGTTTCGAGGGCAATGACGATTTCCTGGCAATGGAAGAAGTCGTGGGGCGTCGTTACGGCAGGTTGCTCGACGAGGGGGTTGATTTTCCCGATCTCGTGGTGGTCGACGGCGGTCTTGGACAAGTCGGATCGGCTCTTAAGGCCTTTCTCTCGATCGAGGCAGAGCCCCCTTTGGTCATCGGTTTGGCCAAGAAGGAGGAAACAATAGTCTTTGCAGACGAGCGAGGGGAACTGAAGCTGGACCGTCGCGATCCCGCCCTTCGCTTATTGCAGCGTATTCGGGACGAGGCTCATCGCTTCGCCAATCGTTTTAACGCCGAACTGCGCAGCCGTCGGATTCGCGAATCCACCTTGGACGATTTTCCCGGGATCGGAGCCTCTCGGAGAACTCGCTTATTAAACCATTTCGGCACCATCGAAAAGCTCCGAAAAGCGAGTCCGAAAGACCTGAGGGCAGTGGAGGGAATCGGCCCGAAACTGGCGACTGAGCTTGCCCTTTTTCTCAAAGAAGGGAAAGTGAAATAGCGATGCGGTTACTGGGGCATTCAGGTCTGCTTTACTTATTTCTTCAAGCTTTTGTCTCGGTTGTTGCGGATGACAAGATCTTTCCCGAGGCGAGGCGTACTTGGAAAGATGTAGATGGGCGCGAGATTCAGGCTGTGTTCAAGGGACTGGACGGTGACAAGGTGAAACTTGAGAAGGACGGGCAGGTTTATATCTTCCCTCTTTCCAAGCTCAGCGCAACTGACCAGACCTACGCACACAATTTGCAGGCTCCCCCTCCCAAACCCTTGCCTATTGGTCCGGATGCGACCAAGCCGCCCGCACTCAGCGATCTTGAATTGCGAGTCGCCCCGGACGTGAACGTGGCTCGCGTCGAGCAACATGTTGTCTTTTTCGTAAACGAGGCGCGCAAAGTAAGAAATCTCAAACCTTTAGATAGCAACGACCGGATCGCACTAGTGGCTCGATCTCATAGCATGGATATGGCAAATCGCGGTTTTTTTGCCCATGTCAATCCTGACGGGGAGAATGCCTCGGCTCGGGCCAACAAGGTCGGTTTTACCGGCCTTTCAGTAGCCGCCGATGGCCAACCTCGCCCTGTTTTGGCGGAAAATGTCGGTAAGGTAGGGCGTTATTCTTCGATTCAAGTCTTAAGGCGCGATGGGAAAGTGGTCCGCAGGCGCATTCGCTGGCAAACCGAGGCCAAAATGGCGGAGCAACTTGTCCTCATCTGGATGGCGACTCCGGCCTTTCGGGCGAATATTCTCGATCCCTCCAAGGCATACTTTGGTCTGGGCGTTCACGTTCACCGCGAGCATGTTTTTGCGACTCAGAATTTTTTCTGAAGCTATGCGGCTCTGATTTGCAGGATTGCTACTTGTTTTTGAAGCCAATCTTTGGGCCTGGGATTGGTTGCGTTGGCGTGGTCTGCGAGATGACGGAAGCCGAAAAGCTCAGGCGTTTTTTGAGAAATGGCCTGATGATGGAATGAAACGCATCTGGAAAAGAAGTGTTTCTCTAGTTTTTTCGGGTGTGTCGGTTCCCGATGGTCGGGTTTTTTGATGGATCGTCCGGACAAGGAAAAGCATGGCGAGACCGAGCGTGTGCTTTACTTAAAGCCGAACTCAGGCGATACTCTTTGGAGTTTTTCCTACAAGGCTGAATATGGCGACCTGGATTACGGTAAAGGTCCGAGTGCTTCCGTTACGGTTTGTTCGGGAAAAGCCTATAGCCTGTGAGCCGCTTGTCATGCCTTTTGTCTAGATGCAAAAAAAGGCAGAGAGTTGTGGCTTAGGGACTTAGTGGAAGAAGAAAATGCTCGAGTCCCGACTTGGGGCTTTCCGCTTGCTTCTAGGTGTTTTTCCAAACAATGTCACCCTGTTCCTATTGGGGCCGTAGCTCAGTTGGAAGAGCGCGTCGTTCGCAATGACGAGGTCGGCAGTTCGAATCTGCTCGGCTCCACCATTTTCTTTTCGTTTATACCTCTTTATGCACGAAACAGATTGCCGTAATTCGTTTCGGGCTTAGTTCGGTTAGTTTAACATTTTTTCATCTGTAATTTTCCCAAGAAATAAACCGTGAAGCTTTACAAGACCAAGAGAGGTTCGATTCTTCAGTTCGAAGACAGTTTTCGATTTCTAGCCGGCGAGGAGGATTGGGACGCCCTGGTGAATCGAGACGATCTCAGAGATCACCTCGTTCAGGCTGTGGGCCAGTATGAACCGAGCGAGGAGGCTGCTTTGTCTGCTGAGGAGGAAATTCTCGCGCCCATAGGTTCACAGGAAGTCTGGGCGGCCGGTGTGACCTATTTTTCGAGCCGCCTTGCTCGCATGGAGGAATCTCGAGATGCGGGCGGCGGTGATTTTTACAGTCGCGTATATGAGGCGAATCGACCGGAGCTTTTCATGAAGGCTAATCCTGCCAGAGTTGTCGACCCCGGTGGACCTTTCAGAATTCGGAAGGATTCGGAGTGGGATGTCCCCGAGCCTGAACTTACCCTTTTTTCTTCGTCTTCCGGGAAAATCGTGGGTTACACGGTTGGCAATGACGTGAGCTCTCGCAGTATAGAGGGCGAAAACCCGTTATACCTACCACAGGCAAAGACTTATGACGATTGTGTTTGTCTTGGTCCTAGTCTATATGTTCCTGAGACTCCTCTTTCTCCCGAGACTGGCGTCAAGCTGGAGATTCGTCGAGAGGAAGAGATCGTTTTCAAAGGTGAAACTTCGCTCAAACAAATGAAGCGCGCGCCCGAGGAACTCGTTGAATACTTATTCCGTGAAACCAGTTTTCCTAGCGGCGTCTTTCTCATGACCGGCACGGGTATTGTACCAGGGCAGGACTTTACCTTGCAGTCCGGAGACGAAGTTTCCATAACTATAGATGGTATTGGCACCCTGACTAATCCCGTGGGCTAATCCTCAATTTTTCCTAACAAATTCTAACAATATGTCTGAAATCGAAACTTCCCTTATTGGTTTTTCTCGAGGTGATACCTCAGGGGATCCCTTTTACGCTTCCAATCCTGCTACCGGTGAACAGTTGGCCCCGGCTTATGCTTCAGCCTCGGATGCCGAGGTCGATCGTGCTGGCGAACTTGCTGAACTGGCTGCAGGCTCACTTGCCGCGCTATCTGGTTCCGAAAAAGCCAAGTTCCTCCGGACAGTGGCCGACAATGTCGAAGGCATCGTCGAGGATCTTGTTTCAGTTGTAACCTCTGAGACGGGTTTGCCCGAGCCTCGCGTTAGGGGTGAAACCGGACGAACATCGGGTCAGCTTCGCCTTTTTGCCGATTTAGTGGAGGAGGGTTCTTGGGTTGACGCCCGGATTGATCATTCGATCCCCGAGCGACAGCCGATTCCCAAGCCTGACCTCCGTTCCATGTTGCGACCGATTGGTCCTGTGGGAGTTTTTTGCGCCAGCAATTTTCCTTTGGCTTTCTCGGTGGCGGGAGGTGACACCGCCTCCGCTCTTGCGAGCGGTTGCCCCGTGATAGTGAAAGCCCATCACGCTCATCCCGGTACTGCGCTTGCCGTTGGTCAAGCTGTGATTGCTGCGGTGAAGAGCTGCGGTCTTGCTGAAGGAACTTTTTCACTCCTCTACGGAGGCGGGCGCACGGTTGGGCAAAGACTAGTGAAGCATCCCGCTTTGAAAGCCGTTGGGTTTACTGGATCGCGTTCCGGAGGCCGAGCTCTTTTCGAATTGGCTGGGGCACGACCTGAACCAATACCCGTCTATGCCGAAATGAGCAGCGTAAACCCTATCTTCTTATTGCCTAGTGTCCTGAACGAGCGAAAAGAGGAGTTTGCTTTAGGTTTACAAGGTTCCGCTGTAATGGGAGTAGGCCAGTTTTGTACCAACCCCGGAGTAGTATTCCATGACAAGGGTGAAGCAGGCGATTCTTTCAAGAGCACCTATGCGGAATTGATGAGTCAAGCGCCGGCATCCGCCATGCTTCATTCTGGTATCAGGGATGCCTACGGTGAAGGGGTGTCAGACCGTTCGGGAAGCTCTAATGTCGAGGTGTTGACAGTTGCTGGAGATGGGCGCGGCGCCGGAGGTTGCGAAGCATCGACTTCCGCCTTTGCGACCGATGCCAGAAGTTACCTTGGTGATGCGAGTTTGGCTGATGAAGTTTTTGGCCCATCCACTTTGCTCGTCGCCTGCGAAGGCCGTGAGGAAATGCTGGAAATCGCCAGAGCTCTGGAAGGTCAATTGACTGCGAGCGTTTTTGGGACAGCCTCCGAGCTTTCTGATTCCCAAGACCTTGTCGACATTCTTGAGACGAAAGTCGGTCGGCTCTTGTTCAACCAATTCCCAACGGGAGTCGAGGTTTGCCATTCCATGGTGCACGGTGGCCCTTACCCCGCTACTACCGACGGTCGATCGACCTCGGTTGGAACGGGAGCAATCTTGCGTTTTGCTCGTCCCGTTTGCTACCAAGGATTTCCGCCCGAACGTCTACCGAAAGAGCTAGATGAAGAAAATTCCCTTGGAATCAAACGCGTGGTGGACGGCAAAAGAGGGTAGGTGACAACTTGTTTTAACTTGGCTTAGGAAGTTTGGATTCTCCCGTTTTACCCTTGGCTTTTCTTTGGGCTTGTGCGGCCAGCAGGATAAAGAAAACAGTTCCCGCTATTGCCAGAGCCATCCAGAGATAACCCCAGAAGAGCGATGGCATTCCGGTGATTTCCGCTAGGCGCCCAGCGTCGGACTCTTTTAGATTCCTGTCGATGGTGTCGTCCTTTACGTCAAGGGTGGCGTACAGGCAACTCGTCAAGCCAACTGTTCGCAGGGCCCAATCATTTAGTTTTGTTGGAAGATAGTTACCTGATGCCATCATGGCGCCGCCGAGGATGATGCAGAAAATGAATCCAAAGCTTATTAAAGGCCTAATCCAGATGAATGAAACCGCCATGAGGATCGCTCCCAAAGCTATCATGATCTGTTTGTCTCGTCTGGAACTTGCGGCGCTAACCAGAATGATTCCACCCCAGATCAAGCTTCCTAGGTATCCAGCAGAACATACCAGAAAAGCATTGCCGCCTGCGATCAGGCAGTGCCCGCCTTGCTCTGGTACGAGAACGATTTCCAGTACTTTTCCGCCTGTCACAATCGCTACTAGAGCATGGCTCAATTCATGAAAGAAAACTGTCAGAATTTTCAACGGATAAATAATGATCGTGTTCCAGAGAACATGAACTAGCAGAATGATTCCCCCATAAATCGCCAGAATCTTGGCATTCAGTCCGCTTATTTCTTCCGCCCACCTTGAGGATTTATTCGTCATTTTAATTTTGAAGGAATTCTTATGGTACAGTTTCGACGATTTTCATCCATTACAAATTTAAGCTTATTTTATAATGGAGTTGCTTGGATCAATCCTGTAAAATAGGTTTTTATGATTAATCTAGTGATAGAAAAGGTAATAAGCATGGAAGGTTTTTCACAATGCTCTTGACCATTTTTTATCCATCTTAGAGAAGTTCCTTCCACCATCTTCTCCGCATAACTTATTATTAAGGAGACCATTGCAAATGCTCAATATAAAAAAACTCTATCTTTTAACAGTTCTTTCGAGCCTCGGTTTTTTAGTCGGTTGTGGCGGGGGCGATAATCCAAACTCATCAGTCACTGGCGACGGGAGCGACAATTCTTCCGCTGGCGCACTCCGTATTGCCTACAGCGATTGGCCCGGATGGGTGGCATGGGAAATCGGCAAGCAAAAGGGTTTCTTCAAAGATGCAGGGATAGAGGTCGATTTCATTTGGCTAGATTATGTTCCATCCATGGACAGCTTTGCTGCTGATAAGGTGGATGCCGTGTGCATGACCAATGGAGACGCTCTCGTAACGGGTGCTACCGGCAAGAAAGGCATCGCTATTCTCATAAACGACTTCAGTAACGGCAATGATATGGTCGTGGCCAAGCAAGGCATTGATTCCGCAGCTGCTCTTAAGGGCAAGAAAATTGGGGTTGAAGTTGGCTTTGTGAGTCATCTCTTACTTCTCAAAGCCTTGGAGAGCGCCGGTCTCAAAGAGACGGACGTTACCCTCGTCAACGTACCAACCGATAAGACCGCCGAAACCTTAGCTACGGGTGACGTCGATGCCATTGCCGCTTGGCAACCGAATTCAGGACAGGCATTGAAATTAGTGGGTGGTTCGAAGGCGATTTTTACTAGCGCCGACATTCCTGGCATCATTTACGATCTTCTCTATGTCAGCCCTGAAAGTTTGGCTGCTCGTCGAGACGATTGGCAAAAAGTAGTCACGGTTTGGTTCCAAATCGTCGATTTTATGAGCGATCCCGCTAATAAGCAGGAGGTCTTGGAAATCCTTAGCGCTCGCGTGCAGATCAAACCCGAAGAGTACGAACAGTTTCTCCAAGGCACCCGTATTCTTACCCTTGCCGAAAACAAGAAACGTTTCAAGGATGCTCAGGGGCTTGACTCGGTGGTTGGTTCCAGTCGCATCGTGAACGATTTCAATGTGGCTCAGGACATCTATAAGACCAAGGAAAAAGTCGAGGACTACCTAGACTCGAGTTTCGTTGATTCCCTGTAAGTTCCTTTTTCCCGAAGAACTCTCCTACTTTTTTAATGGATTGGTTCGCGATCGGGCGAGAATTATCTCCGAAAGCTCGGGGTATCATTACTTTCTGCTCCTTCCTGTTGCCTCTGGCGGTATGGTCGGCTTTCAGCTACCTGCCATTCCTTTGGCATCCCTTGATGGAGGTGACTGAAAGTGGTGATTCCCGTTATTTCCGTCCGGGCATGACGGTAGAGCGGGAGGCATTCCATCAAGAGAATGCCCGTCTTTCTTCAAAAGGTTCCGTTCCGGTCAAGGGGATTCCCGTAAACCCCGTCTACTTGCCTGCTCCGCATGAAGTCGGAAAAGCCTTTTATACGGCTTTCGTTACCGAACCGCGTCTGCCGGGCGACCCTTGGCTACATGAAAGTCTATGGCATAGCATTCAAGTGATATTCTGGGGCTTTTTGCTTTCTTCGATAATCGGGGTTCCTCTGGGAATTCTGTGTGGAGCCTATTCGCCCATTGCTCGTTTGTTCGAGCCGTTCATCGATTTCGTGCGTTATATGCCTGCCCCTGCTTTCGGAGCCTTGGCGGTCGCGATTGTAGGTATCTACGATGGTCCAAAGATCGCCATTATTTTCATTGGCACCTTTTTTCAGCAAGTACTTGTGGTTTCGAACACGACACGCGGGCTTGATCGTGCTTTGGTGGAGGCTGCGCAAACTTTGGGAGCCGGTAAGCTGCAACTTCTGACAAGGGTTGCTTTGCCTGGTATTTTACCCGACCTGTATCGCGATTTGCGTATCCTGCTGGGGTGGGCTTGGACGTACCTCATCGTGGCCGAACTAGTTGGTGCAAAAACAGGGATTACAGCCTTCATCCACCAGCAAAGTAAGTACAAGGTGTACGAGAATGTTTATGCTGCAATCATCATGATCGGCCTTATCGGATTATTTGTGGATATAATGTTGGGAGTCTTGGGTTCCCGACTGTTCCCTTGGGAAAAGGATTCCAAGCCGGGAATCTTTACGTTCATCTCCAAAGCACTTGGTTTCGGTAAGGAGGCGAGTACGACGTGAGCACCGAAGAGCAACTGGTCGACTATCGTGAACAGACCCCAGAAGTAAAACGTTACTTCGAGGACCTTCGTTCCCGAGAGGTCGTTTTGAAGGTGGAAAAGTTAGGGAAAATATTTGGCGAAGGGGTCGGGGCAACTGAGGCGCTGCAAGATGTTTCCTTTGATGTTCATCACCGTGAGTTCGTATCCATCGTGGGACCTTCCGGATGTGGAAAATCCACACTGATTCGAATCTTGGCGGGTTTGGAAACCTCGACTTCGGGTTCGGCGATGCTAGACAGCGAGGAAATACGGGGGCCGGGTTCGGGGCGCGGCATGGTTTTTCAAAGCTATACCTTGTTTCCTTGGCGCACGGTCGCGGGCAATGTGACGTTTGGTCCCGAAATGATGGGGAAATCTAGCGACGATGTAGAAAAAGAAGCGGATAAATGGCTTGGAATGGTGGGTCTCTCCGATTTTAAAAACCATTACCCGCACCAACTTTCGGGGGGAATGAAGCAACGTGTGGGTATTGCAAGAGCCTTGGCGAACCGTCCACGTATCCTGCTTATGGACGAGCCTTTCGGTGCCCTCGACGCACAGACTCGTGCTCTAATGCAGGCATATCTTTTACAGATTTGGAGGCATGTGGACGTGACTATACTTTTTATTACCCATGATCTTGACGAAGCCATTTATTTATCCGATCGGATTCTCGTTCTTGAAGCCAACCCGGGGCGTGTTGAGGAGTTCGTTGAAATACCTCTGGAAAGACCACGCAAGCCCGACCAGTTTCTAGATCCTCGTTTTCTTGCCGTCCGTCACCGATTGGATGTCCTAATACACGGCGAATTTCCTGAAGAAGCCGAGGAACTTTCCTTTATCGGTGGCGTAGATCGATTTGGTGAAGTAGATGCTGATTGACCCGATAGACCTTTTTAATTTTAACTAGTTTTAAACACTAACTTTCTCAATTTTCAACCAAAGGATAAGCCCATGTTCAGGAGACTGTGGAATCTAATTAAAGGAATGCTAGGTATGGCGGTTTCGGCTGCTGAGGCATCAAACCCCGAAGCCTTGCTCGAGCTGGAAAAGGAAAACCTACGTAAGCAAATCGCACAGTATAACCAAGGCTTGGCTTCGCACGCCGCCTTGGTGGAACGATTGATATCTCAAATAGAAAGGGAAGAAAAACGAGAGAGAGAGCTCAAGGCCAAAGCGAGCGCTCACATTAAGGCGGGGAACAACGAGCCGGCGGCTCGCTATGCTCTCTCCCTGCAGGAAGTCCGCAAGGAACTCGACGACAACAGGCGACAACTTGAGGATGCCGAGAAGACCTATAAGGAATTGACCAAGGCTCGAGACGTTACGATTCAGGAAGCGAAGAGAAAGATCGAGAGCCTTAAGTTCGGCATCCAAGACATGAAAATCCAAAAAGCCACTGCGGAACTTAGCGAAATGGCCACCGGCATGGTGTCCGAGCTGGGTGGAAGCGGAGAGACTCTCGACCGTCTTGAAGGAATCGTTCGAGAGCAGCGAGAGCAAGCTGCCGGGCGAGCTCGAGTGGCTCGGGACAGCGTGGATATGTCAGAGGTCAAACTCAAGGAGTCCGAGGAAAACGCCTTGGCCGACATGGCTTTGGCCGACTTGGCAAGCGAACTTGGGGTAACCCTCGACGAGAAGGCACCTGAGGCATCCGAAGAACCGGTGAAAGAAGAACCCGAGTCGGAATCTGAAAAAGCCGGAATGTAGCCCGGGAGTGTGAGCTGATAAAGTGGTCGAATCGGACGAAGCATGGATAGATGAGTTGCGCTCTTCGTACAAGAGTGGAGCTCATAACCAGTTCATTCTTCATGGAAACGTTTACGATTCCTTTTTTATTCGTTCCGAGGAAAAACTTTTGGGCTTGGTGCCCTTCATTTCTGAGGAAATTCTTTCGGGCTTCGATGCCATTCTCACATACGATTTAGCCAAGGGTGTTCGCATTCGCAAGGGTGGCGACGACTTGGCCAAGGTGACTAATCGTCCTGTTTCTTCGGAGGAGACCGTTCGGTCACCTGCCGCGGCTCTTCGGGAACTGGATCGTCTTCTTCTCAGCGCGGTAAACGTGGCTAGAATTCGAGGAGGCTCACCTTGCAAGGTTGCGGTCGTGATAGAGGACGCTCACTTGGTGGTTCCCTTTTCTGGCGGGCGTTCTCGTGACCACGAGCTTTCACGTCTCGCTCTGACTTTGCGGAACTGGGCTTCGGACGGTGCTTTGCGTGAGCATCCTCTGGCGACGTTCCTGACATGTGAAAACTTCAGCGATCTTCATCCCCTCGTCTCTCGTAATCCACGTAGTCATACGGTTGAGGTTCCCTTGCCCGGACCGAATCTAATCGGCGAAGCCCTAATTGCTTATCGTAAACGTTTTCCAAAAGCCTTCGGAAAGGAGCCGGAGAAGCAATTGGCCGAACAACTCTCCGGTGTCGCCCTTGTTTCTGTGGAGGAAGCCGTACGGATGGCGAACTTGAGTGAGCGCCCCATTGAGGGAGCGGATGTGGCCGAGCTGAAAAAATCTCTCATTGAGAATGATGCTCGCGACCTCATCGAGTTCATTCCGCCGAGCAAGAATTTTTCCAATATGGCCGGTTCTGAGGCCATTAAGAAATGGGTTTCGAAGGATTTGCAGAATTGGCGCGAAGGTCGTCTGCGAGCAGTTCCCAAGGGTTACTTGCTCTGCGGGCCCGTTGGAACTGGTAAGACCTTTCTGGCCGAGTGTATGGCTGGTGAAGCAGGTGTGCCCACTGTGGCTCTCAAAAATTTCCGCGAGCGATGGGTGGGTACTTCAGAGGGAAACTTAGAGAAGGTTTTTCGCATCCTAAGGGCGCTCGGGCGTTGCATGGTGTTCGTGGACGAAGCGGATCAAGCCCTTGGACGTCGGGTGTCTGAAGGCGACGGAGGTCTTTCTGGCAGGCTCTATTCTATGATAGCAAAGGAAATGGGCAAGAATGAGAACCGAGGACGTATCGTTTGGATACTTGCCAGCAGTAGGCCCGATCTGATCGAGGTAGATCTAAAACGTCCCGGTCGCGTAGATGTTAAAATACCCATTTTACCAACTTCCACTACCGCGGAGAGCATGGAACTTATTCGTGCCTTGCTTAGGCGCAACGATCTCGTGCTGAGCGATGAGGAGGCTCGGTCTCTCGAGGAGAATGCCCCTCTGTTGATGACTGCAGGTGCAGCCGAAGCCCTTGCTGCCAAGGTTATGCGGCTACAGGTAACAAGTGAACGCAAGACGGCTGAAGTCCTTTCTGAAATGCTTAAGAATTATCAGCCTTCAGTTCCCAAAGCAGTTATTGAGTTCCAAATTGACCTAGCCGTGCGCGAAGCAACAGACATTGAGCTTGTCCCCGAATACTTTCAGAATCGCAGAAACACAAAACCTCATACCGAAATAGAATCATGAATCGCGCAATCCATGTCTTCCTCTTATCTTTTCTCTCATTAGCCATTTCGTTTGTCGGAGTCTTTGGCCAAAAAGTGAACTATTCCGAGATTACCAAGCCCTTCAAAAACGATCCTGTTTTTAAAACGCAAAAGGGTGTGGTTAAGCCGGGGATTTTGCAAATGCCATATATTACATGGGCGGCCGATGGCGTTACCATCCATGCGAATGGTGGTGAAAGACCCAATGCGGGATCTAAGCTTGGACGCGCCTCGGGAGCACCCGTTAAATTATCTCGAGTAGATGAGTTCGATAAGCAGCTCAAAGCTTATATTTCCGGTGACAGTCCTTTTCTCCGTGGAACGATCGGCATGATCAATCTTGCGGCAGAAGGTTTGACTGCCATTAGCCCTGATCTTGCCCCCATCGTGTTTATGCAACTGAGCTGGAGCACCGGCGCCGACGGGTTTGTCGCGAAGGGAGTGAGTAAGCTTTCTGATCTTAAGGGGAAGACCATCGTCGTTCAACGCACGGGACCGCATATGGATTTGGTTAATGTGCTCCTTCAGGATGCTGGACTGACCTTAGCGGATGTGACGGTCAAGTACGTTACGGACATAACAGAGAATCCTGATAATCCGGTGCCGGGAATTAACGATCCCGCAGGTGCTTTTCGGGCCGACTCCACGGTCGATGGAGCTGCAGGGATTTACCCCGATATCCTCACTCTTACTGCAGGTGGAACAGTGGGGACTGGAGCCGAGGACAGTGTTAAAGGGGCGAAACCGATTCTTACGACTCGAACTGCCTCTAGAGTTATTGCCGACGTTTATGCGGTGCGTTCCGACTGGTTTGCGGCTAATCCCGATCGAGTAAAGTCAATCGCCAAGACCCTTCTGGAGGAGCAACAATTCTTTCGCGACCATCTTGATAATGTAGCGAAGAAAAAATCCGCAGACCAGGCAAAACTTCGTGAATTCAAGCAATTATCACGACCATTGGCGGGTATTTTCCTCTTTGACGAGGCGGCCGTAGAGGATTTTGTGATGTGGTTGGGGTTAGACAGTGAGTTGGCTCTTTTTTCCGGTAACGAGGAATTTTTCGGAAATGAAAAAAGCCCTGTTGGGTTTGCTGCCGCTAACAAGCGAATCCAATCATACTATTTTGCGGGAGGGCTTATTTCCTCACAGACTTCACCTGCTGCCGCAAAGTTCAAGTGGTTTGAGTCAGAGGCTGTGCCTATGCCTGCGATTGCTGTGAAGCCAGTATTTTCAAGTGCTCAAGCTGTTAGGGCAGCAGCAGAGAGTTCGAGTGCGGGTACTCTCTTTACTTACACTTTCGGTTTCCCGGCATCAATGGCAGATCTCGCTTGGCGGGATTATCCTGACGTGTTTAACACCATACACGAAAAGGTTACCCGATACGGTGGAGCTGTAGTGCAACTTCGAGGTCATTCCGACAACATGTTTCACAACTTTGTTCGCATGAAAAGAAGCCGAGGCGCGACAACCTATGAGAGAAAGGTAGGTGGGGCTTTCAAGAAATTTCCTCTTCCGCAAGTAGAGGAGGTCGCAAATGCCGCCAACAAATTATCCTACTCTAGAGCCTTTTCCGTAAAGAGAGCTTATGCCCAATACCTAAGAGAGCATCACGGCTTGTCGGCTCAGGAAATGGATCTTTCACGATTTGACGTTAAGGGAATGGGAGTGAGTGATCCTAAGCATTCCAATCCAAGCAGTCCCCAGCAACGAACCGAAAATATGCGTGGTGAGCTGGTCATCATCGGAGTGGAAAGTGAGATTCCTCTCGATTTTGGAATGGAAGATCTTCGTTAGGCGACAAGACCATTTATACATCCCCGATTAAAGGAGTAACTTAACATGAGAATTCTATTATTTGCGTTTGTACTTTTTCTCACAACGACCTGCTTTCTAACGAATACCATTTTCGCTCAAGGCGTTGAGCTTTCTGAGTTGGATGCAGAGTTCGCATCGCAGACTGGTACTGCTTATACCATTATTTTTGATGATTCGGGAAGCATGGAAGGTGGTAAGTTAAAGCAAGCAAAGCAAGCTTTCCGCTGGTGGTTGGAGAAAGCTGAACCCAACAACGCTTGGTGCTTTCTCCCAATGAACAGACGTTCTTTGGACGTCGATTTTGTAAAGAATGGTGAGAGTCAGGTTTTGAAAGCCGTGGAAAAACTCCGAGTCGGAGGGATGACACCTATCGTTGCAACCTTGGAACGGGCTTTTGGAATGATCAAGAAACGGCGAGAGTTGGTGACGCCTTACGAACGTCATTTGTTGATCTTGTTGACCGACGGTCATGAAACCAAGCATCCCGGTGGAAATCCTAAGGTTTGTGAAATGGTTTCAAAATTACGTCTCGAGGGTGTTGAGGTTTTCGGTATCGGTTTTCATGGTCAAGGGGATTATTTGAACGGCTTTGCCACTCATTTCGCCTCAGCGAACAATCGTGAGGAGTTACAATCCTCTTTGGAGAACGTTGATGCCGAGGTACCTTTGGATATAGAGTTTCGCATCTCTCCGGAAGAAGAAAAAGCCATGGCTCAGGTATCTGTATTACCCTTGGGTAAAGAGGTTCGATCCTCACCTAACGGAGCGCAAGCCCTAGAAGATTATGGTTCAATTATTGAGGAAGACAGTCAAGTTGGCATAGTATTGGTCGTTGTGGTTGGTTTCTTAGTTCTGCTATTTGTTGCAAAAAGAGCAGTTAGCCCTTGAGTAAGGAGATTCGAATATTCTTGAGTTGAATTATGAAGAAAGCCCTCACCATTTTTTGCCTGCTGCTCATCGTGGGCTTGCTTGCGTGGAAATGGACTGAAACGGGAAGGAAGAACAAGAAGCGTGAGGAGCTGCTTTTGCAAAGCAGTGACGCAGTAGATTTCGACCGTGTTATAACAGTGTGGGGAGACGATTGGCTCGGTTATCTTATCTTCAAGTCTCGAGCCATGCAGGAATATTTGAAGGAAAAGAATCTCGGTATTCGGTACGAGAACGTATTTGACTTCAAGGAACGTGTGGCGGGATTGGACTCTGGAAAGTGCGACATTGCCACCATCACGATCGACAGTTATCTGACTAACGGTCAAGAGGCTGGTTATCCGGGTGCGATCGTATTCTTGATCGACGAGTCTTTTGGCGGAGATGCCATTGTAGGTGGTGCAAAGGTAAGCACTTTGGATGACTTGGATAAGAAAGGTATTCGTGGTTCATTGGTGGGCTCGTCACCTTCTGAGTTTCTTCTCAAATCGAGCATCTCCCATTTCAAATTGGAGAACGCCAAGTCCAAGGTAGCTTCTTTCCGAGCGGAAAACAGTGCGGAAGCGTTTAGCCGTTTCAAACAAGGTGAGGCTGATTTTGCGGTCCTTTGGCAACCATTTGTATCTCAAGCGGTTGATCAGATTCCTGGAGCCAAGGTGGTGCTTGATACAACTCAAGCCAGAGGTGTGATTCTTGATGTCGCAGTGGCTTCTCGAAAGACCTTGGTCAAGGAGCCCGAGGTGATCAAGGAGTTGACCAAGGGGTACTTTCGAGCCCTCCATTACTATCTCAATCGCCCCGCCGAATTTGAGGCTTTGGCGGCTGCTTATTCCGGTGAGTCGTCGGACGTTGCCGCCGGAATGTTGGCGGGTATTCGTTTCATAACGCTTAAGGAGAATGCTGAGGAGTGGTTTGGTTTGCAAAGTGGCGTCTTGTCGAAATTGGTTGAGGGTATTGAACGAATTCATAAAATTTGTCGTGACGTCGGTGACTTGTCTTCCTTGCCCTCGGGAGGAAGTTTCTACGGATTTGTCAACAGTGATCCCATTAAGGCAATCGCCTCTGCTAAGGAAGTGGAGCCCGTTCACCGTTACGCAGCCAAGGGTTATGTAAGCGGCTATTTTCCTCCATTGTCGCTGGAGCAGTGGAACGGAGTAAAAGGTCGAATTACAGGAACTTTTATTGATGAGCCTGTGATTTTTGGTTCTGGACAAGCCGCTCTATCGGAAGAGTTTAGGGACAAGCTGAGAGCGGCATCGAGCAAGTTGCCTCACTACCCGAACCACCGTATAGTCATCCAGGCGAATGTTAGCCCTGGAACTGATCCCGAGGTTGACTTTGCTCTCTCCGCCGAGCGTGCTTTATCAATTAAAGGGTACTTGGTTGGTGTTTGCAGCGTAAATGAAAACCGTATTCTTGCCGAGGGCTTAGGCAGTACGAATTTACCGCAACAATATCCAGGTGAGGGTAGTAGAGCCTGGAAGCGAAGATGTCGTTTGGCTAAAGTTTTTCTCGTCCACGACGTCAAAGCTAATTCCTCTGGGGTAAGTCCCTGAAGATCGCTTCAATTTTTGTCTTTGTGAGTGTGAGGGAGGAAAGTTTCAAGGGGAGGTTGTTCAAGGAACTCCTTTGGTCTCCGGTAACTTGGTTACCTCTTCTGCCTGCAGCGGGTGCCTATGCCTTATTGCCCACCTCTCTCTATCCGGGATGGGCATCCCTATTGGGTTTTGGAGCTGCGGCTGGCGTTATGGGAGGCTTGTGGGTGAGCAAATGGTCGCGGCTTAAGAAAATGTTCGCCGCGGATTCTCTTAAACAGCGAGAACAAGAACGGCTTCAGAAGCAGAAAGCATTTTCACAAAATCTTGTTGATAAAGGCTTAAGTAATTATGCTCAGACATACGAACGGGCTTTGGCCTGTCGTTCCCGCGTGGTTGAAGGCATGCTCTCCGGTGTCGCGAGTCTAGGGGATACGCAGGAACTTGTGATGCAGGCTTACGAAGATATTGTTACGGAAATTGAGAAAGGAATGAGTCTCAGAAAAACCTTGTCCAAATCGAGCTCTGATACGGAAGGGCGACGGCGAATGGAGGGAGAGGTGAATATCTTGGATGACGAGCTTCAGAATGCCGTGTTTGCGTTGGAAAAACTGGTGGCAAATCTTGAGAGTAGAGTTGCTGGTAAAAAGGGCTCGGGCGGTCAAGGTAGTCGTCTCAAAAAGCTTACGCAGATGCTGGATGAGGAGGATCGTCTCCTTAAAAACGTGGCCAAGAGGCTTGAGGATTTGGAGGAATCGGAAGGTATCGCTTCTTGAATTAGTTTCCATCGACTTACGGCGACTTCGCTATATTGATTTCTTCTTGTCATTTACCCGCATTCAAATTTTGGGGGTATTTCTTCAGTTTTGATCGGAAAGAAATCGTTATTGGCAAGAACTCAATGTACAAATCCTCTTTTTATAATTTAATTAGAAATTTAAAGCCCACTAAAATGGGTTTGCTATGGTGGACTAAATGTTTTCAATTCGGTTCTAAAATTTTTAGTAAAAACTTATACTTGCCTATTTTTGTTTAAGTTATTGAAGCCATTTGTAAATTACTGTGCTAGGAAAGAAAAATACCATTGGATTGTATGACTGTCTGGAAGGGCGATTCCAGATTATGGAAAAGTTTCCTTTTATCGTTGGTTGTCTTGGGAATGCCGATTGGCAAGTTCCTTGTTCAGACGAATGGGAAGGGGCATGCATGATCAAGAAGGTGGGCAATCATTTTCGAATCGTTCCTAACAAGAAGGGTGACGAACGCCTTTTGGTGAACGGAGGCCCTTTTACAGAGCCCTTTACAGTGGAAGAAGAGGAAGTTTGCGCTTTGCAGTTTACCGGTTATCCGCTTGTTGTCTTTGTCGGTCGAGACCCGAAGTCGTGGGCGGATCAAATTCAGAAGGGTCAATGGGTCTTGACCAACGGTCGAAGCGGAATGGAACTTGGACATTGTGGCCGTTACGAGGTTATCGACAAGATTCGTGAGTCTGGTGCTGACGTCGCTGAATGTGCCATAAAGCCGATGGGTTTGGATGTTCCCTTTTGGGTAGTGCACCTACTGGATTATCTTCAACTCGAAGAAGAAGAGGAAGAAGAGGAAGCCATTTATGAGGAAGAGATCGTCGTTGACCCCGATCGAGGTGAATTTACATGTCCAATCTGTTGGCTGAGGTTTGATCGTTCTGATGTTCTCAGTATCGCTACTCACGAAGACTTGCGGGGAGATCGTAAACTTGGCGAGGACGCTATGCTTCGATTTATCCCGACTGAGTTTAATTCGAAGGGACAGGCGATGGACGCGATGGGTTTGCCCACTACAGACGGGGCTTGTCCTCACTGTCATCATAAGTTGCCTCCTGGTTTCATGGATGTAACTCACCATATTTTCTCGATAGTGGGTGCGCCCAGTGCAGGTAAATCTTATTATTTGAGCGTTTTGGTGCGACAACTTCAGCGAACGATGTTTCGAGAATTTGGGATCGCCTTCCGTGATGCTGATCCTGCTTTCAACGCGATTCTGAATTCTATGAAGAATCGCCTTTTCGCCGGAACTGACCCCGCCGAATCTATGCTGATCAAGACACAGTTGGAGGGCGAAATGTATGAACGATTGGAGCGTCACGACCGCGTGGTCGCTTTGCCAAAGCCCTTTGTTTTCAGTCTTTCCGATCCTCGTGGTGGGGGCCATGACTGTTCAATTATCTTTTACGACAATGCCGGTGAGCATTTTGAACCTGGAATCGCTAACGAAGAATCCCCTGGCACCCTTCATGTCGCCAGTTCCTCTGGCATTTTCTTTCTTTTCGATCCGATAGCCAGTCCCGAGTTTCGACGGATGCTACGTGGGCACGATGATCCACAATTCGCACTTGATAAAAAGGGCAAACGTCTCGACCAGCAGGACATTATCATGGCCGAGTTGGAGGTCCGGGTTAAGCAGAATAGAAATATCAGTATCGCCGACAAAATCGATGTCCCACTTGCCGTAATGATCGGCAAATGCGATATTCTAAAAGATCAATTGGATTGGGAGCGTATCCAGTGGCCGATAAAAGATAAAAAATTGATTCAAGAAATTATTGATTCCAATTCCGAGATTCTCAGAGATTACATGATCGACATGCATCCCGGAATTGTTGCCAATGCTGAAACACTTTCTAGAAACGTCCGTTATTTTCCCGTAAGTGCTTTTGGGCACAGCCCTGCCACTTACAAAAATGGTGACCAAGAATTTATCGCACCCGATCCCGACAAGTTGGATCCAGTGATGGTCGAAGTTCCCACTCTCTGGGCTCTTTCGCAAGTCGAACCCGAATTGATACCGGCACCTGAACCGGTATAGGGTTGTTATCGGCAGCCCACCAGCCCAGTCATGGCCCGCCAACTGATCTTCACCAGTGCCCCGCAAGGCTTGGAGCCAGGGAGGTCGGGGTATTGTACGGTTGCTCGTCACAAGGATATACGCAGTCGACTAGTGCGGGAGCTTGAGAGACTCAGTGTCTACGACTACAATCAGCAAGGCGACGGTCCGAAGGCCAAAGTCGCTCTTTTTAGAAAACTGGCCTTGGGGTCGGAAGAGTTTTTTGTCGTCAGTCGGATCAGTGATGCCGGTCTAGACTACACGAATCGTACCAATTACATTGCGCACCACCTAATTCTCGACAGCTTCGAAATTGCAACTGTTCCATCCCCTGCGGAAATTCTTGCTAATTGGAATGGCTGGAAAACTAAATGGGAGGAAGGACCGCGCTACCTCGATGATTCCGAGGAGGTGGACCTTTCGCCGTTCAAGTCTCCCGCCCTCATACCTGCAAACGGTTGGCTTGCCGCTACTAATGATCCCGGAAACGCCGCAATCCTCGTTTCGCCGAACATGAAAAAACCGGTGCTGCTGGAGGTGCATCCCGGTCAAGAGGAAAGTCTTCTCAAGCTGTTCGCCGAATCGTCCGCCTTGCACAAGCTCTCTCTTGATGCTTGGGAATATTCTTTTACCACCTTTCTTCAAGAAAATGATGACGCCAAGATTTTCTCTTGGATCGGAGCTCGCGGGCAACCTGCTGCCGAGCGCATGAAACAAGGTGGAACCCCAAACTACTTGGATCTTCGTGATTTTGCTCAGAGCAAGGTTGCTGACCCTGTAGACGACGATCTTGCTCACGTCGCTCGCAAGGGTCCCAAGGCGAAAGCTTCGGGAGCCAAATCCCCGAAAACTAGGGCAAAGGCTCCTAAGGCGTTTTCCGATCGCGAAATGGTTCAGTTTCAGCAAGCGGCGTCTAGTTACACGGCATCTGCAGCACCGACTGGTTCCACCGTTTCCTCTCGGGAAGAATCCTCTTCCGGAAAAAAGCGAAAAAAGCGTCCTTGGCTCATGCAGTTGGCGGTTATTTCGACTGCCTTTTGTTTACTTGTCGGCTTGGTTGTCGGTTTAGTTTATAATCTGGGTGATTTCCTTAATAAAAATGGGGATGAACCCGATCCTTCCAACCCTCCCATTGTTTCTCCGATTTCCGATGTCACTTCCGATTCCTCCGAAGGCCAACCAGTGGTCGAAGGCGCTACTTTGATGATGGGCAAGCCCGGGTTAGTAGTGTTGAGGGAAAAGCACAAGTACATGAACTGGATTAAGTTGGATGCAGGCAGTTCAGAACCCGTAACGATTAATTTAACTGAACAACAACAGGATGACTATGGCGATTTCCTCGAAGATCTCGCACTTAATGAACAGCTGAAAGTTACCGTGGTTCGGAATCAGGCCGGCAGGTTGGCGATAGAGGGTTTGAGCGAAGCTCCCGCTCTAGAAGCGATGGGCGAACTTTTTGAAGAAAATATCTCAGGAGAAAATGCGGTTATTTTGGATGGAGGTATCGCCACGTTCAATATCGCCTCCAAGGGCGAACTCACCTATGAACTTCCATCCGACCGTCCTGACCTCCGTGAACAAATTGAGAGTTTAGTGGTGGCTTTAAATGAAAATCCGAGCATAGGAGTGCCCTTGAAACTACGTTTGAAAGAAGGGCGCATCGTCGGTATCGACTCTATAACTATTCCACAGGTGGGTACCGATCCTGTTCCTTCGCTTCGACCCGAACCGGCGGGCGAATCGACAGTCGTAGTATTAAACACCCCGAACTCCGCTCGAATCTTGCCCGAGCAGCGAATTGTTGAAATCAATTTGGATGGTGTTCGTAGGTTGCCTTACACTTTTCGTGCCGAAGAAGAAAAACGCATTCGTGACTTGGTTGCTTATTTAACTGCGGGAGGGAAGGACTTGAGGTTGGATGCAAAAGTGGACGGCGATAGAATCACTGCCCTAGATTTTACCATCCCTGCCACTCCTGTCCCGGTTGTTTTAGTGGGACCCGACCCTTCAAGTCCGTTGGTTCGAGTGCCAGAATCCGCTTATGTCCTTTGGTTACCTGGAAAAACCTTGCCCGGGAAACCCGTCCGTTGGCAGCTTGATCTTCCGATTAGCGGATCTATCCGATACGAGCAACCTGAGTTTTCGAGCATTTTCGATGCTCTCATGAGAGCTTTTGTGGACGCAAAACAAGCTCGTGTTTGGCAGACGGATTTTCATGGACCTCATTCCTTCTACAATCTTGCGGATGCAGCAGATGCGTTTGAGGGTTTTGCTGTTGAAGTCGAACCCGATCGGGTTGACCCGGACAGTCAGGCGCGTTTTAGTTTGAAGACCGTGGGAACCGGTCGCTCTCTTTATTCGTTGGAATTTACCGTCAAGAGGGGAGTCTCAGTAGAAATCGACTTTTCGGCGGACATGGCTAAGAACGCCGCCGATCGTGGATTCGTTCTTCGCGTCCCCAAGGGGCCAGACAATTGTGTGGATTTATATTTTCTTTCAAATAAACATTTTGCACCCGAACTTGGTTTCCCACCGCTCGCTAGGGGCGAGCAGTTACAACTTTCCGGCTCGACGTTGAAGTTCCGTCCGACATGGCCTTATGGACAAAATTTTCATGTCTTGACCAAAGGTAAGGATGGATCCCATTCTCTTGGAGTCGCTCCTGCTTCGGGGGCTGGCGGTACTCCACGCTCGGATGTGTTTTTTTCCCCAAGCGTGCCTTCAACGACTGCATTCGTGATGGGATATGTCCCGGGATTTCCTAAAGCCATCGTTATGCCCAAACAGGGGCCTCAACCGGTCAGCGAGATTATGATGAATATTGAGTATTTTGCCTCTCTTGACGGTTCCTTTAGGTCGGGAATAGCCCAGTACGATGCCGAAATGAAAAGATTGTCGGCGACATTGCCCAATCCCCAATTATATGACAACTTGCGTATCTTCGGTCGAAACGCGGCTAAGTTGACTGATTATAACATAGGCTCTTCTTATGGTGAATACCTGCTAGGACTCACAACCAAATTTGCTCAGCAAACATTGGGATTGGATGATCCCCAAACTATAACTTTTCGGAAAAAGTTAATCGGTTTGAGCGATTCCAAAAGTTTTCATGCAAACGCACAAGTTCTTGGCCAATTTTGGCAAACGGCAGCTTCTGAACTAAAGGAAGAAGCCGAACGTTACATGGATGGTTTTGGCTATAACGCCGAGCGAGCCGATCGTGATGTGGAGGTTGCTTTTCGCTTGGTGAATTTCTTCATGCACGTCGAAAGAACTTTCGGAATGAAGGATACGAATTTGGCTTTGCAATTGCAACAAGTTCGGGACTCCTTCGATTCTCCTGATCCCGACAAGGGATTACTTGGAAAATTGCAAAAAGAAATCTTGCGTATGGGGGAGCAACCTAAAGGAAAGGAAGTTGGCCTTAAATTCATGAAGTTGAATAAATCATATTTGGAGCATGCATCACAATCCCCTCCTGCCGACAACCTCGTCTGGCAGGAATATTCGAAGGCCTTGAAACTTATGTCGGATGCTGCTTCAGTAGCTCGCTTTGGTCAGGAACGAGCAAAATTGTCTAAGTACGATCAATGGCTTAAGCGAATGAATGCTAAATTTATAGAGTTGAAGGCTGCTCGTGATGTCGCATTTCGTGCCGGCGGGAGCCGGATCCAGCAAGCCAGAGAACGTTTGGTGGGGGAAAAATGGGCCCTGGCGCTATTTAAGGTTAATCAGCAGGCTGCTGGTAAACCTGCAACTTGGGACCGAGTTTCCGACCTTGTCACTTTCCGTTGAACTGATTCATTATTGATATATTATCTTCCCCCCATGCCGTGAATATTGATAGACTTATCGACCGTATCGAAAAGGCCCTCCGCGAAGGTGCCACCGACCCCGTTTTGCACTCTCTGGCCAAGGAGTATGAAAAGTTTAGAACTAAGATAGACGAACGTCTCGACCATTGCGTTACTCTTATTCGCTCGGGAAAAGATTTTGCGGCGCGTGAATTGGCGGAACAGCCGCCCGACGTTCTTAATCTGATGGAGAAACTTTCTTTCGCTAATGAGGCGAAATGGAAAGCTCTGTGCGAAGAAAAGGGTTTATACCTAGGTCCCAACTGGGCGGAGGATCACGTAGACCTGCTCAATAGCCTCTACGACAAGGAGATTTCCGAAGATAGTCCGCTTTTTCGGGAATACAGAACGGCTGCACGAAGTCGAGACGAAGAGAAAACTTTCAAGATTCTCAAGATGATCTTGAAGGCGAATCCCGACCATGCCGCTGCCCGGCGGCATTTTGGCCAGCTCAGCGTTAAGATACTAGAGCAGAAGATGAACGAGGTCGACGAGCTTATCCAAGCGGGACGCGAACCGGAATTTCTTGATCTCATGATGGAGGTTGAAGAGACCGACTGGGTGGTATTACCCAAGGGGGATAAATGGGATAACGCCCTAGCCGTGCGCGATAACGTTAACCGGCGATTGGCCAAGTTGCGAATGGAGGCAATTCTAGTGGAGTTGGCGACCTACAGGTCGTCTGAGGATTGGAAGGGTTCGCTTGCCCTAATCGGAGAATTTTTTGAGCTAGCCCAAGAGCACGGTCTCGAGGGAGAGCTGGATCCCGATGACGTAAATGTCTACAACGAGTACAAGGAATGGGCTGAGGAACTTGCCGATGAAGCACGTGCCGAACGAGAGTTGGAAAACCTTGTCGGTCGGTTCAAGAATCGGGTGGCCGAAATGCAACAGGCAGAGGTTGCGGGTCAGAAAACTTTGGAAATCTACCTTGAGGAGCAGAATGAATTGAGGCGTTTTCGCCAAGATTTTCAAGATATCGGTCATTCGGTATCGACTGAGGTATTGATGGATCTTCAAAAAGCCGAGGGACATGTCAAAAATCGTATCAAACGACTGCAAGGTCGAACGAAACGTTTATGGATTTTTGCTGTCTTTGCTTTTGTTTTGGTGGCCGCTGGTTCCGTTACCCTGTTGTGGTGGTTGAAGGGGTTTTGGGACGCCCGAAGCGCGGCGGACGTGATCGTAAGTACCGAAAGTCCCGTGCGCCAGTGGGAAAAGCTTTCCGCCTATGCCGGCGACTATGGCGATTATCTTGAGGACGATGAAGTGAAGATACTTCTGAGGCAAGCTACGGACAATGCCTTTTCCGATGCGACTAACAATCTGATCACACACGAGAAGGGCGTCTTTCGAGGCAAGTCGCAGGATAAATTTCTCCTAACGACTCAAAATTTAAAGGTACCCTTCGTGGAACCCTCTAACTTGAGGCAACGTCGTTCTGCAGTTGTGTCTAAAATGTGTGAAAACGTGTTGGCCGATCTTACGAATGATCCCGAATTCGAAGCCAAGGATGCGGAGAGGTTTCTAAAATTGTTTGCCGAGGCGCCCGTACCTTTGAAGGATGCAAAAGGAAACGATTTGCCACTCGAAGAGGTCGATTACTACCGTTTTCAGGAACAATTGGTAAAGTCGGAAGTCTTAATCGAAATTAGCCGTGCAGTTGCGGAAAATGAAGATGGTATGGACCGGGAGCTCAATCGGTTTCGGAAGTTGGCTGATGATATCCAGTCGTTAGACAAGCAGCTCATCCAAGCGGTTCGAGACTTTCGTTCTACCGCAAAGGTAAATCATGGAATTCTTGCTCAAAAAGATTATTTGGATAAGCTGGATGTGGCGACCAAGGAGTTTTCTAATTCCAAGGCCATTGATTCTTCCAACTACGGGCGAGTTCGGGATGCCTTGCGCAAACTTCGCAGCACTTGGCGAGCATATTCCAAGGAAGTGGAGAACAACCAAGGTTCTAAGGTGGATGAACTGTTGGATCAAGCCGATCAAATCGGAAGGACCGTACAGGCGGGCAACGTTCCCGATGCGCGGGAGAAACTTGGGCGAATGGGAGAATTGCTGAAATCCGTCACTGCCCTTAATCGTGGTACGACTGATCAACTCAAGCTGAGCTCTTCCCAGACTCGCAGGCTTGGTGAATTGATGCAAGTTCATGGTGAAGTCCTGAAGCAGCTTGGTGAAGCCGGAGCGGCCAAGACGGGATTCGGCAATGCTTCAGGCTTGCCGGAGTACTTCAACAAGTTGGACCAATTGCTTCGAACCAAGGCGTTCGATCCTGCTACTTTGAACTTGGTGCGCGACGTTACCACCCACCGAGTTCTCTTTGACAACGAAAAGGGGCAGTTGCAAACGAAGCTCGTCTTTAAGGGACCCAATGAATTATGGGTGAAAATCAAGGAAGGGAAAATTGGTCTTTTTCCCGAGGAATCGCGAGCCGAGTATGATCTTCTTGCCGCCGCCATAGCCGAGGGCAACGTGCGTAACGTTTGGAATTACAAGCTGGTTGACTGTCAGCCGGTTTCACTTGGTGGTAACGCCGGAGGGCTTAAGCGTTACACCACCAACAAGACTCTTGTCGCCATGTTGACGGCTTTCGGACAAATGCAGGAGGAGCGAATCGAGAAAAAGTTCGACGATCAAGGCCAAGCGATACCGAATCCTTCGGTTCAAATCATTCAGCAAGGAAACTTCTTGCTGAACGGCACGCCACAAGGTCGCCTTTTCGAATCTCTTGAATACAATGGCGGAGTAAAAGGTCATATGCTCGAACAAGGGCAACTCGCCCCGGAGTCTCACTTCATTCAGTTTCAGCTCGAGCGTAGACTCGATAAAAATACTCGTTCAGTCGATGGTCCTCTTCTCGACCTCCTTGATCTCGTCATGAGCCAGAATACGCTGTCTCCTCTTTTTAAAGGTTTTTTGCATGCTCAGATTTGTGAATTGATGCTTAAGAGACCGGGGGAATGGGGTGTCGCCTTGAGCAAAAACATGGTAAGCGATTATCAGGATTTAAAGCAAAAAGCGGGAGCTCGCCTTAAGGCTACCGATTGGATGAACCGTCAAAACTTCGAGGCATTGGAGGGCTCTTTGGCGATCTTTTATCAAAAACTGCAGAAGCGAGCATACGCGGCTGAGGCAAGATTCAACAGTGGCCTTCTCAAGTCTCTGGCAACCGTTGGCTTTCGTTACGTCGGATATGTCGATCAAGCGGGAAAACCCAGTTTCGAAGGTCCTCCTCCGACTTATGCTTGGGGTATGGGGACACCTCCCGGAGGAGGGTTTGCTCTGCAGCGTATAGCTCCCAATAATGCTGTTTCGGGAGACACCGGATCTAGAATCTCTCCCTTTAGTCCCCTCCTGACTACGGACAAGGACTTGTCCCAGCTCTATAATAAATCATATGCTGCGGCAGGCGTTCCAGTAGGCCAATTTGGTCGACTGGAGGATCTTCTGCCCTTTGCATTTGGAGAGTAGATCGATGAGCTACGAAGAAAAGTACACCGTATCCAAGAGAGGTCAGGAAGAAGGCCCTTACACTGCGTTGGAGATTATTGACCTACTTCGACAAAAGGCAATTAGTACTATCCACAAGGTGAAGGTAAAGCAGGACTGGATGAGCGTAAGCGATTTCGTGGATAAGCACGAACTGGGTGAACTGCCCGAGCAAAACATCGAGAAGGATTTCGAGGAGATTGAAAAAGAAGCTTCCGCCGCTCAAGAAGCATCCGAAGCCGAAAAGGAGCCCGAAAAAGAGCCCGAACCTGAGCCCGAGCCCATCAAAGTGCCAGAACCCGGTCCTGCAGATGAGATCAGCGTCAACCGTTCGGGACAATCTTTCGGGCCATATCTCCTCCCGGAGGTCAAAGACTACTTGAAGAGCGGAAATCTTCGCTTTTCCGACATGGTTTGGTTTCAAGGGCTTCCGGAGTGGGTGCCCCTTTCGGCGATTCCCGGCATTTCGGATGGGATAAAGGGGCTTGGAGCCGCCGCTCCTCCTCCGCCAAAGCCTCCTCCCGCCCCTGTCGCTGCACCACCTGCTCCTCCATCGGTGACTGGTCCTGTTTCCGCCCATGCCAAGCCGGCAATAGAGGAACAGGATTTCGAACCTCTAACTGTAGTCGACGGTGGGGACGATCCCGAAACCGCCGGCCTTGCCGAACACGGGCCGCGCGCCTTGGCGGCCTTGATCGATTGGGGTATTCTCGGAGTTGCTGTTTTGATTTTATGGCTCATTGCATTCGTCGCCACTAATGCCCACTTGGATTTTTGGCTTTTGGAGTTGGTTACGATGTGGGGTGTTCTTTCTGTTCTAGGCTGGATTTATTTTGCCCTGACGGAGTCTTCACGGGCGATGGGATCTCTAGGACATCGAGTCGCTAAAATTCAAATTGTGAAAGCTCTAGACCATTCGAAAATTGGATTCGGTCGAGCCTCTGCCCGAGCGCTCCTCAAGAGCCTTTTTGCAATTACGCTCCTGCTGCCCTTTATCGTGTTCGTGTCCCGTCGTCGCCAAGGTTTGCACGATCTTTCCTGTGGAACGGTTGCTCGGGCAAAACCTATGGATGATCCGATTGCAATTTCTGAACCTGAAGATGCGGAAGAAAACGAAGGTTGATCCGATATTCATCACCCATTGATATATTTTCATCTTAAACCAATAGAAAAATTATGGCCGACAGCGGAGTAGGATTTGACGAACCGGAATTAAGTTGGACCACTCAGGACATCGAGCAGAAACTCGGGTTCAGCGGTGGGCGCTTTACAGACACCAACGCCTTTTTCACATTCTTGGTGGGACTTATATTATCCACATTGTTTTTTGTGGTCCTCGAATTTGTTATCCGGGATTCGGGTACGAAGAAAGAGTGGAAGGCAAACAACAACGTTCCTGTCTTGCAGGAGGACGGTACCCCCGAATTAGATGAGGAAGGCGAACCCAAGACCGTAGCCAAGCCAATTCCCATTCACAAGGAATTTGCGGACAAGTTCATCAATCGAGGCATGGGTGGTTACATTATGGCTGCAGGTATTATGCTCTTCTTCTTCTGGGCACTCACCATTCTTGTCATTAAGGGACGCAAGGTGAGTTTTCAGCGCAAGATCCTTACTCTGAATCTGATACCGCAGGATCCGAACTTTTTCCTAAACAACGCGACGGCCCGCGACGCGCTGTTGCGGATTCGTGGGCAAGTGGATGACCCGAAGCATTACCTTCTCCTCAACCGGATCGACGTCGCCTTATCCAATTTGCAAAACATTGGTGAAATTTCCGAGGTAGCTAGCTTGACCAATGCTCAAGCATCCATTGACGAGGATCAGGTTTTGGCCAGTTACAGTCTCATTAACGGTTTCAACTGGGCGATTCCCGTGCTTGGTTTCATAGGAACCGTTCTAGGTTTGGGGGCTGCCATCGGTGAGTTCGGCATCACTATTCAGAATACGGGCGACATAGCAGCCCTCAAGGGTTCCCTGACGGAAGTTACCGGAGGGCTTTCGACTGCGTTCGACACCACTCTACTTGGCTTGGTTGCCTCGATTGTCGTTCAGATGGTGATGACCTTTCGCAAACGGCAGGAATTTCTTTTGTTGGACGAGTGCAACGAATATTGCCAATCCTACGTTTTGGCCAAATTGAAACTCGAAAAGAGCGGCGGTCGTCGTGGAGGAGCCTGAAGCGAGGTTATTCTTGGTGGTCTATTTGCTTCCTGAACAAAACTTAATTACCCTGATTCATGGCTAGAGGGGGAAGGGTTTCCGACGAGAAGGTTAGCTTCTTCGCGTTTCAAGACATCATCACGGCAGTGATCGGTATCTTGGTTCTGATTGCTCTTATTTTAGCTCTTCAAGTTAATCCTAAGTCAGAGGACCCCGGGNACAATCCCGATGAATTCAGGTCTCCCGAGGAACAAATCACCGGAGAAAAGGAGGGCGAGGGAAATGCCAGTGNGGTCGTTGACGATTNCTGCGCCACNGCAATTGTTGCNGAAATTGCCGTGATAAATCAGCAAATGGTGGACGCCAACAAGACGTTTTTTGTTCAAATTGAGGAAAAGAACAGCGAACTTGAAGTATTAAACGAGGAATTGGAACGCCTGAACCTCGATCTAGAGAGAGAAAAGCGCAAATTGGGGATCGAGGTCTCCAATGATACGAAGTTCATCAAGGATAAAATCGAAAAGATCGAACTTAACCTTGATATTGCTCAGGCCAGAATTGAGGAACTCGAAAAAGAGGAAGAGGGATTGGAGGATCAGATCGATTCGCGAGTCGTGCGTTCGGTTTCAGAAATGAGCGAACTTGAACTGGAAGAACTCGACAGCAAACTCAACTCACAAATCGAACAGATCAAATCCCAAATAGAAAACGAGGTCAGGGTTATTCCTCAACAAAACAACACGAATGAAAAACCGGTGTTGGTCGGTCTCGCAGGTACCCAGTTCACGATCGGTGAATTCAATGGCAAGCAACAAACCTTTGAAGTGAATGCCGCCGACTATACCAAGACGCTCCTACGTGCTCTTAGAGAATACGAACCCGACGAGCACTTCTTCGTGTATTTTTTCCGCCCATCGGCATGCAAGGCCATTGTTAATGCACCCGGTCGAGGCGGGGTGCAGATTAGCAAGAATCTCCATAAGCTTCTTTGCGACCCAAAGAACAATTTGACTACAATATTGGGTTTCAAATACGGATTCGAACCTATTCATGAAGATGCGGCACTTCTCTTCACCGATAAGCAACCCGACTCCTTCGAAGCGCTTTTGCAGGACTTCTAAACCGAGTTAATTGAAAATAACTTCACTTTTTTCTAAGAAACTCGCTTTTGTCGCGTCTTATAATTACTGACCACCTTTTAATTTATTGATTTTCTAATAGCATGGCCCGAGAAGAAGAAGACGCAGGAAGCCTAGATATGTTGCTCGACACTCTCTGCAACACGTTTGGCGGTATTATCCTAATCGCCTTGCTTCTTGCCCTCAGCGTTAATGAGAAGAGTCAGGAATTGTACGACAAAATCGTCAAGACGGATGACAACCGTTCCGATTTGATCGAGCAGCGAAACCAACTGCGTAACTCCCTGTTGGATCTCGAGGATGAACAAGCGGAGGAAATTGCCGACGTCGAAGACGAAATGGACGATGCTCGCAAGGAAATCGCCGATTTAAAGGACGACGTTGATGCATTGAAGGAAAATGGCGCAGAAGCGGAAGATTTGGCGACTCGCAGCAAGACTCGTCTCCAAAAACTGGTCACGGACGAATTGACCCTTGAGGAAAACCGTCTCACTTCCGAGGAGCAAATTACACGGCTCGAGACCATCCTCTCTTTTCAGCAACTTTCGCAGGAATTGAAAAAAAAGCCTTATCGGAAGGTTAGCCTCCCCCAAGCTAAAGGTACTAAAAAGGAGCAACTGCCTGTAGTCGTTGCCCATGGTAGACTTTACCCTATGCTCAATCTCAATAAAGGCCGACCAGTTAAGAATGAGGATGGTCTTGCTTGGGGGGCACTACCCGACGGGCGTATGGAGGTCGGCGTCGATCCTGCTCGAGGGATTGATCCCAACAACGCCGTACAGCTCGAGGCGTTTCTAAACTCCGTACGAGATGCCGCCCGAACGGTAAAGAAAGCTTTTTACCTTAACCTTTTTGTCCATTCCGAATCCGATAGCTTTGCTTTATTTAACAAAATACGTGATGAAGCCGCCTTACGGGACGTGTCTTATAATTGGATGCCGGTATCTGAACTGCCGCTTCGCTTGAAATTAAGCGAATCTCTAGTTAACATCATTCAAAACTAAATTTGCCTTTTTTTTACATACGCGCCAGCATTATTTCATTTATTTACACTAACCATAGTAGAACTTCCCAGCCGTGCCCAAAGAACTAATCATATCATTTGCTTTTCTTGGAGTTTTCCTACTTGCCTTGATTTGGGGCGTAGTGGATACTTCAATGGTAAGTAATCCTATATTTTTGCTTTTAGGAGTCGTCGCATTTGTCGGACAAATCGTGACTGCTCACTTAGCCTTCAATCAGTTTAGTAAATCCACCGAACCAGAAACAGTAAACCAGGAGACAGAAAATGAGCAAGGAAGAGACCCAGGAGAATCCGACGGATTCGATGATTGACGAAGAAGTCGAAGAGACTTCTATCAACGCCAAGCACAGGCCGATTGCCTTGGGTAACCTCATTGGGGGATACGCTTTTGCCGTCGCTTTTGCCGTCCTCGTTTTCTTGGGGATGAGTGATGATGGTGTCGAGGTTGCTCAAAACGAAGATAAGGAAACCGTGAACGAGGGAGAACTTGCCGGAGCGGCCGAAGGTGCCGAGAGCGAAGACTCCATTATTTCTCTGGTCGGAGGAAAAAGTATCGCTTGGCCACTCGGACAGGAATGGACTGATCCCGGCTGGACCGCCTCGGTGGATGGGGAGGACATGACTGCATTCGTTGAGGAATTGTCATTTGTTGATGTAAACGAACCTGGTCAGCACAAAGTCATCTACTCCATTAAAGATACCAACAGTGGGCAAGTACTTGAAACCAAAGAGCGATTTGTAACCGTCAACGCAGGTGGATTTGTCCGCGATAACGATGTTTTTGTTGACCGTGGCAACGATGTTCTCATCAATCGCGACAGGGATCTAGTTGTCGACGCGGATCGTGACAACGGTCTCCTTTTTGTCGATAATGATGATCGTCATTTACGATTAGCCGGACGTGACCTTGGTGATGGCGCCGTCGAGGGTGGCGTAGGCGGTCCTGATCGTACAGGTTTTGGCGGACGCGGTGGTCGTGGCGGACACGGTGGAGACGATGACGTCGATTTAGGCATTCTCGATCGTCGTCTCGGTAGCGATGACGACGACTTGCTGGTAATCAACGACGACGATGACCTTTTGGTTGTTCGTGAAGACGATGATCTTGTTCGCGACAGGGATAACATTGGTCTCGATTTAGGTGGCAACAACGACGTGGATGCCACTCGTTTCGAGTTGGACGAGAATGGTCGCGGTGACGACGATGACTTGGGCGATGTCGGAGATTTTGCTGACGATGGCCGTGGTGAAGGCAAGGGCGATCTACCCGGTATCGGTGAAGGTAGCCAAGTTTATGCTTACAACTTTCCGAGTCAAGGCGTAGGAGCCGGCATCGGTAATGCAGGCGTCGGAGCTGCCGCTGGTTTTGCAGGAATAGGGGCAGGAATCGGTCAAGCTGTTCTCGATGGAAAAGCTGTTCCAGCCCTTGGCGGAATTGGTTCTTATGCTCCTGCTGCTCCTGCTGCTCCTGCAGGTCCCGATAGTGACGGAGACGAATTGTCCGACGCGATGGAGTCTGCTTTCAAAACGAATCCCCAGTCCAATGATACGGACAAGGATGGAGTAAGTGATTCCGATGAAATAAGAGGGCTTTCAAATCCACTCATGGCTGGCAGTAAGCCCGGTACTCCAGCTCCGGGCGGAGACGCTGATGGTGATGGTGTTCCTGCCTCGCTTGAAGCACTCTATGGACTTAGCCCTACCAACGAAGATACTGATGGAGATGGCTTCAACGACGGCGAGGAGCTTGCCGCACTTACCAATCCCAAGGACCCGGCCAGTAACCCCGGTGAAAGTGGTGGCCCTGCTCTTGCATTGGCTCCCGGCGTTGCCGGAGGAGTCGGTGGACTGGTTAACGGCGCAGGTGCAGGAGTAGCAGCCGGATTGATGCCAGGTCAAGTGAAGCTTCCTCTGGGGCTAGGTGTTGGCAACCCCGGTGTAGGAGTTGCCGATGGTATTGGAGGTGTTGGAGGCGTTGGTCATGATCATAACGAGAGGCATTGGGAGAATCTTCCCCCAGACGGAAACCTTTTCATCATGATGTACGTTGATGAAAGTGGTTCCATCATTTCGACTCGCAAAGCTCTTATGGAAATGCGCGATGGTATGATGAAGGAGGCTCTTCTACCTTATTACATGAACGATGAAAGTTTGTACAATCGTCGCGTTCAGGTAGTGGGCACAAAGGATATTGGTACTCCGGGCATTGCCGATGATGGTGAACGTTCACTCGAGTTCTTTGCGGCAGCTGCAAAGAAGGAAAACGTGCTCGCACTTGCTTTTCAGGATGAAGGAGCTCCCTCCTATCATCTGCCCACTTTCAACAAGAACCCGGAGAAACATTATCTCAAGGACTTGGGTGTACTTCGCAACCGGTTGAACGGTTTTGGCGGAGTCTATCGTGGAGTTATGTTTCAAGTGGATCGAGGCAAGACGTTTGCAAAGTCGTTCAAAGAGTTTGTGGAAAGTGCTTGGCAGGGTGAAAATTACCTTTCCGGCAAAGGTCACAACTTGAAACCGTATTACTGGCAGGAAAATCTTCATCACATCCGTAATCACGATGGTGTAGTCTTCAGTGACGAGTATCACCTCCAGTCAGAAGGTGACCCTCAGTACTACCTGGACGCCATCTTCAAGGCCGCAAAAAAAGTAGGTCTAGAGCTTGGTCGTTATGGTGGAGGTCTAGAGGACGGCAAGTATGTGGGGAACAAAGATGGAGGTAAGATAGCAGCTCAGGTAAGCACTTCTACAAATTCAACTTGTCCGATGAAACCAGGTCGTGCTGTTAATCCGAGTATTACCGTCGTTCAGAATGGTAAAACTATTGCTTTTTGCTGTAACGGTTGCAAATCCAAGTTTGTAGCTAAATCTCGCGAGTAAGTAACTATCGATTTCGACCTGACTACTATCATTTGTAAGGCCTGTACCCATCAGGCTACCTGAAACCATGTCGAGCAAGTTGTTAGCTTCTTTTGTACTTGCCGGTGGATTGGCGGTGGCGATGGGAGCAGGTTTTCTTATTGGAGGCTTGATACTAGGAGTTGTGCTCCTTCTTGTTGCTTTAGGGCAGCTGGCTCTCTCACACCTTGCTTTTTTCGAGGAGCGGAAGCGTCGTCTGCCGCGAGCCGTGGGTCCGCTGCCATGGCTGAACATGGCGATGTCTTACCTTTTGGTTGCCATGGCCTTGGGGCTTTTCTTGCTCAAGACTCTCTCTGATGGTCGTCAGGATACCATTGCAAAAGCCGGACAAGTTCCGGGTGACGAAACCGATGGGCAGAATATTCCCGAGAGTTTGGGGACTAATATAGCTTCCGGTGGAGAGCGGGCTCGTTTGGGGAACGTCGGTCGAGGCGAAGGTGACGATGCTACGAAAGGGGGGGCTAACGAGGATAATCAAAATGCCATGCGGGAAGCGCAGGTGTTCAATCCTGATATTGCCGGGGCTGCTGCCGGAACAGGTCAGCTGACTAATGTTTCCGCTCTAGAGATTCCGGATCAAGTTGAACCCGGAGAGACAGACTTGGGCAAAGTCGATGCTGTGGACGAACTGTTGGCTCGTGTGGGCGAGGACGATGAAAACGTGGAAGCGGGCGATCCTGACGCCGAACTCGTGTTTGAGGTAGATGACGATTCGCTCGCTTTCGACGTCACAGTATTTCAAGGCGATAAACGTGAGCCTGACGTGGTGCGTAAGTCTAAAGGGGAAAAAGTTCTCAACGTGCGTGTGGGCAAAAACAGTTTGGGAATTGCCGTTCCCAAGTCCATGAGCGGTCGTTGCGACAAACTGGGCAGATTTTCTCGATTAAACCGTGCCGGCGTTCAGAATCCGGTGGCTGTGGAAAAGGCAGTGACCAAGTCTCTCGATTGGCTGACTCTTAACCAAAACGAGGATGGATCGTGGGGTAAGACTTCTCAGGGAGCCATGACCGGCTTTGCCTTGCTTTGTTACTTGGGTCATTGCGAACTTACGGATTCCGTTGTTTACGGTGAAGCCGTTAGCAATGGAATCAACTATCTTGTCGACTTGGGCGTTAAGAAGGATGGCTGGCTGTACACCACTAACAATCGACACGGTGCGGCTTATGCTCAAGGGATTGCCACTTATGCCTTGGCTGAGTCTTACGGGATGACGGAGAAGGATTTTATTTTGCCAACGCTTGAAAAAGCCGTTCACCGAATTGTGTCCGGGCAGAAACAGGACGGTGGATGGTATTACTTGGAGGAACGCAAAGGCCCGAATAATATGCGATTTGATGACTTTGGAAAGAACGTCAAGAATGCCAGTGATACCTCGGTCAGTGGTTGGCAGTTTCAAGCTCTCAAGGCTGCGTTCAATACCGGTGTGGTTTTCCCGGGAGTCGAGCCAGCTCTTGAAGCGGCTGTGAAAAACTTTTATCGTGTATATTCCCCCAAGAACGGTGGCTTTGGTTACCGCAAGGCTTCGGATACAAATAATATCAGACACAAGTTGACTGGCGTTGGTTCTTTGGGTGTGCAATCTTGGGAGACGGGACACCCTTCCAAAGATAAAAGAAGAGAGGTTCTAACGAAAGCTACTCAACATATTCTAAAGGCCAATAAAGGTATGAGTTATGGTAGCGAAGACTCGAACCTCTATTCTTGGTATTATGATACTCAGGCCCTTTTTAATTACGGTGGAGCTTCATGGGTTTCATGGAATCGTAGAATGGAACCTATGCTTTTGGCTGCTCAAAATGACAATGGCAGTTGGCCTGCCGAAGGGAGCAACTTGACTGCCAAGCGAGGCGGGAAAGATGGCGACGTATATCGTACGACTCTTTGTACCCTCATGCTAGAGGTGTACTATCGTTACGTCTACTGAGTTGCTCTCAGGCAAAGCTATTTCAGCTATGTCGTCGATACCGTTCAAACTTCTCCTCATGGTTTTCCCGTTGGCGACGATCTCCTTTGTCTGCGCTCAATTTGGCGAACTCCCTACAAAGTCTAAAGGAAAGCTGAACGGCATTCTAGTTGCAAAGGGAAACGCTTGGATAGAGGTTAAGGATGATGAGGGATATCCTCATCGTTATCTCCCCGGTTGGGTCGGGGGGCCGCCCAATCGTGGAGGTGGCTTCGATCGTGCGGTTTTGAGTCAACTCGACGACATCCCCGTCGGTAACCGGGTTCAACTTACTTGGCATTGGGACGGCCACTTGAGGGTTGATCGCTTGAAATTACTACGACCGTATAACAGAAAAGGGGTTACGGTAGGTAAAATCTTGGACAAGGGTGACCATTGGGTGGAGATGAGTTCTTCACGTTTTGGAATTCCCTTTCGCTATTACGCAAGATGGGTGGGAGGATTACCTGAGAGAGGGGGAGGCTATGATGAAGGAACCTTATCTTCCATCGAAGAATTGCAACCTGATGACAAAGTCAAGTTAACCTGGGTCTTCGATGCGCGTCCGCGAATCGTTTCCTTTCGCGGTGTTGAGGAAGAGGAGAGTCTTTTCGTGCCCTTTTATGAAAAGGTAGATCTTTTTCGTCCGCAGCCTCGGGCACCCATATCTTCCAGTCCTGCGAATCCTTTCGATCAAGTCACTCCTAAAACACCCAGCACTGTCAATCCCTTTGGACGAGATGCCGGCAGCCCTTTCGATCATGTTTCGCCTAACGCCTCTCCTGTCCCTTCCGTCGTCAGTCCCTTCGACATGACTCCTTCACCATCTATTGGTGTAGCGCCTAATGCTTCCAATCCTTTTGAGAAACAGCCCATAAGCCCACCTGTAGCAACCCCGTCGCCATTTGATTCTAATATCCCGGCCAACCCCTTTGACGTTCAATCAAAACCGATTCCAACGAACTCTTTCGACAAATAGATTGGTCTTTGGCCAACTTTTCGCGATCTTAAGAATTTATACTTTAGAGCCCAAGACCGTGTTCTTCGTTTTTTTCCTCGGAATCGGTTTCGGTTTCCTTGTCGGAGCGAATTATTTCTCGTCTCCGCTCGTCTAAAATACTCAATTTACTGCCATCTGGCAGAAACCAACGCGCTCCCCAGGATTTTCCATCCAACCAAGCTCGCATGACGCGATATCGTTTTTTCGAGATTCGTTCGTGAAGAGCGATTACGTGGCTGTCGGGGGCACTTGTCCACAAAACGTCGATCACCTTGCCATTTTTGTCGATACCAAGGACATCTATTGCCGGCTTCGTTTTTCGGTGATTAATACTTCGAAACTCATGAGGATCGAGTGATTCTTCCGAACTTTCCATAGCTGCAATTCCGTGTTCATGACTAAGAGATTCGGCTTTTTCTTTGGCTGTTTGATAATCTTCAAAAGTATGATCGTAACGTTTTTCAAGGAACGAACCGTTCAGGTCTCTGATCACGATTTTGAAAATATTGGTAGACCATATGGGCACGATTTCGTTTCCTCTTTCATCCAAGGCAAAGATTTTTGCAGGTTGGTCTTCTCGGTTACGATATGCGGGCAATTCCTCAATTGCCTCGTAAGCGGATTCCATTGCAAGCGAGAGACCTTTTCCTTTGATATCGGCTTCATAACCTTCGTCCATCAATCGTCCACTTGGTAGTTTGATTCCCAAAGTCTTAACCTTTGGGAAGTATCGGACCTGATCTGAAGAAAGACTGCCATCAGTATCAAAAAAACCTTTCTCTTGTACTACAGGCTTTTTAGTCGTGTTCACATCTTCACATTCGAAGAAATAGGCATGGTAATCTCCAGAAGGCGCATCATCTACGAAGTTGCATGAATAGCGCAGTACGGATTGTGCCTTTAGTTCTCCTATCTCGAGATCCTTTTCTTCCAATTCCTCGAAAAATCGTTCCACTTCGTTATTAGAATATCGATAATAGAAATTACACGGTCCGTTAAGCTTTCCATTCGCATATGTTTTTTCAGAGACCAATTCTCCCGCCTCGCCATAAGCTGTGTGTTTTCCGTGTCGAAGGCCGTTCTTGTATTCTCCTTTGGCCAATGGGATTTCGTTTTCGCGCCAAAAGGTGAAGTTGCCTTCTCGAATGCCGTTGGAAAACCTGATTTCGAAACTTCGATGTCCGTTCGGGTGATCCTGAACAAGAGTAGCAGTTAGCGCTTCCTCTTTACCTATTTCATATAAAATAAGCTTTCCCTCTTTGTCCTTACGATACTCGACGTCGATCGAAAAAAGTTCTTTTTCACTGTCGCAGGCAGAAAGCGATGCAAGTGCAACTGCTAATATTACAGACCGAGTGGTAGGCAATTTCATCAAGCTAACTTAATATAATCGTAATTCCTGCTCATAGGATACTCCTGTCTTTTGCCACCGAGCAATGGAAAAATCACTTGGTTCTCTTTCGGACTTGTTCAGCGATCTCTAATACGTCCTCGGCGGGTAAGGTGACGATTTGTGTGGGTTTTCCCGAGACCATCTTGTAAACGCCAATTCCGAGCCAATTGCCGGACGCATCGAAAACTGGAGTTCCAGGCGTTAGGCGATCGATTACGAAATACTCTCTGGGTTTCTCGATCACAGCATTCACCCAACCACGCATGAGTGTCGATTGGCGGTAAAGGTTACGACTCAGTTTGCCGAGAGACGCTACCTCGTCGAGGGGTTGCGGTTTGGCGTTTTTACCCGAAGATGGTACTGGTTGAAAAACTATCTCTCCTTCATTCTTTTTTTCGTCCTTTAAAGGAAGAAGGAACGCCAAATCGAGGTCCGAGTCCTTCAGCAACAGTTTGGCCGGCACTTCGCTTCCGTCCTGCATCAGAATATTAACTTCAGAGTAGTTCACATTTACGGAAGCTCCACCTCCTCGCACTCGGGAGAGTATGGAAGCGGTGGGATCTACTTTGGTCAGCGACAGCGCAACCAAACCATCTTTCGAAAGCACGGTACCCAAGGCTTCGAGCTTTTGCTCTTGTGGCGGATAGCTTCTACCTCCCGAACTTATTTCCACTTTTACGGTTGCGGAAACCCAAGTCACGCATTCGGAGCGATCTTTAAGCAACGTACGCCAAGTCTTGATTGGATCGGCACCTTTTTTAGCGAGCGCCGTAAAGGCTGCCAGTGAGAAAGTGAGAAGGGCTAGTAGACTTATCTTTCTTAGTTTCATGAGAGAATTGCTTTAGGTTGTCGGATCTGGCCGAATTGTTTCTAGGCTATTCGTCCCAATCGGGTTCCAGTCGTATGAACAAAGTGTGAATGCCTCTCTTTACGAAAAATACGACACGCTTAGCTTTCTTCTTTACGATTTCGGCCATCTTCTTTTCAAGATCCACAATCTCGACCATATTCTTTTCGTCTATCGATAAAAGAACATCGCCCTGTCTGAGACCTGCCAAGGCAGCCCATCCTGCGGATTCCACATTTTCCACAAGTAGCCCTTTATCCTCTTCCTTCAAGCGGTAGTTCACTCGGTTTGCGAAGGAAAGTTCTCGCACAGTGAATTCGAAAGTCTCGTCTTCGAAGTCATCTAGTTCGTTGGCCGGGGTAGGGCGCCTTTCCAAGGTTACGTTCAAGTCGAGTGGTTTGTCGTCTCGGAGACAAGAAAAGAGAACTTTTGCCCCGATCTTATACTCCTTTATCATATTGCCGAACACCTCGGAGTCCTCCACTCGGTTGGCTCTAATTATTTGACCATCCATTCGCAGCAACAGGTCGCCTGCTTCAATTTTGCCTTTCTGCGCTGGGGTGGCGGGATAAACTTGAACTACACGTACGCCTAGTGCTCCTCGCTTTAATCCTATAGCGTCGGCCAGATCGCGGGTAAGCACTTGAGTGGACACCCCTACCCAAGGTTTCCAAGCTTGCACTGGACGGTTTTCTTCCGCCTCCGGGCCTAGTTTAACCACGGTCAGCAAGTGCGCCAAACTCCGTTCGATCGTCACTAGGGTAGGGACCGCTTCTGATTTGCCCTTGGTGATTTCCTTGGTGATGCGAATCAAGTCGGACATATTTGTTACCGGTTTGTCGCCGAGTTTTGTAATTACATCTCTGGGTAGTAGGGCAGGCTTCGCGTTGTTTGCCGGGCCCCCTTGCCTCACAGAGTGCACTTGAGCACCGCTCTTGTCCGTTCGCCTAGCTTCGAGCGAGGAAAGTAAGGTGAAGTCACGCACCGTGATCCCCCAGCTCTTCAGCTCTCGTTCCTTGGCGTGGGCGGGTTCGCGTGCCTCAGTTAGAAGAGTCCACTTTTTCGACTTGCCGTCCCGAAGACCCTTGAGCTCTACCTTTTTGCCAACTGAATGAGAAAGGGCAATCTGATTGAACAACGGAAGATCTTCGGGAATGCGAGCCTGCACCGCCTTGCCGCCAAAGTGGGTCAGTAGATCTCCCGGCATCATGCCAGCCTTCTCCGCGGGAGAGCCGACAATTATACCTGCGATAAGCACGCCTTTTTCGTCGGAGCTAAGTACTGGTTGCACTTCTAGTCCAGTCCAACTTCTTGCGACGGTTCCGGTCATGATGAGCTCGTTGGATACGTCCCTTGCCAGATTGGCGGGAATCGCTCCTCCGAGGCTGCCGATGCCCACCTCATTGATACCTACGATATCTCCCTTTTCATTCACCAGCGGCCCTCCACTGTTCCCCGGGAAGATCACCGCATCGTGTCCCAGCCAGCGCACAAGTTGGCCCACGTTCTCACCGTCCAAGCGAAAACTTCCTCGTTGCGGCGATATCATGGCGACGTTCGATATGATTCCTCTTGTCACCGACTGGGAAAGTCCTGCCGGACTTCCCATGGCAAAGCATACGTCACCCACCTGTACCTTGTCCGAATTTCCGAACTTGGCGACGGCCAAGGTTTTGGCGTTCTTCGGGCGCTCTCCCGTACGAAGGCGAATGACGGCGATGTCGGTCATGGCGTCGGCTCCTATCAAGTCAGCCGCAATTACTTCTCCATCGTGCAGGCGGCAGGTGATGCGGGTTGCCTTACCGGCCACATGGTGGTTTGTCACGACATGCCCCTTTTCGGATACGATTACGCCGCTGCCAGTAGCCCGAGACTTCAGCATGCGACCGGACGAACCTTGCTCCGAGACCACCTCGATACGCACGATGGCGGGAAAGGTGCCCTCTACCGCTTCGCGAATCAACGGGTCGGCGGGTAAGTCGTCGGCTTTTTTGCTAATCTGCGAGTATCCCGCAGCTGCAATTAACGAAAAAAAGAGAGTAGTGATGAAGATTCGCATGAATGTTGTAAGCGTAGTTGATTGCGCCTTTCGTTTGACTTGCCGAGAAACGGTCGACATGGGTTTTGTATATTTCATCGCGGATGAACCTGTACAAGGCAAGTAAACAAGTTACTATATCGACGCATGGTCAAGGATAACTCGGAACCCATACTCTCCCTCCGCCAGAGGCGTTTTCTCGGTTATGTCTCTTGTTTCGCGGGAGTTTGGGTACTCGGCTTTCTTATCATCGGCGCGATCGTAGTCCTGCAACAGTTCTTCGAGAAGTTCTCCGGCGTCATATGGTCCCTAGCAGTAGCGGGTATGTTGGCGATTATTTTGCGTCCCGTTGTCGCCTATTTCGACAGCAAGCTTCGGCTCGGTCGTTTTCTTTCCATCATGCTTCTCTATTTATTGGTCGTGGGAACGGCTGGTACCACCATTTGGTTGGTCGGAGCCAAAGTGGTCGAGCAAGTGCGGGAACTCGCCGCAACGGCTGTCGAATGGCCCGATAAAATCGATGAAAAGGCGAAGGGTTGGTTGCCTGAGGATGCCTATGAAGCCGTATCCGGCCAGACCGAGACATTCAAGCAATACTGGCGCGAAATGTTCGGGGGCGACGATTTAGCCGACGCTCGCTTCAACAAGGAAGAGAGCGCCGCCATGTCCGAGCTCGCTCCGGACGACCACAAGGTCTTCCTCGCTCTCGACGAGGACGAACGGGCTGCCTTCCTTCTCATAGACGAAACGGACGAGCGCCACGTCTACCTGGCCAAGAAAGCTGAGGAAATTCGCAACCGAAACTTGGAAACCTTTGGCCAGCAAGGCGAACAGATCGCGGAACAATCGGCCAAGGTCCTCAAGTCGGCATGGTCGAGCCTAATCAGTTTCTTCACCCAGCTCACCTACCTGGCTGTCATCCCCATCTACATGTTCTACTTTCTCGGCTCCAAGCGTGATTTGCTTGAAGACTTCGAGCAGGAGCTCGGGTTTCTATCCCCCCGCGTTCGGGAGGATGTCGTATTCCTCATTCGCGAGTTCGTTGGCATCCTCGTGGCATTTTTTCGCGGACAACTCCTCATCGGTCTCCTAATGGGTGTGGGCTACGCCATCGGCTTTCAGATCAGCGGCTTAAAGTTCGGACTCGCCCTAGGTCTTCTATTTGGTCTTCTCAACGTGGTGCCTTATCTCGGTTCCATCATCGGCATTGCCACCGCTATCCTTATCGCCTACCTCCAGCCAGCCGGCATCGCTGAAACGGGAGAGTGGGGCATCCTTCTCTGGTGTGGCGTCACCTTTGGAGTCGTCCAGCTCATCGAGAGCTACCTGCTCACCCCTCGCATCATGGGACGCCAAACCGGCCTTCATCCCGTCGTCGTCATCGTCGCTATATTCTTCTGGGGCACAGCGCTCGGTGGTATACTAGGTATGATATTCGGCATTCCACTTACCGCCTTCATCATCATCACCTGGCGCTTGCTTCGTCGCAAATACCTCCTCGATCCCGCTGCTTAATCGGCGAGCCGAATTCTTTCTGCTCCCCCTGCCACTCCTTCGCGTCCCGTTTTTGTCGTTGCGAGGAGGGGAGCTACGCTGCAATCGAGGTGAACCTTCATTCACCTATATTTTGTCTTTTTCCAAGGTGTGGCGAATGAGGGTTTGTTTGACTCGGTTGCCACAGTCGTTTTAGTAGGAGGCGTGTCAGAAAAGTCTAAAATCATTTCCGCGGAAATTCCACCCAAGCTTTTGTTTAAAACAGAGGCTTACATGCGGCTTTCTGGTTGGGATGAGAACGATATGGTGAAGCATGCGTTGGCCACCCTTTTCGAGGCGGCGGAATCGCAGGACTATCCGCCGGCGATTCCCGATCCTTGTCTGGCTCTGGGTAAACTTATACGGGCTTCGCAATTGGCGGAGTCCGGACGGAAGCTCGCACCCGAAGATGGTGGCGGGAGTAATAAAAAGGGGCTTACCTTTCAACCGTTTTCCAAGAATGAGGTAGATGACGCGCTTGCTCACATCATTCCCGGGGCCTCCTCTTGGATGGTGGAATTGGAGAAGAAAAAAGGGGAAGAGAAGGGGGCCGACGATTCGACCTCGCGGCCGGCGTCTTAATTGTTTTTTTCTGGAAAGATCTATCATGTGCGCAAGTTGGCCTTGATTGCCAAGGGCCTTTGGTTGTTAGCTTCTGATAATGTCTAATAAGGATACGGATTTCGTCCACCTGCACGTGCATTCCGATTTCAGCTTGCTGGACGGATGCTGTAGGATGGATCGCCTTATGGAACGGGCACAAGAGATGGGGCATACTGCGATGGCCCTTACCGACCATGGAAACTTGTTCGGCACAATATCTTTTCTTAAGCAGGCGGAGAAGAACGGAATAAAGCCATTGATAGGTTGCGAGGCTTATCTGGTCGCCGATCACAAGAATGTGGAGCGCCCCGGACGTGACAAGCACACCTATTATCACTTGGGAATGTTGGCCAAGGATTACGAGGGGTACAAAAACTTGTCTCTTTTGGTCTCGGATGCCCATGTGAATGGCTTTTACTACCATCCTCGTACGGATATGGAAAAGCTTGCCGAGCATTCCGACGGTTTGATCGGCTTTACTGGATGCCTCAAGGGTAGGGTTCCACAACTTTTGCTGCAGGAGGATTACGAGTCGGCTCGTTCCGCGATGGGCGAGTTCGTGGATATTTTCGGCAAGGAGAATTATTTCGTGGAACTTCAGAACCATGGGATTCCCTTGCAGGTGAAGATTATTCCCGATCTCCTAAAGCTGGCCAAGGAGTTCGACCTAAAGATCGTGGGCTCCAACGACGTGCACTATGTGCGTGGGGAGGATTGGGACCCGCACGACGCTTTGCTCTGTATCCAGACGGGATCGAAGCTAGATGATCCGAAGCGGATGCGATACGATGGTAAGGAGTTCTACCTCAAGTCGCGAGAGGAGATGGAAATGATCTTTCGCGAGGTACCCGAGGCGGTGACCAACGTGTTCGGCGTGGCCGAAATGTGTGACGTGAAGCTGCCCTTTGGTGAGAACAATTATCCAGTTTACCCGATGCCGCTTGAGATCTCGAAGGAGTTTGCTGATCGTCCGAGCTACCTGAAGAGCCTATGCAATAAGGGCATGGTGGAGCGCTACGAGCTTTCCTATCTAAAAAAGAGTGAGCGTGATGAGAATGCCGATGCAAAGCTGTTGGAACTGAGCGAGCGGGTGGACTACGAACTGAGCATCATCGACTCATCTGGTTTCAACGACTATTTCCTAATCGTGGCGGACTTTATAAAGTGGTCTCGCGAACAGAGCATTCCGGTGGGACCCGGGCGAGGTTCCGGCGCCGGATGCTTAGTAGCCTACTTGTTGGGGATCACGGATATCGACCCTTTGCGCTTCGGCTTGCTGTTCGAGCGATTCCTCAATCCCGAACGAGTGTCGCCGCCAGATTTCGATATCGACTTCTGCATGCGCAGGCGCGGTGAGGTTATAGAGTATGTGCGGGAAAAGTATGGGCGCGAGTGCGTGGCCAACATCATAACCTTCGGTACCTTCGGAGCCAAGATGGTGATGCGGGACGTAGCCCGAGTGCGGGACGTACCCTTCGCGGAGGCGGACCGCATGGCCAAGATGGTGCCCGATGACTTGAATATCTCGTTGTCCGACGCGATCGAGAAGAACTCCGAGTTCAAAGCGGAGTACGAGAAAAACCCGATTTGCAGGCAAATCGTTGACACGGGCAAGGTTATCGAGGGTATGGTGCGCAACGTAGGCACCCACGCGGCGGGGGTGATCATCGCCGACCGTCCGTTGCGTGAACTTGTGCCGCTAACTTTGCAGGACGGTGTTTTAACCACGCAGTTTCCCAAGGATCCTGTGGAGGACTTGGGCCTCTTGAAAATGGACTTTTTGGGTCTGAAGACCTTGACTGTTATATCCGAGGCCGAGGCTCACGTGAAGCGGACCACGGGCGACGATAGATTTAGTGTAAGTGACGTAACTCTTGAGGACGAAGCTACCTTCGCCTTGCTGAACGATGCACAGACCATTGGCGTGTTTCAACTTGAGTCGGACGGTATGCGACGCTTGTGCAGGCAAATGAACATTTCGAACGTGGACGAGATCATTGCCCTCATCGCCCTTTATCGGCCGGGGCCGATGGAGTGGATTCCTGACTACATCAAGGGCAAGGAGGATTCCTCCACCATTCGTTTCCCCCATCCTTTGTTGGAGGATATCTGCGAGGAAACCTACGGTGTGATGGTGTACCAGGAACAGGTGATGGAAGCGGCCAAACGCGTGGCGGGTTATACTCTCGGCGGGGCTGATATCCTGAGGCGAGCAATGGGTAAAAAGAAGCCCGAAGAAATGGCTAAGCAACGCGATATTTTTGTCAAGGGAGCCAAGGAGACAAACGATATCGACAAGAAGAAGGCGGACGAGATATTCGATATCTTAGAAAAGTTCGCGGGCTACGGTTTCAACAAGTCACACTCAGCGGCTTACGGCATAATCAGCTATCAGACTGCTTATTTGAAGGCAAATCACCCGGTGGACTTTATGGCGGGTGTGCTTTCCTGCGAATTGGGAAATGCAGAAAAACTTTCTCATTTCATCGGTGAGTGCTCGGAAATGGGTATATCAGTACTCGGCCCCGACGTTAACGAATCGGGGGGCAATTTTACCCCTGTTCACGGAAAAAAAAGGGACAAGAGGAGCATTCGTTTCGGTCTATCTGCAGTAAAGGGCGTGGGTGACGTAGCGTCTAGATTAGTCATTGCCGAACGGGAGGCAAACGGGCCCTTCGAGAGTTTTAGCGATTTTGCCGAGCGAGTAGACCCGAAAGCTGTGAACAAAAGGGTGTTCGAGTGTTTGGCCAAGACGGGATCCTTCGATTCCTTGGGAGAGAACCGAGCTGCCTTGCTTATGGATCTCGATCGCATCATGGGGGAAGCCCAGCTGCGGCGAAAGGATCGTGATGCGGGGCAGGACACCCTTTTCGACATGATGGGTGCGGATATGATGGATGCAGGGCCGGTCTCATCCCTAACTTCCGAAAACGGTTCCACAGGTGACGGTGTTTCCCAAGTGCAGGAACTGGACGAACTGGAGCAACTTTCCTATGAAAAAGAGTTGCTGGGTTTTTACCTTTCAGGACATCCCGTGGATACGCTCGGAGGACTTGGGGCACTTGCTTCCGATATTACGGCTAAGGATCTTGAAACCGTGGAGGGCAAGCGTCCCTTCCGGCTTTGCGGAGTTATCGCCGAAGTGGAAAAACGTTTTACGAAGAAGGATGGTCGTCCTTGGGCGCGCTTTACTCTGGCAGCAAAGGAGAAGGATTTTTCACTTATGGTTTTTTCGGAGGCTTACGAACAGTACGGAGTTAACTTGGTTGAGAGCGAAATCGTGATCGTGGAAGGTGTGGCTTCGGAAAGAAACGGAGAAACTCGTGTAAACGTCGTTTCTATATTACCTGCCGAAAAGTCTTTGGCGAAGATTACCAAGGAAGTGACTTGGTTGCTCAAAGACGATAGCGATGATGTAAAAGCTTTTATGCAGAAGGTTCATGCCATCTCGGGAGAAGGCCGAGGGTTTACCCGCGTGCACTTCGCTTTTGCCGCTTCGAATGGAAAGGACGCCCTTGTCGCGGAAACGGACCCTCGGTTTACGGTGAGCTTCTCTTCCGATGGTTTCAAAGATCTAAGAGCGCATTCTTGTGTGCTTGGAGCCAAAGTTATCTTGAATCCGCCTCCTCCGCCAGAGGAACCTGCTTGGGCGAAGCGAGCCAAGAGCGGATAATAATTCTTTCTTATCGGGAATGGCGTGGCAAGGAGTACCGGAAGTGGCAAGTGAGCTGAATTATTTCTCCGTTTGAAGTTGAATCGAAATGTAGTCTCTTCGCACTTGACCGTTTTTCTTGGTCAGTCTATTTTCTTTTCCTTTCTCTCATTCCATAAGTATTATGTCGGTTGAAATTAAAATTCGTAAGGGTGAAACTATGGACCGTGCCATTCGGCGCCTCAAAAAGCGTCTGGATCGCGAAGGCATCATACGTGATGCCCGGGCCAAGCGGTATTTCGAGAAACCCTCGGACAAGAAGCGCCGCGCTAGAGAAGTTGCCGCTTTCAGCCAAATGCTTCGGACTCGATACGAGAAACTTTAATTGTTTCTCATTTCTCTGTGTTTTGCCTCGCCCAACTGCGTGGCATTCTTATCTCTTAGGTGTTTTAAACGCCTGTGTCTCAGCTAAGCCCCAGATTTGCTCCGAATCTTAGAAAGGAGTGGGAGTTTTTTGATCGCGAGAACTCAAGTGCACTAGAATATCGAAATTTGTGCCAGCGTATGATCGACGTTGGTGATTCTCTTCTTGCTTACGACGTGGCGAAGGTTGGTCTGGAGAGATTCTCAGAAGATAGAACACTCAGCCAGAAGGCAGCATCGGCATTGATTAACGGTGGCTCTCCTCTAAAGGCTACCCAGATTCTCGAAGAATTAGTTGCAGTGGGAGATCGCGACGTCGAGGCACATAGTCTTCTCGCTAGCGCCTACAAGGATTTGTGGCAGTATGCTTCAGATCCCGAAAGCAAGAAACGATATGCCGAGCTTGCCATCGCTCGTTACAAGGAAGGATTTTCCACAACAAGTTTTGATGCTTTTAAGCAGAGTCGCCTAAAGGATGTAGGTACCGAGTATTATCCCTGCATCAACGTCGCTTTCATGTACTTGCTATCCGGTGATGCGGAACAAGCTCGCTCATATTCGAAGCGCGCGTTGGACATCTGCCAAAACTTGAAGCAAAACTCACTCGGAGACTATTGGTCTCAGGCAACGACTGGTGAAGCATATCTAATCGAAGGAAATCTTGATGCATCATTGGCAGCCTATGCGGAAGCCGTGGCCATGACTGATGCCGAACCTGCCAAGATTGCGACGACCCGAACACAGGCAATCCAGATTGCCTCCGCCTATGAAGATCCCATGGTTTTGGAACAAATATCCGGTGTTTTCCCTCAGACGGGAATAGTCGCTTGCTCCGGTCACGTTATCGATAAAAGTGATGGGGCTGTCCGGTTTCCTCCGGAAGCTGAGACATTGGCAAAGTCAGAAATTGAGGGTACTCTGGATAAACTGGATTGTTCCTGCGGCTTTAGTTCCGCAGCCTGTGGTACTGACATTCTCTTCATTGAAGCTATGCTCGCACGTGGTTGTGAGGTCCATGTTTTTCTCCCTTTCAATAAGAAGGATTTCATAGAGACAAGTGTCCGTCGAGCGGGAGGAAACTGGGTTCAACGGTTTGAACGCGCCTTGGATAAAGCGCATTATGTTCATTATGTAACCGAGGAGGAATACCTTGGTGATGATACACTTTTTGAGCTTTGTAATGATGTGCTTATTGGGTTTGCCGCAATGCGAGCTCGTACATTGGACGAGGAGCCAAAACTACTTGTGCTCTGGAATGGAGATGGAGGAAGCACAGGCGGGACTGGTCAGTTGGTAACTCGTTGGAGCAAGCGGTTCGGCCCTCCCGTTATCATCGACTCGGCTCAAATGCTTGCTTCAGCCTTGATAGAGTCCTCTCCTATTCGCAAATCGGGTGAAACAAAACCTGCCTTTCTCGTCCCGACTTCCCGCACTCCTGAAGCAGGACCTGTACGTCTAGTTAAGACCATGCTTTTCGCTGATGTCCAAGGCTTTAGCAAGCTTCCTGATTCTGATTCTCCCGTCTACGTCGAACAATTCCTTGGAGGCCTTTCAGAACTTTTGGAGAAGCAATCTCGAAGACCTGCATTCATCAACACTTGGGGGGATGCCATCTTTTGCGTATTCGACGAGGTCGAAGACGGTCTGGCCTTAGCCTTGGATTTGCGGGATTTTGTTTCTCAGACTAATTGGAGTGAGAAAGGCTTACCTTTCGATTTTGACATACGTATCGCTTTGCATGCCGGACCTGCTTATGCGGCTCATGATCCACTTCTGCGCAAGACCAATTTCTTTGGAACTCATGTTAACAGGGCAGCCCGAATCGAGCCGATTGCCTTGCCCGGATGCGTTTATGTTTCGGAAACAGTTGCGGGATTACTTTCTTTTGGCCGTGATGACTTTGACTTCGAGTACGTAGGAAACATTGAGCTTGCCAAAGGATTCGGAAGTTTCCCGATATATCTCTTGCAGCGTCCAGGCTACATCGATTACTGACACGTTCTCCCCGACTATGATTACGAACAATGTCACTCCAGTGCCTTTTGAGGCTTATTCTGGCAAAGGTTCCTACACTTTTGTAAGTTATGCTCATGCCGATAAAGCATTCGTTTACGATTGTATGGAATGGCTGCGCAAGCAAGGAGTAGATATGTGGTATGATGAGGGTATTGCTCCTGCCGGTGAATGGGTCGAGGAAATTGCTTCGGCGATAAAGGGGGCTAAGTTATTCATTGTTTTTATATCTCCTGATGCGGTTGAGTCTCGATATGTGAGGAGTGAGGTCGGATACGCTTTAAGCCTCGATAAGGATATTCTTTCTATCTATCTTAAAGAGACAGACCTTCCGGCTGGACTGGATCTCTGTCTTCAGCCCTTCCAGTCTATTCAGACTTCAGACACCGATTGGCGAAAAAAGGCTAAGCAGTCAGTCCTAGATCTCTTGGGGAAAACTGAATCGCGGCCAAAAATGATTGAGGCTCTGACGGAATCCATAACTAAAGTTGATGTTTTTGAAGTTGATTTGTGGCCGGTCTGGGACGCTGCTGGCGAAGCACAAAGGCGGAGGGTTTTTCGCCGACTCGAAACATCCAAAGATACAGTCGCTCCTATTCCTTCTCAGGGTGAAGCCTTTCGTGTTCCTTCTGAAGATGACGTTCCTTCCGTTTCTCCTCAGGATGATGTCGTTCCTGTTCCTTCTGAAGATAAAGTTGCTCCCGTTTGCCCAAAAGAGGAGGAGTCTCCACAAGGGAAGCTTGTTTTGCCGGCGAAGCCTCCTCGAGACTTACCCATTGCGAGAAAGTCTCGAACGCCCTCAAGTACTCGTATCCCCGTAGCATTGGAAGCCAAAGTTGAAGCTAGACCTCAAACTGAGCCAAGTGAGCCTGAGGTGCATCAAGATGTCTTGGGTGCTAGTTATTCTTGGATTCCTTCAGGTTCTCTTTCCGTTTGGGTGCCCTATGCAAATGAAGTTCGTTTGGTTGAAATGAATGAAGGGTTTTGGATGGGACAGCATCTCGTGACTCAAGAAACCTACACTAGTGTGATGGGTCTAAACCCCAGTCATATTGATGATGGAGAAGGCTTTTTTCGTGAAAATTTGCCCGTTAACAATGTTTCATGGCTTGATGCAGTATCTTTTTGCAAGGCAATGACGAATCTTGGTAAACGTCATGACCATTTGCCCAAGGGTTACGAGTATCGATTACCCTCGGAGGTGGAGTGGGAATATGCTTGTCGTGCTGGTAGTTCCACCGATTACTATTTTGGCGATGATCCTACGGATTTGCTGCAACACGCCTGGTTTAAGAGCAACAGCAATAAGCAAATTCATCCCGTCGGTTTGATGCTGCCTAACCCATGGGGATTGTATGACCTTTACGGCAACATTCGAGAGTGGGTTGGCAATTCTTTCGTTAATACCTTGCTTGGGGATTCCGAACAGGACGAGTTTCGAATAAGTCGTGGGGGTGGTTACATGAAAAGCGCGGCGGAGTGCAAATCCTCATCGCGTTCAACGAATTCACTCTACCACCGTTTTCGTAATCTGGGGTTTCGTGTAGTCTTGGCCAGAGTATCTTAAGTCGAAGGCTATTTGATTTTCCGAATACATCCGGATTTCCGTTGCCTCAGTCACTGCGAAAGGTAGCCTGATTTTTCCTAATGAGTGAAACCCAAGAACCAAACGATTCAACCGATATCGAAACGAGCGACCTCTTTGCTGTACGTAAAGCCAAGTTGGACTCTTTGCGTGAAGCAGGTGCAAATCCTTATTCCGCCAATTTTCTGCAGTCCCATACTTCGGAACAGGCAAAAGCTCTCTTGCCTGAAGAAGATGAGGAAGGTCCGGAGGTGTCAGTTGTTGGCCGAGTTGTTATCTTTCGCTTGATGGGGAAAGCCACTTTCCTGAAATTACTTGATAGGGATGGCCGTATTCAAGCTTATGTCAGGCGAGACGAGATAGGTGACGAATCCTACGCCGAGTTCAAAAAACTTGATTTGGGCGACTTCATTGGTGTACGCGGAAAGTTATTTCGTACCAAGACGGGAGAAATCACAGTTCGGGCTTTAGAGTATACCTTGGTCTCGAAATCTCTTCGTCCTCTACCCGAGAAGTGGCATGGCCTCACTGATAACGAGCAAATCTATCGTCAACGCTACCTGGATCTTGTAGTCAACGAGGATTCTCGAGACCGTTTCAAGGCACGCAGCAGTATTATCCGCCTAGTGCGCGAATTCCTTTGGGATCGGGAATTTCTTGAAGTCGAGACGCCCATGCTCCAAGCCGTATCCGGTGGTGCAGCTGCTCGACCCTTTCGTACACACTTCAATGCCCTTGACTGTGATTTCAATCTTCGCATTGCACTTGAGCTGCACTTGAAGCGTCTTCTTGTAGGTGGTTTTGATCGGGTATTTGAAATCGGGAGAGTGTTCCGAAACGAGGGTTTGTCACGAAGGCACAACCCTGAGTTCACCATGTTGGAGGCTTATCAAGCCTATACAGATTTTCGCGGCATGATGGAACTCACTCGATCTCTTATTCAACATGTCGCCAAAAAAGCTATTGGCACGCTTACGATTGAGCGTCCTGAAGGCGATGTCATAGACTTATCCGGAGAATGGCGTGAAGCCAAGTACAAGGATCTCATTCTTGAGGCCGTTGGTCGCGAAGACTGGTTCGATTTGCCAAAGGCTGAAAAACTGGAAAAGACTAAGGCACTCGGCATTGAAGTTGATCCCGATTTGGAAGATTTTGAGGTTACCAACGATGTATTCGAAAAAGTTATTGAGCACACTCTCGTTCAGCCTACTTTTGTCACTCACATTCCTCGTGAGCTATGTCCTCTAGCTAAAATCACTCCAGACGATCCTTCCACCATCGACGTGTTCGAACTCTGCATAAATGGCCAGGAGATCGCCCCCGCCTATTCGGAACAAAATGACCCCTTCGTTCAACGTGAAGCCTTCCAACGCCAAGTGGGAGAGGAAACCCATGAAATGGACGAAGATTTTCTTCTGGCGCTTGAGCACGGGATGCCACCTGCCGGCGGTATGGGCTTGGGTATCGATCGCCTAGTGATCTTTCTCACGAAGGCGGCAAACATTCGAGATACCATCCTTTTTCCCACGCTCCGTTCTTCGTAGATGTCTGGGGTAACTACTTTTCGCTCGAGATGAGTCGAAAAAAATCCCAAGGTCGGGGTATCGTGGTGAAGCCAATTTGGTGGAGGCAATTAGCTCTCACCTTGTTTTTGGCCTTACTTGGGGCGTTCTTCGGGATGCTCACCTTTGAGGTCGAGGCTTTTAATTGGATTGCACGGGTCGTCTTTTCAGTACTTGCGGCACTCAGTCTCCTCGATCAAATGTTTGAGTGGTCTCGTCTACGGATCGACGAACAGGGCTATTCCTTGAGGGGGTGGTTTCGCCGATTGGAGTTACGCAAGAACGAGGTGGAGGAGTTTGTTCTAAAAAACTACATGAATAGAGACTTGATCCTCGTTAGGCTGACCGAAGCAGCAGCTATGGAACGGTCCTTGGAGAATAGCGAAGTTCCTTTTTCTTGCTCTTTCGGTCGTCCTCCACGCGAAGTGTTCGAGACCTTGACGAATTCGTTGAACAAGTAACGGAAGATCTGTTAGGCGGTCTTTGGGTCCGATCGGAGTTCACTGCGCCACAGGCGTTTAGGCAGGTAAGCGATCGCGATAAATAAAAGCTGCGTTGCGTTGAATCGCATTAGCCAGATGAAACCCGAGTCCGAAAAACCGTAACTATGCAAGCCTTCTTGAAGAAGATTTGTACCGAACCACGACCAAGCGGTAACGATGTTTCCACCGATGGCCAGAGCGGCAATCCCACGGTCCTTGGCTATCCCGCCCCATCTAGAATGAAGCACTATTGCACTCCAGATCACAATTAGTAAGGCACCGTTTTCCTTGGGGTCCCAACCCCAGAAACGCCCCCATGACTGATCGGCCCAAATCCCACCGAGCATAGTGCCGACGAAGCTGAAAATTACGGCGAAGCAGGTGACACCATAAATCATGGATGAGATGGAGCTAGCTGCTTTTTTGTCAAATCGTAGATCTAGTATTCCTCGCAATATATAGAGAATTGCGAGAATTCCTGCTACGAACATTGCTACGTATCCTAGAGTAATGCACACAACATGCGTAGCAAGCCAGAGATTGGTGTCGAGGACGGCTTGGAGCATTTCCATCGTGTCTCCGTCCATGGCGAGATTGTGGGCAATTATCAAAGAGACAAAACCCACGATGGCCGCCGCCGCGGTTCCTATCCCATTGCGATATATGCGCTCGAATAGTAAGCCGAAGATCACTGCTCCCAAACTTATGAAAATGGCGGAAGAGTATAAATTCGTTACGGGAGGTCGTCCCTGTATCCAAATCCGAACCAAAAGTCCTATGATGTGAATAGTGAGCGCAACATAAGCAATTCCTACTGCTGACTTTTGAAGCGGATCCTGCCAAATTAGCCAAGAGACGAAAACTAATATTAGGGCAACGAGGTACAGTGCCATGCAGGTTACAAAAGGCTGGGCGGCATTAAAGTTTTGTTCGGGAGTAAGGTTCTTGAAATCGTGCCATTGCAAAGGCGCGACTTTGGCGAAATCGTCCGAAAGCTTTTGTACTATGCCGTTGAACTTGGCGTGGTCGCCTTCTTGGAAGGTTTTCGATAGGTCGGCGTATGACTTCACCATTGGGTTAATCTTACCAATGTTTTCGGGGTCACCTTTAGCGGATTGTCCTCTGGTTTCAAGGAGTGAATCTGGAAGCGAAATCCAGTCTATGTCATGCAGGGTTACGTTCTCCGTGGTTGCAGAGGGTAATCCGAAGAGGACCTGCCACACACAAGTTAAACCTGCAAAGATGCAAATTGCAGCAAAACTAGCTAGACCAAGCGATCTCTTCTTTTCTAATCGCCGAAATATCCCGTATGCGATCAAGGCGAAAGTCAGATAGAAACAGGCGTCGATGAGCCAATTTCGACCGTCGTGAATGTTTGTCAGTGTTGCTGAATCATCATCATCTACCGACTTGATGAGTTTTTCTCGCAACTGGTTTTCTCGCCAGATTCCACGAAAAGTCGAAAAAGATCCGATTTTCACTTGGTCTTGAGCACTTAGGAATTCCTTAAGCTTCCCTGTGGGAAAATCATCCTCCCCGTATTGCTCAAAATGAGCCTCGTCGGACTTCCGAGACACACGCAGCTTGTTGCTGCCGTTTTCGATACTTATTTTTCCCACGAAACTCTCGGGTGGAATAATGCCCAATGGGGCAAATCTAGCTTGGCCTTGCAAAAATACTTCCGATGCCTGAAAATCTTGAATTTGCTTAAGTGCTCCCGGTTTGTCGCGCAGGGCTTCGATTGCCATGCTTTCGTTTTCAAGGGCACCCAGTTTGAGTAATTCTCTACGCAGGTCGAGAACCGCGAGATCATTGGAGTAGGAAGGACCAAAAAGTTCTGCTCTGGCTTGGGGGTAAAGAGCATTCTTCAGTTGGTCGTACAAAGTTATGGCTTCATAAAGTTGACCCAAGTTGCGTTGATAGGGTGTGTATTTCTTAGGGTCGGGCCCCGGGTCTAATTTGTTGTTTTGGTTGAGGTCTTCTCCCTCATCGAGCTTGTTGTTCCGATTTAAGTCTTCGCCTAGTTTGATGGATCGTGTGGCCCGCTCTACCTCACCTACCTTCGCTAACAAGGCGTCATGTTTCTTTTGAGTTTCTTCGTAGAGGGGTACGAGCCTTTCGCGCATTTTAATCCGATCCTGCTCAGTAGCTTCAGGATTGTTTGCCACGAAGTCGTTAACCTCTTTTAGAATCCCATCCATTTCTCCTCTAAGATTCTGAATCTTTTCTGCATGAAACAGATCGTTAAATGAAAAATATTTCTCTTTTCCGGGTTCAAAGCCGAAAAGTCCCAGCACTTCCGGATGATCGATGCGAAAAACCTTGTATTTGTCCGCTTCATTAGGGCGTAAAGTGAGTTCCGCGAACCATTCGATTGCGGGAAGGTATCGAGGAGACTTTTTGCCATAGAACAGTTTCTCGAAATAACCAACGTCGGGACCATCGGGAACGGTTTGTTTGCCCCGCATCACCAACAGAGCATTACGGGCTACAGTATCGAGAGGTTTAACTCGTCCTTTCTCTTGAGCGGGCAAGCTCCCAAATGTTTCCAAGTCAAAGTTCCCTTCGTGCCTGGGCGGTCGCAATTTGCTTAACGAGTACAGGGCAAAAATTGCTACCAATAAGATGGGTGCCCACTTTGCCACTATGGCACTGAAGGATGGTCTCTCAATCTCGGTAGAATCAGGAGCAGAATTCATGCAATGCCTACTTTCTTTCTTCTCTTTGCAAATCCTAAAAGGTGATAGGCGAATTGGACCGCTAAACCAAGACCCACCAAAGTTACGCCAATGTATGGTAATATACTACCGGGATTACTTACGACTTGGAGCCTAGTCTGAGTTTCCGTAGTGGAATCGAATCCGGCCTGAAAGAAGGTGTTCCCATCGAGGCTTAAAGGGTGATTCATGTATATGCGAGTCTTTCGAACCGGTTCTCCCGGAATCCGGATGTTTACGTCGCTTGAAAAGTCCTTGGGTCTATCCGTCCCGGGATAACGCAGGAAACGGAAATCCAGTAATTCCATGTCGAAATCATAATAGTATCGTTTGCGTCGAATTTCCAAACGGTACCTTTTTTCGCGGTGTATGAATTCTTGTGGTCCATAACCGGCAGCATCAAAGAAAGATGAAACAAGCCATTCGCCGAATGTTTTGTTGGCGTCTTCGGTTGACCTCAATTCCACAATCGCCGTTCGGAAGTTCATCTCGTCCGCCCTGAAGGTTTCGGGTTGTTCGATGGGGGAGATTTGGACTTTCCTTCCATTGGCGTTTTCAAGAGTAAAAATTTCGTCCCCCTCTTTGGGAGTGTTGAAGTCCGAGTTCTTGTAAAACTTTTTGACTTTAAGAACGAACGGAAAACTTGAGTCGAAGTCTTGCAAATTTATTTCTTGCAAGCCGCTTGGATCATTTTTGAACCAGTTTCCCAAGATTCCTGCATTCTCGGGTTCCGAATCCAATAGATTTATAGGCAAGCTTAGAACTTCATCCGAATCATCTCCGGATTCATCGATCAACACGAACTCATCCTCATGAAAGTCCTTGGAAAAGTTTGTGGACTCACCCTCGTTGATAATCATGATGCTCTCTTTCTCAGTGAGATCCGTTACCAATTCACTAATCAGCATCAAGGCAAGACCGCTGTGGGTAATCCAAATACCTGCGTGCTTGAATTTCAACTGGTAGCGGAAGGCCGCCGAAGTCATTAAATTTATCAGCAATAAACCTCCCAATAGGTATCCTCCGGGCAGAGGCACTGGAAAACCCTTTAGGGCAAAGGGCATTTGACCTTCTAGTTCTATTACTGCCAAATTGAGTTCGTTGTTCGGTTTGGCACTGGTATTGTCTTCTGCACTCTTGGAGTCTTTAAACTTTTCCATCGCCGAATCTGGAAGAATGGCACCATGACCATTCTTGTAGCCGTCGGTGGACAGAGCGGTCTTAATTTCTTGGAGACTATGGAAGCGCAAACTAGGGTCTGGTTCCAAGGAACCTTCAGAATCCTCGAAAACGGACTTTATTTGGGAATGGAAGGTGTTGTCAATGAACCCGAGAAATCGAAAATTTTCCAGTTGCTTGTCGTCTATGGCAATACGATCATGTTTCTTGGCAATGTCGTTTTCGGGGTGAGTAACTAGAACCATTTTAGTTCCCAACGGCCACTCTTCCGGATATTTCCATGTAACAAAGAAAGACTCAAAATAGTCCTGTTGAGCCTTATTTATACCGATGTTTACTTGATCGAGAGTACCGAAAAATACCAATGCGAGGGAAAAAGAAAGCAATGTCACCGTGAGACGCAAAGAGGTGAACACGCTAACTACTGGATTCTTCCGCCAGCGTTTGCGCCAGCTTTGTTCCGTCGGACTCATTTTACTTACTCTCCCTCGCTGCTTTCGAAGCGAACCGACTGGAGAAGCAAATCGAAATTCTCCTGTTCCATTTCTGCGAGTCTCGCATCTCCCATCATTTTGAAGAACCACGACCGCCCATCAATTTTTACAATTGCTGAAACAAGTGCTTGTTCTTTACTAGATGCTTTTACCAAAGTTGCAGGCTTGTCTGCTACAGTGATGTCGCTGATGTAATTTGATAGCCCTCCAGCGGTGGTTGCACTCATGCCGATTTGGCCAATCCAACGATTTACGTTCGATAGGAGCCCGCCACCATCTCCGAGCAAGTTGCTGATCGATATGTCCAAGGCGGAACCATTCTCATCTTCTACGGAAAAGCTCCCCACTCGCATGGATGATTCCTTCCCGGGTTTCCATCCCGAGGGGACATCCCAAATGGGCTGAGCCATCTCTAGATTGTTTAAGAAAAGAGGGCTTTGCTTCTCTTTGGGAATGGAATATCTACTAATTTCCGAGGAATCGGAGCAGGAAGCACCCCACAAGAGAATTGTTCCCAAACAGACTAACAACTTCTCATAAAAATAATTTATTTGCATATCGAACTTTATATTATCGGAAGGTTTCCGAGACTCAATTCTGCTCTGAAGATTTTAGGCTCCGCACTTGAAGAGGGTGACGTCGCCATCGACAAACTGATATTCCTTTCCTTCCAAGCGCCATTTGCCGATCTCTCGGGCGGATTGCATGGAGCCTGCGGCTATCAGGTCGTCGTAAGAGACCACGTCGGCTTTAATGAAAGTCCTCTCGAAATCAGTATGTATGACCCCGGCGCATTGCGGAGCCTTCATGCCTTTTCGAAAGGTCCATGCTCGGGCTTCCTTTTCCCCTGCGGTCAAAAACGACGCCAAGCCCAGTAAGTCGTAGGTGGCTTGGATTAGCCCCGAAACACCTGAATCGCTTACACCCATCGATTCCAGATATTCAGTGATTTCGCTATCTTCCAGTTCTGAAAGTTCCTCTTCCATTTTAGCAGAAATGACGCACGAACCCGCATCTTGTTGGCTGGCGGCCCATTCGCGAAGTTTGGATGCGTTTGGGTTGCCGCTCGGATCAACTACTTCCTCCTCCTTTACGTTGCAGGCATAGAGCATGGGCTTTGCCGTGAGCAGGCAAAAAGACTTAAGCCTCGCCACCTCATCCTCATCCATGGGAAGGAGGTTTGCCGGTTTCCCTTCGTCCAAATGTGGGGCGAGGCGTTCGAGAAGGGCAACGCTTAGAGCGGCGTCCTTGTCTTGGCCGCGGGCTTTTTTAATTGTTTTCTGATGTTGGCTTTCGACTGACTCGGCATCGGCAAGCACAAGTTCCGTCATTATGACTTCGGCATCCCGCAGAGGATCAACCTCACCCATGTTGTGGATCACGTCTTCATCCTCAAAACAGCGTACGACGTGTACGATGGCATCCACTTCACGAACATTGGCGAGGAATTTGTTTCCTAGACCTTCTCCCTTGCTGGCACCCTCAACTAGGCCTGCTATATCGACCATTTCAATGACTGCGGGGATGATGGTAGCGGTCCCCACCAATTTGGCCAGTGGATCCAATCGGTCGTCAGGAACTTGAACGACTCCGACATTCGGGTCGATCGTACAGAATGGGTAATTCGCGGCCTCCGCTTTGCGACTCTTGGTCAAGGCGTTAAAAAGGGTACTTTTGCCGACATTGGGCAAACCTACTATTCCAGCTCTTAGCATAATTGGCGAAAAGGATGAATTATGCCCGAGACTTTCGCCGCGGTCAAGAAGGCAAGACGTGAATCGTAACCTTTCGCGTTGACTGTGGCCGACTAGTTTTTTAATTGGTTTTCTTACTTTGTGGCGATAGTAGCTCAGTTGGTTAGAGCACCGGCTTGTGGTGCCGGGGGTCGCCGGTTCGAATCCGGTCTATCGCCCCAGTTCTTCTCTTTGAATTCTTTTTGCTCTAAATCTACGATGTCCGAATGTTTTTTTGCCTGTGACTTTGGCGCCGAGATTGTTAACCTGATGTTATAGACGCATTCTTAGAAACTTCTCGACCGTCGGGGGGGGCGAAGAAGTTCCGAGTTGTGTGGGTTTTTCAAACATGTTATCCTTTTTTGAATGAGGTTTTACATTTACTGGTTCTTTACTTGCTTAGCTTGTTTCCCTTCTGCTCAGGCAAGAATTTTTGAAAAAGACCCTAAAGCCCTGGAGACGCTAAATCTTTCCTATGGCAAGCACGAGAGGCAGGTTCTCGATGTGGTACATCTCGAGGGGGCAAAGGATTGTCCCGTAATTCTTTTTTTTCATGGAGGCAGTTGGCGTTGGGGCAGAAAAGATTACCATCGAACCATCGGGAAACAGTTCGCGAAAGCTGGAGTGCTATTCGCGACTGCCAATTATCGCCTTTATCCTGAAGTCCGCTTTCCCGCTTTTCCCGAGGACGCCGTTTTTGCGCTGAAATGGCTTCGTGGCCATGTCGCAAAATATGGAGGCGACCCAAAGAAGATATTCCTCATGGGGCACTCATCGGGCGCTCATAGCATGGCATTGGTGGGACTCGACGAAAGTTATCTTAAGAAAGAGGGCGGTGACTTTTCTTGGGTCAAAGGGGTTGTCGCTATGTCCTGCCCTTATTATTTCGATCCATCAAAGGAATTTCTCTATCGCGATGTCTTTGACGTCGGCACAGATCACAAGGAATTCATGCCCTTGAATCATGTGGACGGCGGTACCGAACCCCCGATTCTCGTCATGCATGGACTTCTCGATCCCCTTGTCGCAGCAGAACGAGCCGAGGTATTCATTAAAAAAGTCCGTGCCGCGGGCGGGAAGGTGACGCGTAAGATTTACTCCTCTCACGGGCATTTCTCTCTCGTTCGTCGAACCACCTCGTGGCACATATGGCCTAAGCCTTTTCTCAAGGACGTGGTTGGCTTTGTGCGCGAAAACGAATGACTTACGCTTTAAGCGTGTTCGCCCGTCAATCTCTGTTTGATCCGTTTGCGAATACGTTCTCCTAGGAAATCCAAGAGTGTCACGATGAAGAGAATGCACAAAAGGACTGTGCTGAACTTGTCCCAACTATTGGGCGAATCAGCATAGAGTTTAAGGTGGAGTCCGATTCCACCGGCTCCCACGTAGCCAATTATACTTGCTGAGCGCACATTGTACTCCAGCATCCACAAAGAGTGACTCCATATCAAGGGTTTCACGTTTGGCCAGAGTCCGTATTGAAAGGCTTGCATGCGGCTTGCCCCTATGTTGAGGAGCGCTGACCGGACGCGAACATCGGCCGCCTCAAATGCCTCGCTGTAGAACTTTCCGAGGTAACCGATACTATAGAACGTTAAGGCAATGACACCTGCCAGTGAGTTGGAACCTACGATAACCACTGCCAGCAAGGCCCAGAGCAGGCTTGGTATAGTGCGAATTAAATTTAAGAGCATGCGAGTCATAACCACTAGCCACTTTGGAGCTAAGTTTTGTGCAGCCCCGAAAGAAATAAGGAGCGAAAGGCAGATGGCAAAAAAGGTCGAGCAAACCGCTATTTGGAAAGTTTCCCATAGACTTACGAGAGTGCGTTCCAGAATCGATAAATCCGGAGGGAAAAACTTTGATCCGAAACGAGTAAGGTTTTCCCAATAGTTCAAATCTCGTCCGGACCCTTCCAAGGCAGGAAGGGAAAAACCTACTGCAAGAAGAAACACGAGAAAAGTGAGGTTCACCACGTTTAGGCGGTTATACCAAGGAACCAGGTCTTCGCGAGGATCAGAGGGCATGGCGGGGCACGGATTGAAGAGTCCAGTCTCCGGGGCAGTTGGCTGCAAGTTTCAGTTCGCGGTCAGCGAATTGTTCAACTTGTCTAGAGTCGTGAAGAGCCGCAAACACTGGTCGCCCGTGCTTTCTTGCCTCTCGTTGAAAAAGACTCAAGGCGACATCAGCTCGAGTAGAGTCGAGGCTGGCTACTGGTTCGTCTGCCAGATAGAGTGCAGGTTCCTGCAAGAGCGCTCGGGCAATCGCCACGCGCTGCTGCTCGCCCCGGGAAGTTTCTGCAGCCCATTTGTGAGCGAGTCCTGCTATGCCGAGTTCTTGCAATGTATTGTAGGCATCCGCCCGATCTTGCTCGGAGAACCCCCAAAGGGTCCGAGCAAAGCCATATCGGTTTAGCCTGCCGCAAAGTGAATTTGTGAGGACTGAAGCCCCATCGGTTAATAATAAATCTTGGAAGACAATGCCAATCCCTTCGTCTTTTGTGAAGTTATGGACAACTTCTCCTTCAGTTGGTTCCCTTGTACCTGCCAGACAGGAGAGCAGACTTGATTTTCCGACGCCTGAAGGACCTGTAAGGGCGAGGAATTCTTTGGGTAAAAGGCTAAAGTCAAGATTTCGAAAAAGCCAGCGCCCGTCCAAACGTAAACCGAGATCCCGTACTTTGAGCAGAGGCAACACATTGTCTCTTGTCATAAGCCGCGGAAATTCTATCCGCAAATACTATGGCTTAAGAGTGTTTTGGACCTCTAGTGCTTCCCTGGTAATTTTTAGATGCTCTTTCGGGTCAACGGAGACAAGCTCTCCGTTGAAAACCTTGTCACGCAATTCAGGATTGTCCTCGTTCATTCCCAACAGGGTTTGCCTGATGACGTCGCGGTCTGCAGCTGAAAGGCTCTGCCGATAGCAAATGGTGTGCGAGGGCACGGGACCTTGCTCTTGTACGATCTTCAGTTTTCCTTTTTGTTCGTCCGATAAGTACTTATTATCTCCCTTGTAAACGTAGTCGCTGACGGCTGCCGCCTCTACTTCGCCGTTCAATACTTTTTCTACGGCGGAGACATAGCCCGTACCGTAAATAGTCTGTGCAAAATAGTCGGTTAGAGCTTTTTGTGGACCAACTAGCCCGCGCTTGGAGAGGTCCCAAGTGGGTATGAGAAAACCAGATGTGCTGCTATGACTAGCGAATGCCACCGGTTTATCTTTTAGGTCTTCGATCGAGTCGTAGTCCTTGCTTTTAAGGCTAAGCCAAATGCTGTTGTAATGGGGATTTCCATTTTTCAAGTGAATGAGCAGAATGGAAGCGGCGGCATCATCCAAATTTCTTGCGGCATCAGTGGAGCTCAAGTAACCAATATCGAGAGTCCCATTCTTAAAGCTTTCGACAATAGCCGCAGAACTTGTCGGAATGATTACTTTTACTTGCCTTGCTAATTTCTCAGATAGGTATTTTTCCAAGGATTCTTTTTCCGCCAGCATTTTCTCGGGATTCTTGTTTGCCTTGAGCGCTACAACCAGCTGCTTGAGGCTCAAACCGTTGTCGGACGAGGAGGTGCCGTTGGCATCATCGAAGGCATTATTCCCGCCACAGGAGGCTAAGAGAAAGGTGCATGCAGATAGGCATGCGGATGAATAAATATTGGCTAGGCTTTTACAGGTCATGTTAATGAAGTTTGAGAGTTGTTGATACTCGGTCTCAATAAGGACTTGGTGCTCATTCGTCAATCTACAAAGCCTTCGTCCGAAAGAATTTCACTTTAAGGTTTCAATCAATCCCTCCAAGCTCCTCAAGGTCGCTCCCGAGTGCGTTTGCTTCCACTCTCTTGCTGCTTGGCCAGTTTGTCGACGGGCTTCTGCGTCGCCAAGCATCCGAATTACCTGTTCTACAAGCTGTTCCTGATTTCCCACTTCTATAGCCGCCCCGAGAGAAAGAAGGCCTTCGCACACTTCTTGAAAATTCTGATAATTAGGACCGAATAGAAGTGGAATCGCCCTCCCTGCAGGTTCGATGGGGTTTTGGCCACCTGCATTTGGCGGCAAGGTCTTTCCAACGAAAGCGACGTCGGCAACTCGAATCAGCGAGCCAAGTTCCCCCGTAGTGTCTCCAATGTAAACGGCGTTGTTCGAGGGTGCCTGATTTCCGTTGGAGCGGAAATGAATGTCAAGGTTGTGTCGCCGTGCGAAGCCATCTGCAATTTCTTGTTTTCGTTCTGCATGTCGCGGAATTATAAGTAGTCGAACAGGTAAGTTTTCAGCGCGTGCAGTTAGAAAAGCTTCAACGAGTGCTTGTTCTTCTCCGGGCCAAGTGGAAATTCCTGCGAGAACGAGATCTGTTTTGGGAAAACCGAACTCTTTTTTAAGCAATTCGGTTGCTTCCTTCGCTTGCGGGGGCTTGGGTTCGACGTCCAGTTTCAGATTGCCCGTGGTCTTTATTTTTTCCGCAGTAATGCCTACAGCCTTCCAGCGTTCGGCTTGTCGATCGGAGGCTGCGAATACCTGTATGTGTTCGGGCAAAATAATAGAACGCAGTAAACGTAATTTTTCTAAACGTGAAAACGTGCGATCGGACAGACGAGCGTTAAGAATTACGATGGGAATATTCCTTTTTCTGGCTTGTTCCATATGTTCGGGCCATAGTTCGCTATCCACCATGGCTACCAGATCCGGCTGAATTCTTTTCCATCCTCGCGAAGAGAATGGCAACCAGTCGATCGGGAATGGACCGAGAGCGATTATGTTTTCTAGATGCTGCTTTTGGGCTACGTGAAGCCCCGTACTTGTGGTGCAGGACAGTACGACCTCGATGTTTTCCTCAGCTGCCAATTCTTCAAGTAATGGTGAGATAGAGACTACCTCACCAACACTTACGGCCTGAATCCAGATACGTTTTGTTCCGGGCTTTTGGGGTGNGAGGTTTGGCCAGAGGCCTAAACGCATTCCGATGTTCTTTCCGTAACCGCCCCGTTTGAGCATGCGACGAAGGTAATGCGGCGCTGAAATCAGTGCTGCGATGGGAAAGAAAATACGATACAGCCAAATCACTCTTCAAATGTATTAATGGTGAAAAGTCGCTTTACCGTTGCCTTGTTCGCTTTGGCTGGGAAAATTTCCATTTTTAAAATATTATGGAAAACATTGATCGTATCGCGAAACTATTCGCTCAAAAGAAAAAAGAAGGATTGTCGGTCTTCATCGGCTATGTCTGCGCCTGCGATCCCGATTTTGAGAATTCTTTGAGCATTTGTAAGTCACTTCTTGCAAACGGCGTGGACATCTTAGAGCTGGGAGTTCCCTTCTCCGATCCTTTGGCTGACGGCCAAACCAACCAGCTGGCAGCTCGACGAGCCTTGAATGCAGGTTGTTTGCAGGAAGACGTTTTTAGACTAGTGAAAGCTATTCGAGAGTTTTCGGAGGCTCCCATCGTGTTCTACACCTATTACAATTTGGTTTTCTCACAAGGGGTCGAAACTTACGTCGAGAAAAGTCTTGAGGCTGGTGTCGATGGTTTGCTGACTCTCGATTTACCCCCTGAGGAGGCGGATGACCTTGTAGCCGTTTCCCGTGAACGAGGGATGAAAAACATTTTCATCGTGGCGCCCACTACTCCCGAGGAGCGCATTCCACTTATAGCAGCATCCGCTTCCGGTTTTTTGTATTACGTTTCGCGAGAAGGTGTGACTGGTGAACGCGATGATTTGGCTGGGGATCTTGCTGATAGGGTAGCTACTATTCGTCGCCATGCCGATTTGCCGGTGGTGGTAGGTTTTGGTATTTCCAATCCCAAGCAGGTTAGGGATGTCGGTGAGGTAGCGGACGGGGTAGTTGTTGGCAGTGCTTTGGTTAACTGCATTCCCAAGAATATTGAATCTCTCGACCGAATTCCCACCGAGATTGGCCTCAAGGCTCATGAACTGGCTCAGGGGTTGCAACCCATGTCTGCGTAAGAAACCGGTGAACTCCTTTTCCTACAGGCGTTAATCCGATGGAGGACGTCCCTCGGATTTACTTTGTCGCCGGGGTCACTGCGGTCGGTAAGACAGCTTTCTCTTTGGATTGGGCGGAGAGGGAAGGTGCGGAAGTTTTATCCTGCGATGCTCTTTTATTCTATCGTGGAATGGATTTAGGGACTGCGAAACCTACTAAGTTGGAAAGGGAAAGAGTGCCGCATCACGGGATCGATTTATGCGAACCGGTTGATTCCTTTGATGTTGCTCGCTATGTGGATTATGCTAAATCAAAAGTAAAGGAGATTCACGAACGCGGTCGACCTGTGATTGTCGTGGGCGGAAGTGGATTTTATCTTAAAGGCTTTTTTGAACCGGTTTCGGACGGGTTGGTGATTTCGGAGGCGATACGCGAAAAGGTCGAGCTTTTAGAACGTGAGCAAGGACTCAAAGGATTGCTTTGCCAATTACGAGAAAATAGCCCCGGGGGACTAGGTGATCTTGATTTGATGAACCCTCGTCGAGTTGCTCGTGCTCTGGAGCGTTGTTTTGCAAGTGGTGACTCAGTGACCGTGCTAAAGAAACGTTTCCTAGAAGTCCCCAGTCCCTTTGATCGTTACATAAGGCATTCCTGTCTCTTGGAGAGGGAATCTTCGGATTTAGAGAAACGAATTCGATTGCGCTCTGCCGCGATTCTTAGCTCGGGATTAGTCGAGGAAACCGAACGTTTGCTTGAACGCGGTTTGCGGGAAAACCCAACCGCCTGCCGAGCTGTTGGTTACCGAGAGGTTTTGGCCATGCTGGACGGCAATTTGCCCAAAGACCAATTATTGGAGACTATAGTCCGTTCCACTTTGCAGCTTGCGGCGAAGCAGCGAAAATGGTTTCGAAACCAGTTTCATCCTGATGTAAGGCTGGTAGCGGGTGCAGGTGATTCTTTCTCGATCAACGACTTTCCTTTGACGCCCTAAACTTGACCCCGGGCGCTTCACCATCCAAGATTAAGCTTCTTTCATTTTTTTCTCTCTAACTTGTCGAGTCGATGGAACCCTTGTCCCGAATAGCCATCGTTGCCAACGCCAGCAAGGTTGGTGCGGTAGAAGCTGCTTCCGCCTTGGAAGCGATTGCGCAGGCGGAAGGCGTCGAGGTTAGTTCCACTGCGGAGTTTCCCCCTTCCCAAGGTTTTCTCGAAGGCATGGATGCCTGTTTCGTCGTGGGCGGCGATGGAACGCTTCTCGGAATGCTCGATGAAGCCGTGCGTTTGAACGTGCCCGTTGCCGGAGTAAAGCATGGACAGCTCGGATTTCTCGCCACTTTTTCTCCGGAAGATTTATTGCATCAGTTACCTCCTATCTTTCGCGGAGATTATCAAGTTCGTCGCCGATCTCTTTTGAGGTGCCAGTTCGGCTTGGGGGATTCGCGACTGGCCCTTAACGACATTGTTGTAAAAAGTGGCTCAGATTCCCGGCTTGCTCGACTAGCCGTCCGTGTTGAGGACGAGCCTGTGGCAGAGTACGCATGCGACGGTATCATCTTTTCCACGCCTACTGGGTCTACTGCCTACAATTTAGCTGCAGGAGGTCCCCTTGTTCATCCTGCTGCCCACGTAGTGGTAATGACTCCTATCTCCGCACATACTCTAACTAGTCGGAGCGTTGTATTCCCACGAGAGACCCGACTTTTTGTGGAATCCGTGGGTGAGCAGGATCCGCCGACATTGGCCGCTGATGGGCAAGACGCTTACGCTGGGGCGAACCCTTTGCCTCTAGAAGTGGTTGTGCCGGAAGAAACCTTTCCTCTCCTCGAGGAGAAGAACCATTCCCATTTCCGTGTATTACGAAATAAACTGAAGTGGGATTGACCCCTGCGTCGTGAGATAATTCTAGGTTTTATGCTCTCCCCCGGCACACGCATCGGACCTGCTCGTATCCTTCGGCATTTGGGCGAGAATTTGTTCGGTGACACCTATGAGGTGATTGGGGAAGCTGGGAAAGGGAAAGGGGAGCGCTTTTTAGTGAAGGTTTTGCCCAGAGAGCTGTTGGAAGATCCCGGGTTTTCGGATCACTTTCTACGGGAATGCCAAGTTGTCGAGCAGCTTGATCAAGATGGCATTTCCGCTCTCGAAAGTTATGGCGTCACCAAATGGAAGCACTGGTTGCGATACGCTTGGGAATCCGGACTTGAACTTGCCGCCGCGACTGAGACTGCCGAGGAAACTGAAGGGCCTCCCAAGTTTCGCCGAGCATCTTCCTTGCGGGAGTATATGGAGATACGGACCGAACCTTTGCTGGAGGAGGAAGTTTTAGTTGTTTTAACATCAATTCTCCTTGCACTGAGGAGTGCCCATGCCGTTGGTCTCATCCATGGCAATTTGAAACCGAGCAACGTATTGCTGGGAATTACAGATTCCGGGAGTCTCGATGCCCGCTTGACTGAGTTCAGCCTTTCCCGCCTAACTGGCGAAGAATGGTTCCGTGCTCGCTGGAAGGCCGCTGAGGATGCTAATCCATCTGATGAGCGATCCGAAGCCATGATTGCGTCTCGGGCAACTTTTCTTCATCGACCTCCCGAGGAACTTGTCGGTGAAGTGGCGGAAGAGCAGGGCGATCTTTTCTCCATCGGTCTTGTGGCTCGACGAATGTTGACTGGCTGTTCTGCCGAAAAGGTTCGTTCCCCTGAATTGGATGAAAACCTTCCTCCTGCATGGGCAAAATGGATTGCAAAAGCAACTGCGAAGAGACCGGAGGATCGTTTTCCGGATGCTGGTCGTGCGATTGTTGCCCTGCCAGGCATTGTGGACATCTCTCGGTTTGGTTTAAGCTCGGACGAAGAACCGGATGAGCAAAGCCTTATTGATGCCGAGGAACTTCGGCTGCAACGAGAGATCGAGTGGAAAGCGGCCGAGAAAGCTAGAAGCCTCAAAGCCAAACGAGGTATCACCGGTATTTTGGCGGGAGTCTTTCTTGCCTGTTATCTTGTTTCCACTTTGCACGCTCTTTTCTATCCAAAGCCTTGGGTCGAGTACAAACACGCTACTGCTCTAGATAGCTTTCAACTGGGCGTAGGCTTGTGGAGTGGAAAAGCATGGGGAGTGACTCCCAAAATTTACGATCCCCTTAAGAAAGGTGGCCAAGATGTTCCCGGTGAATGGTCCTTGGAAGATGGACATTTTCAGCTGCGTTTTCGAAAATTCAAATTGGTAGGTCCTAATGATAACGGCAAAAAACGTTGGCAGAGCATGGGCACGGATTCCACCAGTTCTGAGGATTATTTCGTTTGGACGGATATTCTTAGCTACGAGCGAGGTTCAGATGTACTGATGTTTGTTAAACGAATAGGTGATAAGGGTGAAACCTATGTCTCTGTTGCCGACAAGAATGGAGACATCCGCTTTGTGCTTGAGAGTAGGCTTGAAAATCCCGCCAACGGTTTCCAAAAAGCTGAATTACGTTTCGACCCCGAGAAAAGCGGAGAATCGCACTGGACCTTGTTTTTCGGACTTGGCTTTCTCGCGGCTAGTTTACTTTACCGTATTGAGGGAATACCTCTTTTGAATAGATCTAAGAAATCTGATTCGACACAAGCATAAGCCTAGGCCAGTGTTGGTGAGGAATGACCTTTTTTATTGATAGCGGATGCAGAGGAATTACGCTTTTTCTTTGCGTTCTGATCCCATTGTGTTTCGCATCCTGTGGTAAAGAACCCGATGGTAAGTATGTGGGAGAAATTTTCGACTGGGAAAGCGAAGTTTTTCAAGCCCGATCCCTTCGTATCGAAGGGCAAGATTACTTTTTGCAACTGATCTTGAGGCAAGTGGGGCAGGAAATGCCTGCAGAGTTGCTGTTCAGGCAACAAAAAACCAACAAGGAAAAACTTAGAACGGGTACTTGGAGGATGGGAGATGGGAAACGGGTAATTGCATTTCCTGACGGCAAAGAAGTCCAAGAATATTTCTTATACAAAAAAGGATCTCGTTTTGTATTGGAGGATAGATGGGGTTTGGTTGACGACAATGGCTCAATGTTCGTTCTTATTCGCAATAAAGGGAAGTCACGAAAACGATCCTTCCCGATCACTTTTACTTTCGATTCCGACGGGGAAGCCCATTTTACCAGTCAAGCTTTGCCGAAAGGTATCTCCGGTGAGTGGCAGATGATAGACAAACGCGTGGCAGCCAGTTTTTTAGATGTAGGCACAGGTGAAAGACAAAAGTATTTTCTTTTTTGGAAGGGAGACCATTTGGCAATTGAAAAACTCACTATGTATTTGCCGTTCTTTCACAAGTATTATGTACGATTACCTGATGAAGCTAAGGCTTCCGGACCTTTCTTCGCCAAGGAGCTGAGGGAGGGTTTCGACAGTGGCCGATTCGGCGAACGGCATGAAGCCTCTCACGACAATCAAACTTGGATTCCCATCGAGAAGGTTAAGGGGTTTGAGCCGGGCTCTCGGCGACTCAAAAGAAAAAACTGGATGTACCACACCGTATTCGACGATCCGCCGGTTCTCAAGCCTCGTTGAATTTGTCGGTCGTAGTTAAGTGCATTAGTTAGCCGAGGTTGACTTGAGCCCCGCTTTAGGCATGATGAAATCCTTTTTTTCCTCACAACCGTTATGATTACCGCATTGCAAAACCTGATTAGTGGGAAGTTGGGCAAGGTCTTGTTCACCTTGCTGCTTCTCGTCATCGTAGTTTCTTTTGTGCTGTACCTTTCTCAAGGCTCTTCTATCTTTGATCTCTTGCCCGACGAGTCTCGGACTCGTCAAGTCTATTACGATCGCGACCTTAACGACCCCGACGTTTATGGTACTTTGGAGGTGTCTCATCGAGTCGCAGCC
>PCBO01000039.1 GCA_002730975.1 Opitutia bacterium
ATGGGCACGGAAACTTTAACTATACAAAATGATTGCCCGACAAACGCACAATTTGCCGACAAACTGAAAATGGGCACGGACTTTAACTATACACCATGTATAATCGGATGGAGAAAGCTAAACTTTAGGCAAAGACCAAGAGGCAAAAAAGCGTCGTTGAAGGTGTAAATCGACTAGTTTCCTCGATTACGCGAAAACTTGGATTGGAATTTTTCGACGCGACCTGCGGTATCTACAAAACGCTTCTCTCCAGTGTAAGCGGGATGTGAGTCCATAGTGACGTCACGAACAACCAGAGAATAATCAACCCCATCAAGATTGTCAGTCTTGCCAGAACTCATTGTCGAGCGGGTGTAAAATTTTTTACCGCTCGAAACATCTTTAAAGCAAACTGGATTCAACTGAGGGTGTAGGTCCTTCTTCACAAATATTTTCTCCAAAAGGTTTGGGGGGAATGAGCAAATAGCAAGAATCAGCCCTGCCTTGCTTTGAAACGAGGATTGGATTTACAAATGACGTACAACCGGCCACGTCGGCGAACGACCTTGCAGTCAGGATGACGATTTTTTAATGTTTTGATTGATGAAACGACTTTCATAAAGATCAGAAAATATTAAACATGACTTCCCGTCAAGCCTCGAGACATCGTGTCGTGTAATATGCCGACTCATTTTTCAACTTGCCTTGAGTTGGGAAAAAATGAGATGAAAGAGGATTATGAATGAGCAATTAGCAGAAGAAGGCGAGTCCCGCCCAAAAAACCCAGAAGATATCACATTTCTCGATGCACAAGCATTGAGTAAATTTGTTACGGATACCGGCAAGATATTGCCACGAAAGTATACAGGATTGACTCCCAAGCAGCAACGACGGATCTCTCGTACCGTAAAAACCTCCAGGCATCTTTTGATCGTCAAGTAAACTTCTACCCAATTTGATTACCTAAGTCTTGTCGCCTAGTTGTGCAAAGGGACTTTGGCGTGAGTCCCGAGGATCTTTCTTGTGTTGTAAAAATACTTCTCTCGGGGCAAATAGTCGCATTACCGACAGAAACAGTATACGGACTTGCCTGTCTTGCACTTGATGAGTTCGCCGTTGCTAAAGTATACAAAGCTAAGCAAAGGCCCGCTAACGACCCCCTGATAATTCACGTATCGGACCTAAGAGAGACAAAGTTGGTATGCCGTCCAGACCAGAGGGCAATATCACTGATTGAGGCCTTCTGGCCCGGACCACTTACGCTTGTTTTACCAAAAAACAGGATTGTGCCGCCCATAGTCACCTCGGGTCTTTCCACGGTTGCCGTAAGATCACCTGCTCATCCAGTATTTCGGAAAGTGCTAAATTTGGTAAACGCTCCTCTTGCCGCTCCCAGCGCGAATCCATTTGGAAAAGTCAGTCCTACAAAAGCAGAACACATTAAGCAAAGTTTTGGCGATGAACATCCTCCTGTTGTTAATGGAGGACCAACACAAATAGGAATTGAATCTACCGTTGTAGATTTATCCTCTAAACGCGCCCGGATTCTTCGTCCGGGTCCGATCGATGTTGATGCCATAAGCGCGATTCTCGGAGAAGAACTTGAAATTCCAAAAGTCAACGGCACGTGCGATAAATTTAAAACTCCACTTTCTCCAGGGCTTTTAGCAAAGCACTATCAACCCGAATCACCCTTGCAAATTTTCAGCAACAACGAAGATTTAATGGCTTACCTGAAATCAGAACCATCCATTCCTGCTGCAACGTACGTAATAACTCATTCCCCGTTAAATGAGATTTGCTTTCCTTCCAAGGGCTTAAAGTTCATGCATCTTTCTGAAACAGGTAACCCAGCAGAAATAGCAAAAAACTTTTTTGCTATTCTTAGGGAAGTCGACACACATTCACCTCCGCGAATCCTGTGCCCTCTTTTGCCTGATACGGGTATTGGTAGTGCCGTAAACGACCGATTAAGAAAAGCTTCGTACAAGGATTAGCAAAACCTTTTAAAGTTTGGTCTTGTTTTCGTCGCTTCGCTGTCCAAAATAAAAAAATCAACACCCCTCCACGGCGAATTAAATTTCATTCAATTGCCCTTAATCATGAAAAGATTCCTAAGACACTTCTGCTTACTAGCTTATTTCTGCATTTCTGGGAAAACGGGCCTGGCCCAAACCGATGAGCAACTGCGAGACCCCACATATCTTAGAATCCAGTACAACCAGCTAGCGGACAAACACAACGCACTAATCGAAAAGGCTCAGACTCTTATGTCGAGCAAACAAGAACCTCCTCAAAGAGTCCAGACGAACTTAATTGATCTTTCGTCAAGACTAAGAAACGAGTTCGAAAATAAACTTGATGCGGCCGAAACAAAAGTTGCTGAGCTTGAACTAAAGTTGAGTCGCACTACACGCGAAGAACAAAAACTCGCGAATGAGAATGCGATCTTGGAAGAAGCTAATGCGCGTTTGCGAAACCAGCTCAATATGGTGTCTGCCGAAGAGAGAGACTTGTTGGACCGAAGCAAAGAGGTTGCTATGGATAACCGCAGGTTGATAATCAGACAAAAAAAAATGGATGCCACGGAAAGCCGTTTACTTGCCAAGCTACGCAATGAAGAAGCCTCAAACGAAAGCCTTAGGAGGAGGCTCGCGTCCAACGAAGAAGATTTCAGAGCTATTCAATCAGAAAACAAAAAATTATCTGCAGAGGTTGTCAGTCTCGAAGAAACCGAAAAAGACCTCAGTGATAAAATAGCCCGCAACGAATTGTTGCGACAAGATCTCGCCGACCGTGTAACCGAACTTGACTTAGCCAAAGGTGAACTTTCCCGAAGATCTGAACAACTCGGAGGGAATGCAAAACAACTTAAAGCTGAGCTACTTGACCTCAATGGAATGAACACACGAATCGAGGGAGAAAAATCGATACTCACAGATCGCCTATCAGCTTTACAGGCAGAAAACACAACCCTCAAGGAAGAGAATCGAAATCACTCGACAGATTCTGAAATACTGCAGGAGCAATTAACCGATCTTCGTTCAGAGTTGACTGCCCTTGAATCACAAGAAAACCGACTCGCTGATCAGTTGTCAGGATTTCAAGACGCAAATAACTTGCTCCACCAAAAAACAAAAAAACTAGAATCAGAAAGATCCGATATGGATACAGCTGTTAAATTGATGGATCTTGAACTTCAGGAGTTGACGGGAAGTGAACAAGCCAACATCTCAAAGCTTCGCAAAATTGATTCTGAAAACAAAGAGCTTGCAAACGAAGTTGCCAATCTAGCTGATGACCGAAATTCACTTCGAAATGAAACCGAAAGTCTCAAAACACAGCTAGCGCAACGAACAGCCAACGAGCAATTACTTGCCGATCAAATTCAAGATATGGAAGCTGATAATTTAACTCTCCGAAGCAAGCTATTGAACATTAGGAACATCGAAGATGACTACCGACGTAAGATTGAAGGTTTAGCGCGCAAGAACGAAACTCTTCTTTCCCAGCTTTCGCTGACTAAAGAACAGCGTATCCGCTTGAGAAATGCCATTATCGGGACGATCGATGATCACGATCAAAGAATTGATTAAACTTTTCTAGTTAAGCAGACTTGCTCACGGACTAAGGCCGTGCAAATAGCGCTGCTCCTACCCCTCAAAGCTTAAAGGAGGAAATTAAGAGGTTACGAAAATCGAATTACTCCGAGAAAACTCCCATACCCCTAAATTTGGCATAACGAGTTTCAAGCAACTGTTCAGGAGCAAGTCCCCGCAATTCATCAAGTGCTAAATGAAGCGCTTTCCTTAAGGACTCTGCAGTAAAATCCCAATCTCGATGAGCACCGCCTAAAGGTTCCGGCAAAACAGCATCCACAACGCCTAATTCGAGCAAATCCTTGGGACTAAGTCGAAGAGCACCTGCAGCATCAGCAGCATGCTTACGGTCTTTCCATAATATTGCCGCACACCCCTCGGGCGAGATAACAGAATAATAAGCGTTTTCAAAAATCAGCACTTGATCCGCAACGGCGATTCCGAGTGCACCACCTGAGCCTCCTTCCCCAATCACAATTGCAACGACCGGCACCTGCAACGCTACCATTTCCTTAATATTCACCGCGATAGCTTCCGCCACATGTCGTTCCTCTGCGCCAACTCCAGGATAAGCCCCCGGAGTATCAATTAAAGCCACCACCGGCATGGAAAACTTTTCTGCCATCTTCATTAAACGCAAAGCTTTGCGATAACCCTCCGGATTTGGGCAACCGAAATTACGTTTCAAATTCTCCTCGGTATCTCGCCCCTTCTGCTGACCGATCAACATGATGCTACTGCCGTCGAACTTAGCCGGCCCACCCACCATCGCAGAATCTTCTCCGAAAGTACGATCACCATGCAATTCCTCGAAATCATCGAATACTCTCTCAACGAGATCCAAAGTGTAGGGACGATTAGGATGTCTCGAAATTTGAATTTTTTGCCACGGGGTCAGCTTCGAATAAATGTCTCGCTTCGCCGTTTCTATCTCGGCTTCAATAACCTTGGCGGCAGTGGAAACACGGCCGGGGTCGACTTCGGATTTACGAGAGGACTCAAGCAGTTCCTCCAATTGGCTTTCCAAATCACGTAGAGGTTTCTCAAAATCGAGCGTATGCACTTTTTTTTCCATCAGTAAAAACTCTTAAAAGGTAAGCTTGCCGAACGTCTACAGGTCGGAAGAAATGTTTGTTGGTGAAATTTCAACTTCAACGCAAAGGGAAATTAAAGATTAAAACTTTAGCGCCATTTAAAATCCTTAGAAAAAGGATAGATTTTTTTTTTGATTTAGCGAGCGGGAACTGGATTGCTTTAAATACTCCAAACGATCGGCCACTTTTTTTAAACAATATAATAGGTGCCGAACGAGCTAACGAAGAAGGGAATTGGATAGAGAGATTCACATCCGCGGGCTATTACACTATTCAGAAGTTAACCGAAAGAGACTAATCAGGATTGAAAAATGTATTTGGGACAAATCGAAAAATTGGAATAATTCAAATAGATGACTGAAAGTAAAGCGATTGCAGCCAGTAGCAATGCCGATATGCTGAACAGCCACCCTGAAGCAAACGTCAGCAAGAGTTTGGAAGAATACATCTCCTTAAAAAAATCACTTGGCTTAAAATTCATTTTATTCCTGCAGTCAAAACTCGACAATTTCAATCCTTGAGCTCCTCTTTCCATCCAAGGATTCGAGCTTCAGCAGTTGCCTTCTCGGCACCCTCCTTATCTCCTTTCGCTACTAAAATGCGAGAAAGGCTCACCTTGGCAGTCAAATCTTCAGGGGCTATCACTAAAGCTTTTTCACAGGCAGTATGAGCACCAGTCAAATCCTGCCTGGCCAAACGAACTTCGGCTAAAGCTCTCCAGGCATCAAGGCAATCGCGATCCAAATTCACGGCATTCATTAATTTGCCCTCGGCAACCTCTTCTTCACCCAGAGAAAAATCTAGGATCGCCTCCTCCACCAAATCAATTGGGTCAAAATTTTCCATTAAAAGTAAGATTTCAGTGCTGGTAGCATAGGGGCAAGAATAAAATCAGATCACAAAGAGCCAAGGATCTTCTAAAACGTAATTGTCTTGTCCCAATGACAGCTGGGGTTCATGTTCAGTCTTCGTAAACAACCCTCGCACCCTCAAACGATGCTATTCGAAGAACCTGAATTTCAAGCACTACTTCTCCTACACGGCAGAGACCGCAGAAAAATTGGTACAGAGATAGAGCTCAGGGATTTGCCTAAAGTCCGCGAGATGCTTGAAAATAAAATCAAGATCGAAAAAGAAACCATTGCATCTGCTCAAATAGAACTCCGCGAACTCGAAACAAAGGCAAATAGCTTGGAAACCCTAATCGCTTCTATCGAAACCAAGATATCACAGCAAAAAACCAAGCAACTTAAGGTCAAGCGACAAGAAGAATACCAAGCCCTCGAAAATGAAATCAAAGGGCTACAGGAAGAGATGTGCTCAAACGAGGACGAACAATTGGAAACCCTAATGAAAGTGGATGACGCCCGCGCCACATTAGTCATCGCAGAGGGTAAACACACAGATCGAGTTCACTCTTTGGAAAGGCAATTGGAGGAACTCAATGAAAGGGGAAAGCTTCTTCAAGAAGAAATTGTTGTACTCGAAAACGAAATTAAAGCATCCAGTGAGGAAATGGAACCAACATTCCTTCGCCAGTACGAGCACGTGAAAAAGGTTGTTCGACGACCTCCCTATGTAGTTCCCGTGGATGATCAAAAATGCTCGGGTTGCAACCTTCGAGTATCAAACGACATCGTCTCCTCCATTTTAGTTGAAGAAAAACTAACCATTTGCGACCAATGCGGTCGGGTTGTCTACATCGAAAGATGAATCACATTTTCCGGGAAGCGGTCATTCGCTCCAGAGTTTTCGGACTCCGGAGAGGAAAGTCCGGACATCACAGGGTAGGATTCCCCACGAAAGCGGGGGGAACTCGCTTAAATACGAGTTCACGGCTAGTGCCACAGAAAACATACCGCCTTCTTCGGAAGGCAAGGGTGAAAAGGTGGGGTAAGAGCCTACCGCCGCAAGGGCAACCGAGCGGGCAAGGTAAACCCAATCCGATGCAAGACGAAATAGGGAACTGGGCGGCCCGTCCATCAGTTCCGGGTACGTCGCACCCCGCTTTGGCGGGGACCGAGGTTTTCTCGGTAGATGAATGAATGACTACAGCGATTTTCGTTCGAAAAGCCGCCGTAACAGAATCCGGCTTACAGCTTCCCGGAATCCATTTGAAAGTCAGCTTTACCATTGACTACTAAGGAAGAATAGCCAATTTAGATTAACTTATGGCAAATACTAAGTCAGCATCAAAGAACGCCCGTAAAAGCATTGCTCGCTTTGAGCGAAACCGTGCGGTAAAAAGCAAGCTCAAGACTTTGGAAAAAAAGTTTCTTTCATCCTTGGAATCCAAAGATGGCGAAGAGACTCGAGAACATGCCAGAATATTTATTTCCGCTTTGGACAAAGCGGCTAAAGGTGCGTTGGTGCATCGCAACAAGGTGGCTCGTAAAAAAGCTTCGATAGCTAAGGCAATAAGTGGAATTAAATCTGGAGCGAAATCCGCAAAAGCTCCCGCCAAAGGAAAATCTGGAGCGAAATCCACAAAAGCTCCCGCCAAAGTAAAGTCTGGAGCGAAATCCACAAAAGCTTCCGCTAAAGAAAAGTCCTCCGAGGAAACGACGTAAGCCTTCAGGAGGTTACGTATTTCAGCTAGAATCCGAATTCGTCCCGCCATGCATGTTCATGGCTCCCAATCTCTGACCTGATCCTTGATGGATTTCAATGTGGGTCGTCTGAAATATTTTGATAGCAGTCACGGTACTGGTACTTCGCCCTTGGAATAGTCTGAGCAAGTTGTTGTAGTCAATGACTAGCCTCACCGTTCCCAAATAATCTAAAATAAGCTTCCAAAAAGTCGAGAATGGTTGATGTGAACATTCGGGATTGTTACACCCCAACCAACAAGGCATACGAACTTTGTCTCTACTCTCTTGAGGAATGAACTTCTTCAAGCTTTCTTAACAGTGGATATAGTTCCTTAAAACTTTAAAAAACCAATTCCCACCACGCAAAGTATCCATTAATCAATATGACTATATGCAGAAGAAACCTGATTAAGTCCAACCCTGTTTGGTTAAATGTTCTAGATGTGCCGTGAGTCAGATTCGTCCTTCTCGGAATATCCACTGTCTTGACGCTGATGGTTGACTTTGTTCTTTTTCAAGTACGCATCGTAGACATCGTCGGCCGACATGCCCAATACTTGAGCAAGTGAAATGAGGAAATGAAACAAGTCGACGACTTCCACTCGAGCATTCTGCTTGTCAAAGTCTTGATACTTTGCCCACCACTTCCATGGAACCGAGTCCGTTAGCTCGGCTAGTTCCTGTTGCATCGCTCTTACGTAATTGAGAATCCATTTGCGTTGTTCTTCGTCATCCAGTCCTTGAGTAACAACGCCTATTCGGCTATTAAGCTCATCCTGAAGCGAGAAAATTTCTTCAAGTTTATCCATGATAGAAGGAACGTAGAGGCAGATTGATTCTTGGCAAGCGGTTTTTGAAACTAGATTGAATCGAGGGGGGATTGATGAGAGCTTTAAGCAAAACCGGTAATTATGCTAAGGTTGTAGAACATGAGATAGAAGTTAATGAAAGAAAGCGATTTTGATTGTACCGTTCCTTTGCTCGGACTAAATGATCGAAATCCATGGAAAATACAAACGAAGGCTCAAAAGACTCCTTCGAATAAGAAACTGCCACCACCAACGAAAACAAAATGACAGAGAATTCTCCAAAATCAGAAATCGCTGAAAACGATGACGAGCAAGCCGTCACGAGCAAAGCCGTGTCAGGAAGCAAATCCCGAATTCGTTCGCGTTGGTATCGTGCCAATGAGCGACCACTTGAAAGCCAATCCACCCCTGTGGCTAATCCAACAGGAGAAATCACTCTAACCGAAGGCGCTGCTCTGAAAGACGACCTTTCCAATGCTACACCACCGACAGGAGGCGGAGGAAGAGAAGAACGAGGGCGTGATGGAGACCGTCGTGGTGGACGTGATGGAGACCGACGTGGTGGGCGTGATGGAGACCGGCGTGGTGGACGTGATGGAGACCGACGCGGTGGACGTGATGGAGACCGACGCGGTGGGCGTGATGGAGACCGACGCGGTGGGCGTGATGGAGGTGACCGAAGGCGCAACGAGGGTCGCAACCGAAATCCAGAACGTGGACCTGTCAGAGAAGATCAGCGTGATCAAAACAGTTCGCCAATGGATGAACAAGAAAAGCCCGACGGGGAGAGGAACAGATCTCGTAGACGGTCGGGCAACCGGAGCAGAAATCGCAACCGCTCGGGTAAAGAAAGCTCAGGTCGCGATGGAAAGCAAGGTTCTGGCAAAAATAGCAAGGACAGCCGAAATTCCAAATCCAACGAAAACACTTCCCCCACTCGCAAGACGACCGATGCGACCACTAATAAAAAGCCTGGCGGTGTTGGTAAATTTTTGGCTAGTTTATTCGGAGGCAAATAGACTCGTAAAGATCAATCCGTAAGAAGACGCGATTACATGGAAGTTTTCCGAGTTCGCGGTGGCTCTGCCCTTAATGGGCGAACAACGGTAAGCGGGGCTAAGAACGCAGCTCTTCCCATATTTGCAGCTACCCTGCTAAGCGAAGAGACCTCCATACTTGAAAACATACCAAATTTGAGCGACATTCGCTTCATGGCCGAAATCCTCAGGCACATTGGATCCGAGGTAGAACAGATTGATGACACGACATGGGAAATCACGCCTGCGGCCATAGAGCACAGAGCCCCATACGAATTGGTTCGCAAGATGAGGGCTTCGATTTGCCTATTGGGACCATTGGTCGGCAGATTACGGAAAGCTAACATACCTCTTCCGGGAGGATGCGTAATCGGGCAGCGCCCTATCGATTTACATTTGAAAGCATTATCAAAGTTAGGGGCGAAGGCAACTATCCGAGGGGGTAATGTTTGTATCGACGCCACGGACCTGCGAGGCGGTTCCATATTCCTTGGCGGTAGACAAGGAAGCACGGTGACGGGCACGGCAAACGCACTTATGGCTGCCGTACTGGCTCCAGGGTTCACACGTATTGAAAGCGCAGCCTGCGAACCGGAAATCCTCGACCTGTGCAGAATGCTCCAAGGTATGGGGGCAAGAATAGACGGCATCGGTTCTCATGTCTTGTCAATCGAGGGTGTGGACAAGCTTTCCGGTTGCCGCCACAAAGTAATTCCCGACCGAATCGAAGCGGGAACCTACTGCATCGCAGCAGCAATTACCGATGGCGAAATATATGTGGAAGGAGCGCGTAGCGAACACTTGGGAGCATTCGCGGACAAAATGGATCAAGCAGGAGTGGAGCTAACTTCAAATGGTCCCAATTGCTTAGTGGCTCGTCGTAAGTCGGACGGTCTTCGATCCCTTGAAATCATCACACTCCCCTACCCCGGCTTTCCGACCGATCTTCAAGCACAGGCATGCGCCCTTTCCTGCATCTCTCCCGGATTAAGTATTTTGACAGAGCGCATATACCCGAATCGCTTCATGCATGTCCCGGAAATGCTTCGAATGGGGGCCAACATTTCAATCGAGGGATCAAGTGCAATAGTTAGAGGAGACACCCGACTCAGTGGAGCGCCTGTAATGGCCTCTGACTTGCGAGCAAGCGCCGCGCTCATCCTTGCAGGACTAGCAGCGCAAGGAGACACTTGGATACAGAGGATTTATCACTTAGACCGCGGGTACGATCGTTTTGACGAAAAGCTTCGTATGTTAGGTGGAGATATCGAACGGCTTTCAGAATCCGAGTTACCGAAATCCGTTCAACAGGAAAACATTTCATAATAATGGATATTCCTCCAACCACGGGCACCAACTTTCTGACCGAATCTCTGGAACGAGAGGATGATGCGGATGCCGCTCTTCGACCACCGTCCTTCGAAGATTTCACTGGCCAAGCAAAAACCATCGAGCGCCTAAAAGTAATTGTCGGAGCGGCTTCCGATCGAGGAGACCCGCTCAAGCATGTACTGCTATGCGGCCCTCCGGGTTTAGGTAAAACCACGCTTGCCTACATAATTGCGAAGGAACTCAACCGTGAGATACGCATCACGTCCGGACCAGTCATAGACAAGCCGGGTGATCTCGCAGGGTTACTGACCAATCTTCAAGAAGGAGACGTTCTCTTCATCGACGAAATCCACCGTTTGCCAAAGACCGTCGAAGAATACCTTTATTCGGCAATGGAGGATTTTCGAATCGACATAATGATCGACCAAGGCCCGAATGCCCGCAGCGTTCGCTTGGAGATTCCTCGCTTTACCCTTATCGGCGCCACTACTAGGGTAGGATTACTGACGGCTCCCATGCGAAGTCGCTTCACTTTGCAGACACGACTTGATTACTATGACCGCGCAGACCTGGCCAAGATCGTCAAACGCAGTTGCTGCCTACTGGAGACTTCTTTCGACAAAGAAGGAGCCGAAGAGATTGCAGGGCGAGCACGCGGCACGCCCAGAATCGCCAACAATCTCATTCATTTCGCTCGGGATTTTGCCGAGCAGCGAGCAGAGGGAAAAATCACTAGCGAGGTAGCGGCTCAGGCACTGGAGCTTCTCGAAATCGACAACAACGGCTTGGACGAAATGGATAAGCGAATCCTCCGCTTAATGGCCGACAACTATCGTGGTGGACCAGTTGGTTTAGGAACTGTGGCAGTGGGCGTCAACGAGGAGGAGCATACTTTAGAAGAGGTTCACGAGCCATTTTTGATTCAAGAGGGCTATATTCAACGCACCCCTCAGGGTCGCGTGCTCACTCCAAAAGGATGGCAAGTCATTGGCTTGCCCCCAGGTGGAGAGGCGAATGACGGTCAACTGAATCTAATTTGAGAGGCTTGCTGAGGCGAGCCATCCGAAAAAGATGGAGGAATGAAGCTGAAAACTCGTCGGGGGCGGAGCTGACCCAATCGTCCAACTCATGGAGAGCCAAACTCCGCAACTCAGTTATTTCACTGGGTTCAAAGGCATAAGGACCGTCGTTCCGCAGGAAAAATACTCTGCAAAATTCCCACCCCGTTTCCATGCAAGGACTAACGCTGAGAATTTGAGCGAGGTTCTCGGGGGATATTTTAAGGCCAACTTCCTCATCCAGTTCGCGGAGAGCGGCGGGAAGGTAACCCTCGCCGGCATCCAAGTGTCCAGAGCAAGAAGAACACCACAGTCCCGGTGCGGAATCCTTAGCCAAAGAACGCTTTTGAACAAGTATCCTGTCAGTAGCATCCAAAATAAGAACATGGACGGCCCTATGAAAAAGTTTACGAGCGTGAACCACGTCGCGACGCTCTTTACCGATCTCAAGGTCAAGTGTATTCACCACATCGAACCATTCGACATTATCCATAACAATACCTTATTATCAGACTCAAATGTCAGAAAAATCTTGGCTTAAGGGCAAGGATGTTCTTTTACTCTTAAGCTGTGGTGGCAAGTTTTAAAGTTCTAGCGTCGAGCAGTTCCGGGAATGCGGGCTTGTTGAGGACAGAAGGCGCGACCATACTTGTGGACGCAGGACTCTCCGCAAAAAAGCTAACGGGACTTTTGGCCGACGAGGGCTTGGAGACCGAAGAACTTGACGCCGTGTTTCTCACTCACGAACACACCGACCATTCCGCTGGAGTCCGCGGCCTTTCTCAAAAGGCAAACCTTCCGGTCTTCGCAAATCAAGACACTGCAAATGCCGTGCAAGCACAGCTTTCTCGACGACCTAATTGGCAAATTTTTGAGACTGGCCACGCTTTCCATTTTCGTGGAATACGAGTCCAACCATTCAGCGTCCCGCATGATGCGTATGACCCCGTGGGCTTTTATTTTGAGTGGGGTGGCGAAGACTTGTTTAACCCATGGCAAAGTCTTGCTTGGGTAACGGACCTCGGATATGCCCCCGAACTAGTTAAAGAGAAAATCGCACAAGCCTCCATTCTCGTGATCGAAGCGAACCACTGCCCACAGATGCTCGAAAGGGATACAAAGCGTCCGTGGAGCCTGAAGCAGCGCATTCTGGGCCGGCACGGTCATCTTTCCAACGGGGCCACTCTTGCACTTTTAAAGTCCATCGAAAATCCTCGATGGCAAGAAATTTTCCTCATGCATCTGAGTAAAGACTGCAACGATGTGAACTTGGTGCGTGATTCTTTTGCCGAGTTGTCAACTGAAACATATGTGGTGGATCCTTCTACTGCCGAAGCCATTCTCGCATGAGAAATCTTGAGAGACAAACCAAGGTCATTGCCACGATTGGCCCTGCATCAGAGGACGAGAGCACATTAGTCGCCCTATTTGAAGAGGGTGTCGATGTGTGCCGGCTTAACATGGCTCATGCCGGGCACGACTGGGTTCGAACCATTACTCGTCGTATCCGTGAAGTAGGAAAACGTGTGGGACGCGAACCTGCGGTCATGATGGATGTAAAAGGTCCCGAGATTCGGACAGGATTCCGAAAAGAGAAAATTCAATTGGAAGACGGCCAACAGGTCGACCTAGTGCATAAGCTCCAAGGCTTTCAAACGACCGACGATTGCCTTCAAATCGAAGTCAACTACAGCAAACTCCATGAGCACTTGGAACCGGGGAGCATCGTATTGCTGGATAACGGCTTGATTCGGCTAGAAGTGCTAAAGATAGAAAAGGGGGAAATCCGATGCGCGGTTACGGAAGCTGGTAAACTGGGAAGCCGTCGTCACATAAATCTACCGGGAATAGAAGTCGACTTACCGTCCCTCACTGAAAAAGACATGGCCGATGCAATTGTCGGCATTGAGGAAAGCCACGATTTTTTCGCCTTATCCTTTACTCGTGATGCCGAGTCAATAGATTTACTTAGACGGTTTCTATCCGAAAACGGTTCGGAAGCCCATATCATCGCCAAGATCGAAGACCAAAGCGCAGTCAGAAATCTCGATGAAATCGTTCGAGCCTCAGACGGATTGATGGTGGCTCGGGGCGACCTCGGCATCGAATGCGCTTACGAAGAATTACCCATCATCCAACGTCGTGCAGTGGGAAAGTGCCTCGCATTGGGAAAACCAGTAATCGTGGCAACTCACTTGCTAGAATCCATGATTGATTCCCCCGTACCCACTCGGGCTGAAATCAGCGATATAGCCAATGCAGTAAATGAAGGCGCAGACAGTCTCATGCTCAGCGGGGAAACCACACAAGGGGAAAGGCCCGTGGAGTGCGTTAGCATTCTCAATCGTATTGCCGGGAGGATAGAACAAGAAATAACCCCTGGATTAACGGAAGAGCTGCGTCTATTTCGACCAAAGGCAAAAATGCTTCGTTCGGCCGCGATGTTGGCGATGAAACTGGAAGGTTCGGCTGTACTCGTATTCACGCGAAGCGGAGACTTGGCGGAAAAGCTTGCAGCTCTTCGGCCAAATGGCGCTCCCGTGTTTGCGTTCACCAATGAAAAAGGCGTACACCTTCGTCTTCGTTTACGCTGGGGCATCGAACCTTTTTTCATGGAATTCTCAGAGGATCCAGAACTAACGATATTAAACGCAATCGAGCATCTGCGATCACTCGATTGGGTAGAAAAGGGAGACCAGCTAGTAACCGTCACCAACATACTTGCCCACGGAAAGGTCGTCGAAAGCATACAGTTACGAGAAGTAGAGTGAACTTCGTCGTTCAACGAACTCGCCAAAAAAGCCAAACCGCAGCAATTCCCAAAAGTAGAACAGGGACACCAGACGCCCATTCTATCGGAATAATACCCGCTTCGCCCAAAGAATCTCCCATAGTTCTTGAGACATAATAGCCCAAGACCAACCCCAACGCACGAGACACTCCCGCCGCAGCGGAACGTCCGTCGCCCACAAGTGCAAATGGAATGCCCAGCGCCACGGCAAAAAAACATCCCGGAGAGGCCCAGAACGTATGACCAATGCGAATAGCATAAGGACGAACCGCCGCATTTCCTTTAGCCGCTCCGGATGCAGCCACAACTGTTTTCAGTTCACGTATGGAAAGTTCACTGGGCTTCTTTCTCATAAGCAGAAAAGGCTCAGGGTCTTCCCTTACATCCGGTAAGCGCAAGGTCGAAAATTTCTTGTTGATGATCGGTATGGAACCATTCGAGACGAAAGCTTGCTGAGCAAATTCCACATCCCAAACCAAGCCTTCTCCTGATTCGGATGGAACGGGAAGTCCATGAGAGCCTGCAAAACCAATGAAACGACCATTAAGAAAACGCCAAGAACCATCTTTTTCGCGAAGGACTTCCTCGGCTCGAATGCGAAAGGAATCAAGCCCACCCGAAGTTCGGGAATATAAGTGAACGCCCTCCCCTGAAGAAGTGCTGGGAAAAAACTTCTGGAAAAACCATCGGCGACCTGTATTCGGTGGAGACATCTCGAAATTGGAATTAAAATTCCGATGATTAGACATACCTCTTAGAACCTCAAGAAGCCCTTGAGCCTTCTCCATCGCCAAAGGACTCCATTTGGCGTTTAATCCGTAACTAAGACCGGAAAATAAAAGAGAAGCGACAAGGAGAGACCTCGAAAGACGCAACATGTTCACGCCGCAAGCTCGTAATACCGCGATTTCATTGTTTCGTCGAAGAGTCGCCACGACAAACAAAGTGGAAACAAATAAAGCTATAGGTAAAAGCCAAGGGAGGTAACTAGGAATCAGCCACACGTAATAAAATAAAACTTTATTCACCCCCGCAAACCCTTTGCGAAAATCTTCCGCATGGTTGGAGGCATCCTGAAGGACGAGCAAGCCAATCAATACAATTAGGCTGAGTCCAAAAAACTTAAGCCATTCGGCTAGGATATATTTATCCAAGGTAGACACAACAAAAGCCTAAAGCCTAAAATTTCCAAATACTGTTGGGACATCTTCAACCTTGCGTTTGCACCGCAGGTAAGGTGATTGTCAAAGAAAAATTGACCAGCTAGGCAAACTCAGGACTTTTTAATGAATCGATTCCGTTCAAATCCACAGTCATCACTTCTGGTTCTCTGGTGCCTGATTCTATTCATTCCATCCATTGCTATTGCGGAGAGAAACGGCACGAAGGTCGTTTCGGTCGAAACAAATGCCTCGAAAGAAGAAACTATTGCTTCGGAGCAAAAGAAACGGAGTTCATCTCCATTAACTGCCGGAAGTCGAGGAAATGATTTCCGGATTCGTATCACTCACGACAAATCAGACGAAAGCACCTTCAAACTAGAATTGCAGGCGATACACTCTGCGAAAAGCTCCACCACTTCCCTAGATCAACGCATCAATAGTTTTATTGCCCCCATTACCGATACAATTTCTTCCATAGTCTTTTGGGCTCCCGCAGTACCTAATCTTCAGCTCGAGATACTTTCCGAATCCGTCAAAGATCTCAGTTTCTCTCCTGAACAGCAACAGGATAGAATTCTTTTGGAGGTCCTTCCGGGGCTAACTATTGAAAACTTGCAAGAACAGCTGCTCAAAAGATCAAAGCACCTTCGAGTGATAGGGGAATTGCCCAAGATTCGTCCACTGGAGAATCGAGCGGGATCCAAAAACAATTGGAGATCGGCTGCGAATGGAAAGTTTGTCGTGCCGAGCCAGTCCACAGTGCCTGCCGTGGTGCTGTGGCTCGTGTTTGGGGCGATCATTTTCACTCTATACCTTCGTTTTGCTAACTTTAGGTACTTTCGCCTAGCGATTGCTATAGTGCGCGGAAAGTACTCCGACCCTACCGACCAGGGTGAGGTTTCCCACTTTCAAGCCCTATCTGCAGCCCTTTCGGGAACTGTGGGGCTCGGTAATATAGCCGGTGTCGCCGTTGCGATAAGCCTTGGCGGACCAGGCGCGACTTTCTGGATGATCATCGCAGGGTTGCTTGGAATGTCCTCTAAGTTCGTAGAGTGCACCCTTGGAGTGAAATATCGCCGATTCGGCAAAGACGGCCGGACCTACGGAGGCCCCATGTACTATCTTAGAGATGGTTTTGCCAAAAGAGGTTGGAGGCAGACTGGAAAGGTTTTTGCTATCTTCTTTGCGGTGATGTGCGTAGGTGGATCTCTCGGCGGCGGCAACATGTTTCAAATCAATCAAGCATTCGCCCAGTTCGTGAATGTCACGGGTGGTCCACAAGACAGCTGGGCACAAGGCTACGGTTGGCTCTTTGGCCTGATAGTCGCAGGAATAGTGGCACTCGTTACTATCGGTGGAATTCGCAGTATTGCCAAAGTCACATCGAAAATCGTACCTTTGATGTGCGGAATATATGTATTGGCCGCCCTTGTAGTTCTAGTGGTTAAGATCAACGAGCTTCCCGGAGCATTCGCTCTCATCTTGCGCGAGGCGTTCGATCCGCAAGCCGTAACAGGGGGATTCGTTGGCGTTCTAATTCAAGGATTTAAGCGGGCAGCATTCTCTAACGAAGCCGGGATAGGTTCGGCTTCAATCGCACACTCTGCCGTCCGCACAAAATATCCGGCAAGCGAAGGTTTGGTAAGCCTTTTGGAACCCTTCATTGATACAGTTGTGGTCTGTAGCATGACCGCCCTAGTCATAGTAGTAACAGGTCAATGGGAGGTGGGGGCATCCAGTTTCGCGGAAGGAGTCAGTCTCACTTCGGACTCTTTCGAATCAGTCATCAGTTGGTTTCCGCTTTTACTTACGATGGCTGTCCTTCTGTTCGCCTTTTCAACGATGATCACATGGTCTTACTACGGTCTACAGGCTTGGACCTTCGTATTCGGGAGAGGTCGTCATGCAGATCTCGCCTACAAACTCATTTTCTGCACCTGCATTGTTCTCGGATCGGCCATGAGCTTGGACAAAGTGATTGGTTTCTCAGACGCAATGATCTTTGCTATGTGCTTCCCAAACCTGATCGGTCTCTATTTTCTTATGCCTGAAGCCCGGCGTGAATTGGAAATTTACCAAGGCGAAATACACAAAGGACGACAGCCGACATCGGAATGATGGGTTCTATGTTGTTTTTGCCCTAAAATAAGAAGAATCATGTTAATTATGATTTTTTGCTTACCCAGCTACTTTGACCTCGCTTAATGACTTTTCTGTTTGTTTTTATGAATATATGCCTTTATGGTGAAAATTTAATCAATACTCCTCAGAAACAATGGACGACGATACAGTACATATATCAGATTCAGAAGAATCGAAAGCAGCCATATCTAGACTAGTCAAGGTAATCGAAAATTGGGCGACGAAAGAAAGTCAGAAAAGCGATTATGAACTTTCCGCCTTCGGTGCCGCCTTGGCATCCGGCATTGTCGCTTTCCATGAAATAACGGCAAAAGACTGTAGATCCTGCCCTGGTTTAATGTCTGCTGTATCCCGTGCTCAAAAACATTTGACGAGGCAGCATCAGCAATTCGATTCAGAAATCGACAAAATGCACTTGAAGTTTGCTCAGGAAATGGAAGAACTGGACTTAAAGATTATTAGGGACAGGAAAGAGTTTAAAAATTACCTTTCGTCTCTACTTTTCGCGGAAGAATACAACAAACTGCGCAAATCCGTAGGCGCTCTTTTCGAAACACTGGACGCCAAGGCCAACTACCGAGAAGAATCAAGCCAAACATCCTCGGCATCAGATCCTGTAGCCTAATCCCAGTAAGATTATTCTTTCCAAGGTTGATGAATTAGTCAGTCTTGCAGTATCAGAGAATCAAAGATTCTCTGTAAGCATTAATCCACACTGAGAATTCGAAGACCTAAGCTCAACCATGCTGGCATGGTAAACAGGCAACCCGCCAAACTTGCCAGAATAGTACGCAATGCAATTCCCGTGTCACCATCATAGGATTTGACAATGAGGATGGCGAACACTCCTGATGGCATAGCTGCCTGAACCACCAATACCTCCCTAAGCCAAAAGAGATCTTGTGGGAAAGGTGCCAGGGCCACGATTGAGATAAACACCGCAGGCACAAAGATAAGGCGAACAGCGATCGCTCCCACTTCCACTCGCAATCCCGTGTCACCTTTTTTGTCACGCAAGAGGTCCAAAACGCTACCTCCGATCAAAAGCAACCCAACAGGAATGGCACAGGCAGCCAAGGCATCGACTATTTCAAACGCAAACGACGGTACCACAGATCGCCCTCCGACGGAACTTAAAGCAAACGCCAACAAAATGGCTACCGCAGGAGGATTCACTAGTCGTCGCCAGCTAGGAGTTCCCCCTATCAAAATCATCACGCCCAACGTCCAGATTGCAATCTCTACCCCTAAATTAAAAATGATCAATTTCCCTACGAATGCTTCACCGAACAAAGCTTCACCTACAGGAAAAGCAAAAAAACCATAATTAAAAATGCCCGAGGTAAAAGTGAAGCTCTTACCCTCTTTAGGCGAAAGCTTAATAAAACGAACGACCAATATGCTAAATCCGAAACCAACTACAATGGCAAAAAAACCCGCCAACGGGCCCAGTGCGCAAATCGTGAGATCTCTCAACCCCTCATGCCCCACCAAATGCCGTAATATGAAGCATGGGTAAAGCAAGCGAATGGTAAGAGTCGCCAGGGACGCATCAGCCTCAGTTCTAAACCATCCTAACCGTCGGGTAAAGCAACCCAACAGGATGACCCCTATCGGCAATAACAAAGCCGAAACGATATTCCAGAAATCCGACACCCCGAGATATAAAACCGACAAACAAGTCTCAAAACCAAAAGAAGGGCAACAACCCTTTACAAAACCAGTGGAGCATAGCTGGCGCCCCCACGAGGAATCGAACCTCGATCTACGGTTTAGGAAACCAGTGTTTTATCCGTTAAACTATGGGGGCGGCGCAAAAGAACAGAATCGGGAACGAGTAATCCCGTGAACGCCAAGTAGAATTGCGTCAAAGACCAACCGTAGCGTTAAAATCACCAATGCCTCTGACATTAGGTAGGCGATGTGCGGCATTCATTCTGCTGAGATTACTCTTAAGGGTAGGTTCGGATAGGTCGGTGGGGCTACCAATAGTGTTTCGAAAAGTAAGGGGATTAGCGAAATCAGGAGTATCGTTGGCATTTTCAGGATCAGTGCCCAAGGCAAATTCCCAAAAGTCACTGACTCCATCGCCATCGTGATCTTTACGGGCGCCACTCAAGGAAGGATTGGTTCCGGTAGTGCCATTATTATCAAAGTCCTCAAAAGGTTTCCCTGCCGCATCGGTAAGCGGAGTGGCATAAAAAGCATGGTTACCGAATTGACGACTTTCATAAAAATAGACGAGTCGGGATGCAATTATAGAAGCATTGTCCCAGTGATCTTTAACTCTATACTCGATCGTAATTAACGTCATATCGAAGTTGGTTAAATCGGATTTGTTAAAGTCTGAAAATTCATACCCTGCACTATCGACATCAGGGACTTTTGCAGGAGTAAAAGTAGCATTATGCTCACTGGAAGTATTGTATCCATAAGTTCCCGCCTCCATGAGTGACTGCCAATGCTTGATTTTCTGAGCAGATGTACTTTGCTCCATAAAACTATATACATGAATCAACCCGGCTCCTCTGGAACAAGTATCCATATCAGCACGATCCGCTACGCGAATGGTGGCGAATCCTTCACCCACTCCGTTACCATTCAAGTCTGGGTTACCTTTGCTCAAAGCCCAGTCGGCATTCTCATCTTCGGCGTACACGCCGGGATCGGTGAAATTGTATTCCGCCAACATCATGCGATGGGCGCCACCGCCAAAACCTGTTGCATTGTAATCGGGATTTGCGGATGCATCATAAGGTCGGTCAAGAAAAGGAGCATTTTTACCGGCAATTGATCCACTAACATTTCCCAGCTGGGTGCTATTGGCATTCGTATTTTTACCGAACCGAAAGAAGTCGTGGATTTCCGATTTTCCCATCATGGTCAAAGTCGGCGGGGTAAAATCGCCGACCTTGAGGTAACGATAGACAGGTTGGCTAACATTGCCCGAGGAGTCGCTGACTTTTATAGTAATCTTATAACCGGGACCATCGTCGTTTCGGGTTTCCGGAAAGATTTCCCCCGGCACATAAGTCGAGCCAGGTATGACATTGCCAGATGCGTCGGTTTGCTGAAAATCGACCTCCCAAGTCAGATCAGTATCGAAATTATTGGCGTCCACAGCAGAAAAGCTATTGACTAGGAAGTTTTCGACATCGGTAAGAGATCGAGCGTCCGGATTAGCGATCGACTTGTAATCGACAAGCACAGTCGTTTCGAAACTAGATGGTTGGATACTGGGAGCCATGGTATCCATGACTCTTATCCGACGATATTTTTTCGTGGCGTTATTTTCCGCTAGATCAGCCACTTCGTATTTAATGAGATATTCCTTATTGAGACGGTTTAATGAAGTATCGATCAGGCTTGGTACGGAAGCTGTGTCGTTGTTGGCAATAAATCCACTCTTCTCACTCTCGCTAAAGGTACCATCTCCATTCGAATCATAAAAGATAGTCCGCTTGATCCTTGAGGTGATTGTTCCGTCTAAAACATCTTTTGCAGAAAGGCTTAGAACATGCGTTGAATTAAAGTCGGTACCATTCCATAGTTTTACGGTTTGCCCTGAATCGTCGTCGTATTGAACACCACCCTCGGCAATGATGTAAGGAAGTGGTGGTGGTGAAGATGAATGTAGCGCGGTATCTCCCAAAATCGTTGGATTTTCACGATCGAGGACATCCACGGTGCGACTCAAGGTGCTGACGTTACCACTAGAATCCGTAGCCGTGTAAGTTACCTTGTATTGACCTGATACGTCCAAGTTTACGGTGGACTGTACAGCTACGGTTATTGAATTTTGGGTTGCTGGAAAACTCTGAAAACTCTGCGAGCCGAGCATCGAATTATCGGTGACCTTGAAGCCATACTCGACATAAGTGCTCGTTGCGCCCGGAACATTCTGATCAAGAACCAGAGGATTTGCACCAAGCAAGGTGATAATAGGTCCAATAGTATCATTGACAGTAATCGTTCGGTTGAAGTCGGCGGCGATATTGCCGGATGGGTCCGTCAAGGAATAGCGCACATGGAACTCCCCAAAATTAGTGAGATCCCAAGTTTGAATTTTGGCCGGGTCATGGGAAACATCACTTCCGTCTCTGGGGTAATCGGTAATTGTGCGAATAGATGAAACCCTGGAGGTTTTGGAATAATAATCAATCTGTGAAACCCAACCTGTGTCCCCAATGGAATAGTAGTTGTCAGTGGCAGTGAACCCAGGATCAACATATGAAGCGTTTGCCTCTAAGGAGAGACTATCCGTACTGCCGCCGGCGAAAGCATCGGGAATGATTGAAGGTGGTAAGACATCTTGCATTCTAACCTTCAACTTGGCTGTTCCCGCATTTCCGAACTCATCTGAAATAGAGTATGTGACCTCATAAGGAAATTGATCACTTCGGCTTTGCTCGACGGCATCTCCTCCCCCTTTGCCGAACAAAAAGGGCACATTGCCAAGGGGTGCAATGATACCAATGGAAGATACGTTGTTTTCATCCCAACTTTGTGAAACTTCGTATGGAAATCCAAGTCCCTGATGACGCTTCTTCCTTGCGGTAGCACCTAGCTCGACGTAAGTTCCATAACCAGTTGCATTTACATCTAGGGTCACTTCCCAAACTCCGACGCCAACTTTGGTTCCACGACGAGGAGTAACCGATGGAGAAACTTCGTCATTTGCAACAGAGTAAACGACCCGAGAAACTTGTGGGTCAGGAGATTGATTCAAGTTTTCATCCGTTGCCTTGTAGAAAATTTCGTACTTTCCTGTTTTGGTAAGATCGATCTTGGAACTCAAAGAATCCTTAGCCGCTAAAAAGCTACTTCCAGGAACAGTGAATTCAACATCATCGAAGGAATAAGACAAAGTAACGCCATTAATTCCATTCAGAAAAGTACTATTTGTGATATCAGTACCGAGAGCATCCTTCGCAGTGGCACCTAAATCTTTATATTCCGTGACGGCGTAGTCTATGGATTCAGTTTGGTTAAACTTATTGACCACAACGACTTCTGATTCTCCGAGAAGAGTAACTCTTGGACCAGAAAGAACTTTGATTATTCGTTCATATACCGTGCTGAGGTTTCCAAAGGAGTCTTGAGCCTTGTAGGTAATTCGATATTGTTTGTCTACACCTGCATCGGGAGCGAGTTCGGTGCGCTCAACAGTAATTGCAGCCTCTTCTAGTCCCTTGGCATTGTCGGAGAACCGAATGCCAGGGTCATCAAATGATTCACCGGTGTCCTTAAGCAATCGGAAACCGCGAGCAACAATTTCACTTCTACCATAATCAGGAGACTCCACTGTCTTTAGTTTAGCTTCAACTACCGATCCCCAATCCGAATCCTCAGGAAAAATAACTTTGGAATTGTCACCCACGACTTTGAAGGTTTTGTCACCGTCTGAAGCAAATACAAAACTGCTGTCAGTGGTTACGGATAACATTTTGCCTACAGGCGCTGTGGTGTCGTAAACCCTAAGGGTTCGGTTCGCATCTCCATCGGGACTGTTTACGCTTCCATCGGAAACGGTGTAGACCACCCGATACTCCGTGTAACCGTTGACGGGATTCGGGTCGACGAAACCAACTACCTGCATTTGGGAGACTTCAGTTTCGGTAAGCTTTGTAGTGGCACCGCCGATCACCCTGTAGAAATCGGCTTGAACATTGGCGGTGAGATCGCCCTTGTAATTGTCAATAGCGGACGCACCATCATCCCGATAAGGAACGCCAGCTTCAAGGGCGAGATCGGTTTGACCATCGGACTTGTTGGGGTAAACGACCGGGGCACTCGTATCCTGCACCTCGACAGTACGCGAAATAGTCATCTCGTTACCGAATTCGTCGTAAGACAGGTACTGAATCTGGTTATTTCCCAACTTGCTCATGTCGGGATCGTTCAATCTCGTTACTTTATAATACTTTACGCCACCTGTACCCAAATCCTTGAACGCATACGCTCCTGGGTCATTATAAGTGTCACCGACATTCACGATCAAAGGTTTCGTCCCATTTTCTTCCATAAGAAGATGATATAGTTTCATTTGCGGGCCTTTGCCGTCATTTCCTAGCAAAACAACCTCTCTGGTGATGGATACGACGTTCGGCGTATTTGCTTCATCTGAAACCTGATATGTAACGGTGTAAGTACCGATCTTTTTATTCAAAGGGTCTGGAGCGATCGGGTTTAGCGGATCAGAAAGGTCAGGAAACATGGCTGCAACAGGATCAGTAATCACAATTTTGTCGGTAAGATCCCCGGCACGGCTATCCGTCGCAAATGCTCCAAGATCCCTGTAGGTGGAATTGAAATCCACGAAGATCACAGGGGAGCCGAAGAGTTCAATTTTAGGAGGAGTGGTATCGACAATAGTCACCAATCGAGAAACCGTATCGGATTTATTACCAGCGGCGTCAGTAACGTAATAGTTCACGGAATGGTCGCCCTCGACCATGAGATCAACGGTACTGGAAACTTGAATTTTAGGAAGCAAATCGATTTCAGAATCGTAGTTATCCTGCGCCGTGGCACCAGCATCCGTGTAAGAAGTCGCAGCCTCGACCTGAACGGATAGCGAATCATTCAAAAATATCCTTGGGGGAGTAAGGTCCGCGATATGAACCGTGCGAGTCTCGGTAGTGGAAACAGGTATACCACCGGGAAAAGTTGCCTTCCGATGAATTTGATCGTTGACCGAGTAAGTAACGGAAAAGGTCCCCAAGTCATCATAACCAACTGAGGAAAGACCTTTTGTCATCACCATATTCGTGAGGTTTTGACCTGCAAAATCAGGATTGGAAAAGGAGGAAGTAGTAGCGGTAAAGCCAGGATCTTGAAAAGGTCCGAAATCCGAGAAAAGCGAATTGCGACTTTTAACGCTGCGATAAACTACTTTACCAGTTGGATCTATTCCATTCGGCCCTGCTTCGGAACCAGGGTTAAGAGTGATGGTCGGAGGAGTTGCAACGACCTTGATGGTACGAGTTGCAGAACCTTCGAACCCACGAAAATCGTTACTGCTGTAAACCAGTTTAAATGTCCCTGGGGTCGAAACATCTGGAAGATTAACGAGCTTGGTCGACGGGGCAATGTCTGCTCCTGAGAAATCGGTGGCCGTAAAACCAGGATCAACGAAAGGAATGCCCAGTTCCCAGCGGAGAGTTTCATCGCCTTTGAGGGCGACTTTCGGCGCGCCGCCGAAGAATGGATCAGGCGGAACCATGTCACCTCCTGAAATGGCAACGGGAACCGTTGGAGCGGTAAGCGCAGGAGTGGGCGTGTCTACGGAAACGGATGATTCGATTGCATCGAAGGTCACTGAGCTTACCGAGAATTCGGCTTCCTCGATTTCGAAGAAGGTAGCAGTGGCGATATCGTGTATGCTCCCCCACCCGTCTTCTCGGGGCAAATAGCCTACGGAAGGATTGGGAACCTCAGGGGATGCAACACCTTCAATAGGAAGAGCCTCGACATCGGGAACCACAACTGTAGGCGGAAACGTAGCAGTACCAGCCAAAACAGGACCGAACTTGGCGGATAAGTCACGCAGTTCGCCGGAGATGCCTCCGAATGAATCTCCTAACTTGCCGGTGGAAACTTCCAAACCCTGGCCCGAAGCCAAAGTACTGGTCTCTCCGGAGACATTGGTAAAGTCTATGTCTCCGGAAATAAGATTTACGCCACCGGAAACCGTGCCCGTGTCGATATCGCGAGCAACTACAATCTGAAACATGGTACCAAAAATCTGTGCAGTACCAAGAGGGCTAGAAAGTTTAAGGGAAGATCCCCTTTTGAGCTTGGGAGCTTTGACAACCAAATCCCCTGTGTCCAAGTGAATTTTGAGATGGGAAGTACTTGGTTCCTCATCCAGATCTACCGGTAGAGGCAAATTCTTGGATGAAAATGATTCTTGTACGAAGGTGCGAACAAATAGACGGCTGTTGGGCTTGAGCGTGATCAGTACCCCGTTGGAAAAAAGGAAGACAGCCTCACCGTTTTGGCCGGTAGTGAGGATGAAATTTTCGTCCACGCTCTTACCGACAGACGACTCGTCGAGGGTAAGTTCTAAATTCTCGTCGAGCGAGAGAGCTTTAACATTACCCTCCACGGAAGCCAGAATGATCGTGGCGGATATCTTGGCCATTGCCGGATGGGACCCAACATAGGCAAAAAGACAAAGAAATGGGAGAGCCAGACCCAACTTGAAAAGCAAATTGATTATACCTAAGAGTGCGGTTAAAAAATTCACATTTAGAAATTAGGTAACACAGGCTTCAATAAGAGGGGAGAAACTTGGATAAATAAAGCCCGAGTTAGCCGATCGTGCAAGCGGTTTATTTGATAAACTTGATTCGGTTAGCCCAAATCAAAGGAGAAAGAATATCCGAATTAGAGAATTTCCTTGTACTGTTCGGGGGATAGAAGCCCTCCAGAGTCAGAGGAACCGGTGGCACGTAAGCGCAACATCCACCCATCACCGTAAGGGTCTTGGTTGACCTTCTCAGGTGAGTCGACGAGGATTTCGTTCACCTCGGTAATCTCTCCCGAAAGAGGGAAATAAAGATCAGAAGCGGCCTTCACGGACTCGACTACGCCGAAAGTCGCACCCTCCTCAAAAGATTCGCCAACGGCGGGAAGCTCAACGAAAGTGACGTCGCCCAAACTATCTTGGGCATGATCGGTAATACCAACCAGACAGGTCCCATCAGTTTCGTGGCGAATCCACTCGTGGTCCTTGGTATACTTGAGGTCTTCAGGAATATTACTCATGTCGAAAGCGGATAAAGCCAATCAATGTGAGAGGTTCAAGGCAAAACCGAATTTATTTGCCGCTGGTGATTGTTCCATCGGGCACAACGGCGTTCTTAAGGACCACCAGTACCCCGTCCCTGACAAAAAGCCCCTTGGACTCATCCACCCATCCCTCCTCGCAATCTTGGGGCGAAAGGCGAACACCTTTTCCGATGCGGGCATTCTTATCGATGATGGAGTTAGTAACGGTTGAGTTTTCACCTACCCCAATGGCAGGAAGACCAAGACGGTCGCGCTTCTCCAAGCGAACGACATCCCTTTCGTAATGATCAGCCCCCATCATAACGACATTCTCAAGTTTGCAACCGTCAGCAACGATCGATCGCACGCCCAAAACGCAACGAGTAAGCTTCGCTCTGCCAACCATACCGCCACTGGCAACGATAGCTCGATCAATATGGGATTCAGTGAGTTTGGCAGTGGGCAAAATGTCGGGGTAATTGTAGATAGGACTTTCCTCGTCGTAGAAATCGAATGCGGGAACAGGATCAGTAAGCTGCAAGTTCGCGTCGAAGAAAGCACGCACCGTACCGATATCTTCCCAATAATCGTCAAAGATATGGCAACGCAGGTCGCGGCGACCCACGAGACCAGGAATTATTTCCTTTCCGAAATCAGCTGAATCGGTAGCAAGAGCGGATTCCAACTCCTTCGCACCAAAAACATAAATACCCATTGAAGCAAGGCATCGATCCTCGGTTCCGTCCACACCGGCTAATTCGGCCGGCACCAAGCGACGGATGACTTCGAGATCGGTCGGTTTTTCAACAAACTCTGTGATTCGGTCGTTCTCGCCAACGCGAATCAAACCTAGTCCGGGAGCTTCGGAAATGGAAACAGGATTGGCTGCAACCGTAACGTCAGCACCTCTTTGAAGATGCTCTTCGACCATCTTCGCCAAGTTCATTCGAAAGAGTTGATCACCCGACAAGATAATGAAAACATCATCTTCGTCGGCATGAAAATGCATCAGGTTCCGACGCACTGCATCTGCAGTACCTTGATACCAATTGTCGCTGGCCTCGGTTTGCTCAGCAGACAGAATTTCTACAAAACCACCAGCAAAACGATCAAATCTGTAGGCGTGCTGGACATGACGATGCAAGGAAGCCGTATTGAACTGGCTCAATAAATAGATTCTATTAAAACCTGAGTTGATGCAGTTGCTTATTGGAACGTCAACCAAGCGGTATTTGCCGGCCAGAGGTACCGCGGGTTTGCATCGCAACTGCGTCAATGGATGTAATCGAGTACCCCGACCACCTCCCATGATGACACAATGTACAGCACTAGGCATTTATTATGTTGAATTAAGCTTGCTCGAAAATGAATTTGAGAATGTTCTGAAAAAGTAATGTCTGACGAACAAACTCTCCTTGGCAACCTAAAAGAGAAAGGCACATCGATCAGATGATTTTCACATGATATTTCTATACGGCCAAGAGATTTCCAAGTATTACGACCGTCGACTGATCAAGCCATAGACAATGAAAATTTCTCCTGAATTAGAAGACTTCGAACGTTTATCGAAAGAGGCAGATGTTGTTCTTGTTCGGGCAGAGTTCACTGCCGATGCAGAAACTCCGCTATCCGCCTACGCAAAACTTTCCACCCTTAAGCCTGCATTTCTGCTAGAATCAGTTGTAGGTGGTGATCAGGTGAGTCGTTATTCGTTCGTAGGTTGTAATCCGAGAAAAGTGATCGTCTGCCATGAGAAAAAAACCGTCGTCACCGAACGCAACGGTGAACGCAAAAGCTTTCCGACACCCGCTGACCCTCTCGACATAGTGGAACAAGAAATGGCCGGAATTCGCTACGCCGCTATCGACGACTTGCCTCGTTTTGCCGGAGGGGCAGTCGGATACGTCGGTTATGAGTATGCCTCTCGAATTGAACCCACGGTTACTCTTGCCCAGAAGGACGAGTTGGGCCTGCCTATCCTTTACTTCCTAATCGCGGATCTAGTCCTAATTTTTGATCACGCGAGACAAACGCTTTCAATCTGTGCCAATGCTTATGTTGGAGAAAATCCTGCAAGCGAGCATGCCGAAGCCGTGACACGCATCGCCGACACAGTGAAACAACTGTCGGTTCCATCACCTTTGCTTCCAGCCGAACTCGACTCTGTTGAGGTAGCAAACCCACCCGAAGGGAACTTCAGCAAAGAAGAATTCAAATCCATGGTCGATAAGACAAAGGAATACATCCGATCTGGTGATGCCATTCAGGTTGTTCTATCCCAGAGGTTTGCGATTCCATTCGCTCACTCCGCAATCGATTTATATCGTGCGATGAGGGCTATCAATCCCTCGCCTTACATGTTTCTCCTCGAAAGTGAAGATTTCTCTGTCGTGGGAGCTTCTCCCGAAGTGCATGTCAGGCTAACCGATGATGAAGTTCTTATCCGTCCCATTGCTGGGACTCGGCCTCGAGGTGCGAACGAAGAGGAGGATCAAGCTCTGGAAAAAGAACTTTTGGCCGATGAGAAAGAGCGAGCCGAGCACCTCATGCTCGTCGATCTTGCAAGAAACGACATTGGCAGAGTCTGTCGTTACGGTACTGTTGAAGCTGCGGAATATATGATTATCGAAAGATACTCACATGTAATGCACATCGTGTCCCAAGTTCTAGGAAAGCTCGATCCGGAAAAAAACGCCTTCGACCTGATGCGAGCCACCTTTCCCGCCGGTACGGTTAGCGGTGCGCCCAAGGTTAGAGCCATGCAGATCATTTCGGAATCGGAAAACCTTCGTCGACACGTTTACGCAGGTGCTCTAGGTCATTTCGGATATGACGGAAACCATGACTCTTGCATCGCCATTCGTACCGCCATGCTTGTAGACGGTATATTACAGCTACAAGCTGGAGCAGGAATCGTGGCCGATTCAGTACCTGAAATTGAATACCAAGAAACGATCAACAAAGCCAAGGGCATGTTAAAGGCGATAGCTCTAGCTAAATGTCAAGCTGGAGAATGATATGCCCGTAGAGGAAGAAGAAGCGCTTAAAATTTACCTGGAGCAAATCGCCCAGGTTCCCCTGCTAACAATTAAAGAGGAAGGAGAGTTGGCCGAACTCATTCGTGGCGGAGACGAAAAAGCTCGCCAGCACATGATTACAGCCAACCTTCGTCTCGTTGTCAAAATTGCACAGGATTACTCCTACCTTGGACTTAGTCTGCTGGACCTCATTTCAGAAGGTAACATCGGCTTGATGAAAGCAGTCGAGCGTTTCGATCCGAACAAGGGAGGAAAGCTGAGCACCTACGCCGCATGGTGGATAAAACAAGGAATAAAGCGGGCTCTCGCTAATCAAAGTAAAACGATTCGGCTTCCCGTGCACATGGTAGATCGAGTGTCACAGATGAGGAGAACAGAAGAAATCCTAACCGACCAACTCGGTCGTGTTCCCACTGAAGAAGAAATTGCAGAGGAGATAAAAATCCCTGCGGCCAAAGTCACTCACCTCAGGGCAGTCGCTTCAAAACCGACCTCATTAGAAACCCCAGTGGGAGACTCGGAAGGTTCCACTTTTGGAGACCTTGTACGCGACGAAAAAGCGGCCGATCCCTATGATCGGCTCCAAACCAAGACCCTTGTCAGCGACGTCAACATCGTTCTAGATCGCCTGGAACCTCGCGAAGCCGATATCATAAGGCTTCGTTTCGGCTTGGGTGGACGAGATCCGCTGACCTTAGAGCAGGTTGGTGTGCGTATGGGGGTTACTCGCGAACGAGTCCGCCAACTTCAAGAACTTGCTATTCGAAAACTTCGCAAGGAGATGACATCCATGGAACGCCCTCGAACAGCCGCCGAAATAAAAGAGGCAAAGGCAATGGAAGAGCACATGCGCATGCTCGGAGAAATCATTGCCTCGAAGTCAAAGAAGAAACCCTAACCGCCAATACCTTTAAACCACCTCGAGCAAAGGGTACAGCATAGGAAAACTAAGGGGCAACTATGAGGTAAACGACAGCCTCTTTAAAAAAGCCTGAAAGGTAAGTAAATATGGACAAAACTAGTCTTCGCTAGTTGCTTTGTCGAGTAGATCGCCCAAAGAGGTCGTCAAATCTTCTCCGCTCTCCTCGTATGCCGCGACTTCCTTTGCCAGATCGTCCTCGTTGTATTCAGCGGCTTTGATACTTAAGCCAATCCGACGTTCCTCTCGGTCGATCTTGATAACACGCGCAGTAACCTCCTGACCCTCCTCGAGTGCGTCCTTTACCTTTTCTATGCGTTGTTCACTGATTTGACTAACATGCACCAAACCGTCGATGTCGTGGTCGAGTTTAACAAACGCACCATAGCCGGCAATTCGGGCAACCTCTCCTTTAACCATCTCACCAAGCTTGTAGAGTCGATCGATATCCTCCCATGGATCAACGCCCAACTGCTTCATGCCCAATGATATGCGGTGATTCTCGGTATCCACTTCCAAGACGATGGCATCCACTTCGTCACCCTTATTGACCATTTCACTGGGGTGATTCACCTTGCGAGTCCAACTCATGTCGGACACATGAACCATTCCATCGATACCTTCCTCCAGTTCGATGAAAGCTCCGTAGGAAGTGAGATTGCGAACCTTGCCGCGAACTCGAGCTCCAGAAGGATAATTGTGAGGCGCCATGTCCCAAGGATTAGCATCCAATTGCCGTAAGCCCAAAGAAATCTTCTGATCCTCTTGCTGAATACCGAGAACTACTGCATCCACTTCGTCACCCACGTTCAAAACATCGCTAGGTTTCGTTATACGCTTGGTCCAAGACATCTCAGTAACGTGCACTAGTCCTTCCACACCCGCTTCAAGTTCGATGAAAGCTCCATAAGGAACAAGATTCACCACCTTACCGCTTACCTTGGACTGAAGCGGAAATTTTCTTTCAATACCGTCCCAAGGATTAGGAGTAAGTTGCTTGAGACCAAGAGAAACTCGATCGCGGTCATAGTCCACGTCGATAATCGAGACAGTAATTTCTTCGCCTGTTTTCACCATTTCACTCGGATGGGAAACGCGACCCCAACTCATATCTGTAATGTGGAGAAGGCCATCGAGTCCATCCAAGTCGATGAAGGCACCGTAATCAGTGATGTTTTTAACCATTCCGCGACGAGTATCGCCCGGTTTGATGCTAGCGAGAATTTCGCGCTTCTTGCTGTGACGGCGTTCCTCAATAAGTTCACGGCGGGAAACTACGATATTCCGGCGCTCACGATTGATTTTGATAACCTTGAAATCAAAAGTTTGCCCGACGAACTGGTCTAGGTTTTTGGGAGCCTGAACATCGACTTGGGATGACGGCAAGAAAGCATCAACCCCGACATTGACGACCAAACCGCCCTTAACCTTAGTCTTAACCCTTCCGGTAATGACCGAACCTTCCTCGCAAGTGTTAACGATTTTTTCCCAGTTTTTCTTCTGTTCAGCCTTATCGAAGGATAGCACGGGGTTTCCGTCCTTGTCCTCTAAGCGTTCCAGAAAAACTTCAATGTCGGAACCGATTTCCAGTTCGCCGACATCTACGAATTCGTGGGCCTGTACGGTTCCCTCGGCTTTCCCTCCGAAATCGATGACAACCTCGGTCGGTCGGATCTCCATTACAGTTCCGGAAATAACGGAACCTTCTTTAAGTTGTTCGATTTTGCTCTCTGCGAGCAATTCTTCCATCAATGCGCTCATGCGGCTTTCTTTCTTGGTTAACCGACCGGCAAATCCGTGATACAGGAAACGTTAAGTTACGTTGCCTCAGAGCGGTCGGGTTGAGGGTTTTGAAAAAAAAGTGGTGAAAAGAACAAAATTCAGGATGCAGAATTAACAACATTGAATTCCTAAAAGATATAAAAATGGTCCGTTTCCGTGACCAACGCAAGAATAAAGCAGGTCAAACTTCCGCCATTGGGAAATCTTTCTAGACCCAGAAAAAAAATCGGGTAATCAGAAGATGGAACGGGAAGACCGGAAAGCCTTAACTAGGAAGAGTCAAATTAGCTGGGCAGTAGTCCAGGGAAAACCTATTGCACCAGCTTGTTCAGTGGATATTCAACGATCCCCTCTGCTCCGAGTCGCTTAAGCGCGGGAATGATCTCCCGAGAGACTTTCTTCTCGATCACAGTCTCTACGGCGACCCAATCCCCATCGCTCAAACTCGCTATCGTTGGATTGCGAAGAGCGGGCAAAGTCTCCAACACTTGATCGAGAATCGCCTTGGGGACATTCAATTTCAGACCGACCTTCGCCTTGGCTTCCAGAGCCGCCTGCAGAAGCAAGGCCATATTCTCAATCTTGGCTCGCTTCGCCTCATTCTCCCAACTCGCATTGTTGGCAATAAGCACAGTGTTCGTCTCGAGCAAAACCTCGATAATCCGTAACTTATTGGCTCGTATAGAGTTGCCCGTTTCCGTGAGATCTACAATGGCATCCACCAGTTCGGGTACTTTCACTTCCGTAGCTCCCCATGAAAACTCCACCTCGGCATTCACACCGTGCTCCTCAAGATAGCCTCTAGTAAAGTTCACCAATTCGGTGGCCACCGACTTGCCTTCTAAATCCTTTACCGCTTGAATATCGGAGTCCTCGGGCACGGCAAGCACCCACTTGGAAATACGATTCGAAGCCCGACTGTATACCAGATCGGCAACCTGCACCACCTCCGAACCATTCTCCAAAACCCAGTCACGACCGGTCAAACCGCAATCGAAAAAACCATTCTCCACGTAACGGCTCATTTCCTGAGCGCGAACAAAACGTCCATCCAGTTCGGGATCGTCCCATGCGGGTCTGTAAGACCGAGCTCCCTTCGAAATGCGAAAACCCGCCTTGGCGAACAAATCGATCGTCGCTTCCTCTAAACTGCCCTTGGGCAAACCAAAATTCAACAAAGTACTCATATCATAAAAAGGAATAGCTAAAACGTAGCCTTTCTACGCAGACGCAAGTGAATAACTCGCCGACACTGCCCTGTTGCAGATTTTTTCAGCCGTCGGAACAATTGGTTCGGTTCACCGAAAAGGATGGAAGAAGGACAAAATCAAGGAGCCCTGTCGATGGGATATTCAAGCAAGTCCGCTTCCACGGGCAGCAAGCGATCGATTTGCACCGATTTGGCCAATTCCTTCGCAGCATCGCCCTTGCCGTTCGCCCGCAAGATGGCGATGCAAACCGCCTTGTCTGCATCGTCGCGGTAGATCGGAGCACCTCCTTCGGTAATCGCGACCAAGGCCTCCTTTGCTTTGCCGGCGCGCAACCGAGCCAAGGCCAAGGTGGCGCGAAATGTCGGCAGTGGGGGTCCCTCCTTCGCCAATTCCTCCATCTCTCGGGCAGTCTCCTCCATTTTCCTCTTCAAGAGCAGATTCAAATAGGCGACGTTGTTCCGAACGGCGAACTGGGAAGGAAAGCGCTGCTCGATTTGTTCCGCGATCGCCAACCCTTCCTCCGTTCGCTTATTCATAATGGTGGCTAAAAAGTAGCGTTCGCAGACCTCGTAGGGCGCATCCTCCCCTATCCCATCCGTAAAACGTTTTTCCATGACCTTGATGGCAAAATCTCGTTCGCCCGAGATCAATGCCTCAAACGCCAAAACGTCAAGGAACCCGCTGCGTTTCTCCACAGGCAACGACTCCGACTCGGCGAAGGATTTTCTGAAAAATTTCCGCATCCCCTCCAGCTTTCCGTGGACTCGTAGCACTATGGCTCCGAGCAGGGTTCGTCGAGCCTCGGACATCATTCCCTTGGCGTCCACCAACAGCCTGCCCGCTTTATTCAGGCGCTCATTCCTTACCTTCGGCGAGGGATGCAGCAGGACGGTTAGCCAGGAGCCGAACAACTCGGGTCTCTCCTTCGCCTTTTCCATGGAGAACAAACTCAACGCCTCGGGAAAGAGTCCGCGTTCAGCCAGCCAAGGCCCCAATACCTCGGGACGCTTCGCGAAACGGTCCACCAGAAGCGTCATCGTCTCGTCATTCAGTCGCCGAACGCCCAACAGGTTACCATAGGCCCGCAGGCGTTGGCCGGGAAAGGCCAGCGGATGGTTCGCTATTCGCAGCAAAGTGGCGTTTCGCTCATCCCCACGCACAGGTTCCCAATGGGCCTCCGCTATAACGCCGAGCGCCTGCAGCCCCACTCGGTCGCGTTCCTCGTCGGCCAGCTCGTTCAATTCCGTCTTCCCCTGCAGCCGGACGACGAGCTCGGGACGCCGGACGAGCAAGCTCGCCCGCAGTAACCGGGTGGGCCGATGCGTTGGTCGGCGCCTCAGGATCGCCTCCGCCTTCGCCAAGGCCTCCCCCCACCGAAAAGCCAGGAAAAGTTCCCGTGCTTCCAGGAACAGGTTGTCGGGATTCTCGGGCTCGGCCAGTAGCAGTTCCTTTGTCGCCTCCTTGGCCAAATGCGTCTTGTGTACGTCTTGGGCCAACGTGGCGAACAGCCGCAAGTCATCACGCGTAGCCTCCCCGGCCTCGCGCAGTTTCTTCATGGCGAGGAAGGCCCGAAAGGGTCGCCCTCCCCGCAGGAGGTTCCCCACGGCCCGCAAAGTCTTCGGTTCGTCCGGCGCCTCCGCCAGCAATTCCTCCAGCTTGGCCTCAGCATCGTCGTATGAACCGGACTCGTAGGCCTCCACCGCCGATTTCGCCGTCTTCCCCGACCTCCAATCGTCGATAGGCCCGAACCAAGCCCATGCCCCCAACCCTCCCGCTAAAAAAATAATCCCGGGCAGGCAACCCCAACTGCAACCCGAACCGTCTTCCTCCTCCTGTAAAAGGGGCTCCGGTTCCTCCCCGTCCTCTGTCATTTTCCTAAGCCGCCTTTTTCTTCCTTCTGCGCCACTCCCGCAGGCCGCACCCGGCGGCTGACAGCAGACCGAGGGACGCGAAGACGGATGCCGGTTCGGGGACGGCGCCCCCCCCCATAGCGACGAGGGCACTCACCTCGCTGGCGGAGAGAGCGTGGTCGTACATGCGAAAGTCATCGATAGTTCCTTCAAAATAATGTGACATACCACCCCCAGCACCTATGTAGAATTTGGAAATAGGATTCCCGGAAGTTGCCAATGTCATGGTCTTCCCTCCAGCCGAGTGCCAAAGTGAACCATTGTGGTATATGTTCATGAAGCCTGTCGTCGCGTTCTTCGTAAAGGCCCAGTGGACCCAACTTCCTTCAACTTCAGAGGCCAATGCGCTTTTTGAGATTCGGTCGTAGCTACCGCCACCATTTCCTACGTCCCACGTGACACCACCATTGTATGGCAGGTGGACGGTGAGGGCTCGCCCACCAGCCTCCGAGTATAAGAAATAGTTTTTTGCCAAACCGACTTCGCCCTTGGACCAGAAAGCGACGGATACTTCCGAACCCGTGGGGTGTGCGGCGGTTGGGATAGCGACATAGTCGTTGCTTCCGTCGAAACTTAGCCCCCCGCCTGTTATGCCCGTGGTCCATTCCGTGCCCGACATGTTGGTAAGTGTGCCGGTATGCCCACCACCCGCAGAATTTGCTGAGCTAGTCCCCGAAGTTTCGTCGAAGGCGTAGTGTAAAACCAGTCCCGCGTGGGCTTGGGCAACGCCAAGCAGCAGCGCCGCCGGCAGAAGAAGTTGGCGACAAAGGAAAGTCATGTTAATCGAGAAAAAAAATTGCCAGAAGGAAAACTTTAATCTGAAGTAAATAAACTAATCCTCAAAAATATACACGAGCTGTCAAGTACAAGGCACCCCAATTGTAATAGGTATCTCATGAGATGGTTGTACGAACTGCATTTTCGCCTTGAGCGGATAGGAAGAAAGGCCAAGGGCAGTCTTTCTCACTTCGTCGCGAAATTCAGGCAAGGTCTTCGCTATGTCTTGTGGGGATGCTTCACTCGATTGGAGAACTTGGGGCGACAGGGGCGATGGTTGACCTTCGGAACGCTAGCGGTCCTAGCGGGCATCCTCGTCGCAGGGGGTTGGTTTCTATTTGGATGGGGAAGGCATAGCTTGGCGGAATGGCGAGCAAATGAGGCCATCGCCCTGCTGGACGAAAACAAAACGGAAGAAGCTTTGCTGAAAGCCCGAACAGCCTACATCGCCTATCCCGATGACCTTGACTTTCTCCGAGTAGCGACAAGGGCGAGCCGAGAGGCGAAAGCCGCCGACTACCATACCCGGGCTGAAGAACTGGCACGGCACGATAGCTCATCCGCGAAGGATGTGTTGCAACTGGTCGACGATTTGCTAGACGCAAGAAACCTAGAGAATGCGGAGCGCTTCTTAAACGTTGCGCATGGGAAGGGGATGGAAAGAACTGAAATGGAAAAACGGTTGCTCCGGATGGATCTGCTGGCCGGGAGCGCCGGACGGATACCGGCTCTCTTCCGAGCCTCGGCTCTAGTCCGAGAGGGAACCGAAGATCCGGAAGCCACCCGAGCCTACGCAGCCCTGTGCACATTGTGGAGGAAGCCCGAGCTAAGAGAAGAAGCCTTGAAAAAGCTCCAAGGCTGGGCCGAGCGTGACGACGAGACGGGATTGGCGGCTTTGCGTGCCCTAGCCTTTTTCCCGGAACTGAATGAGGCGAAGAAAGAGGGCTACCTCAAGGCCTTGTCGGCAAGGATCAAAACTGGCTATGTCGACAAAAGCGGGCAGGCTCGTCTAAGCTTCCTTCAGGCTTCCCGAGATGCAAAATGGATCGAGAAGAACGATTGGAAAGAGTCGCTAGCAGTGGTGCCCTTCAGCGAAACCGAAAAGCTGGCTCTGAGTGGCGGCATTCTATGGCGTCTGGGCAGTCGAAAGGAAGGTAAGGCATTACTAAACCAGTCCTTGATAGCTCCGGATCCGAATGAACTTCCAATCGTCGAGAGGGAAATCCTGTCGACGGGCAATCCGAATCTAGCCATCAAACTGTTCCTGAAATACCGCGAAAAGCCGTGGTTGCGAAATAGTTGCGACGCCTTGTTGATAAACCTCTATCGCAAGGCGAATGAAAATGAAATGGCAGAAAGAACAGCCGACAATCTCCGTTTGATCTCGCTGCGTTCTCAACCTGATCTTCTCACCGAAGCCGCACGCGCTAAAATATTATCAAACCAGAAGCACCTACCCGAAGCGGCGACCGAAATGGAACGTCTGGTAGCCAAGTATCCGCACGACCCCGATTTCCGGGAGTTACTGGGCTTTGTTTATCACCTCCTGGGGGGACACAGGTTGGCCTTGGAACTGGTCGCTCATCCTCCCGAAGAATTCCCGCTCCCCCGAAGAGCGCGAGCAAAAGCCCTGCGAGTAGCCTGCCTGCGAGAACTGAAGAGCAAGGATCTTCCAAAGGAAGAATTGCCTTCTCCTGAAGAATTGGAAAACCTCGAACCGATCGAACGCGAACTCCTGAAAATTTAAAGCTCAAAGCCAAGTTCAAATGTCCGATGTGGAAAAGTCTACGCCAATCTGGCTCTCTTGGGCGGGTGTTCTTGTCTTGTGGGGACTTTTCTTCGTCCGAGAACACTTGTGGTGGGCCGAGGGCAGCTACTACACCTACGGATGGGCGGTACCGCCGCTGGCGATTTTGCTATGGTGGCGCAGGAGCGAATCCAAAACAAGTAGCGGAGAAAAAGCGACAGCAGGCAGGCCATGGGTATTGTTCAGTCTTTTGGCAATTTATCTGCCCCTGCGTCTCCTTGCCGAACCTGACCCTTTCTGGAGGCTTCCGCTGTGGACGGAAGCCTTGGCTCTGTGCGGTATCACCTTGGCCTTGGCTCGACAAAACTACGGGAGAGAAGCTTGGCGAACATACGCATGGCCTATGATATTTTTACTGACCGCCCTGCCGTGGCCGGCCACAGCGGAAACTTGGCTCGTACAGGGTCTAAGCTCGCAAGTGACGAAGGTCTCGGCGGAAGCCCTTCTCTGGCTCGGGTATCCTGCGGAGGCCATGGGCAACCAGATAATGGTGGACGAGAAGGTTATCCAAATCGATGCCTCGTGCAGTGGCATTCGCTCCTTCCAATGCCTGCTGGCATTCGGACTGTTCTTCGGTGAATACTATCGTCACAGAGTAAGCCGCCGNCTGNCCANCTTGATCGTGGCCTTGGCNCTGGCNTTNNCTTTCAACCTTATGNGGGCCCTNGCCTTNTCCATNATTTCTCTGGAGGGAGACGGGGAGACCTTTGAGACNTGGCACGACCCAATCGGNTTNATGGCGGTGGGTTTNGCCTTNGCCAGTCTATGGGCGTGGTCCCGAAATTGGACAAAGNGTACCAAATCCGGCGAGGCGATGTCGGAACCTGAAAAAGAAGAAGTTGGACAAAAGGAAAGGAACGCCTTCCGGACCTCGGCCATTTTTCCACTTGGGAAGGCCACGGCATGGGCTTTCGCTCTGGGGTGCCTATTACCGGAAGCCTTCACCGCCACTTGGTTCCGCTATGTGGCGACGCAAGAAGAGGGACCGGATTGGACGGTGCGCTGGCCCATGGATGAAAACGCAACCGTCAAACGATTCCCGATATCCAAGGGGGTGGAAGACGTCCTGCAGTTCGACTACGGCGAGCGGGTGGAAATGAACTTGAGGCAGATAGGGAAAACGGAGGCGCATTTCTTCGGATACGACGGTTCCGATATCGCCGCCAGCTTATGTACTCTGGAACACAGTCCCTACCACTGTATGCAGGCCATGGGCGTACAGTTGCTGGGGGGGGAAGGCGAGTCTACCTACATGACTCAGAATGGAGCCTGTCTAATCTTCCGCCACTATGTAACCGGCCCAAAAAACGCCTATGGACATTACCCTATGCACATATTCTGGTGTCCGTGGATCAAGGATGACCGCAGTGGACTCTTTGCCGGCCCAGACAAGAGTTGGTCGGAAAAGGCAAGAGGGTTCCTCACGGGGAAAATCTCCTACGAGCGGAAGGTGCTTTTGATTGTATTGTTTGGCTACCGGGATTTTCATAGGGCAAAGAAGGACTTACTCACCCTGCTGGAACAAATCGTGACTGAAGCACCGAGCTAAAGTGGCAGACGCGGCACTTCCATCCGAGTACATCGCTTTAAGAAAGAGGACTTTGGATACCTCACTGACCGGTCAAGATGAAGCGGCAGGATTCAGGAGGCGTAGCGCCGTTCCGCCTCTTCGATGGAGCGATGCATTTCCATTTCAGTAAGAATTTCGCAAAGGGCCTGCAGGTTGGGAGGCGATGGAGGGGAAAGATCGATCTCGATATCGTGTTCAAGACGAACCAACTCAATGTTTCGGCGAAGAATTTCTTGATTTTCGTATACTATTGAGCAGAAACGCTTTGGGGTAAGCCGTCCAGCATTTTCAATTACGTTCTCTAAGGTGCCATACTCCGAAAGCCACTTAACAGCGGTCTTCGGACCTACGCCGGGGAGACCCGGGATGTTGTCCGAAGTATCGCCGATAAGAGCGAGATAATCGAGAATACATTCGGGAGGCACACCAAACTTGTCGGAAACACCCTCGACGTCCAAGGTTCTCCAACCAAGCCGTGGATTCGCGGTCGGAGGGGGCAAGAGCTGGCGAACACCAGGGCAGATAAGCTGGGAAAGATCCTTATCGGCGCTCACAATTAAGACCTCCTGATTCTGCTCGGCAAGAGCGGTGGCGGCGGCGGCAATGAGGTCATCCGCTTCCAAGCCTTCTCTCTCTTCGGAAGTATAACCGAGGGCCACGGTCAGTTGCTTGACCCAGGGAAGCTGCTGCTTGAAAGGTTCGGGAGATGCACCGCGGTTTGCCTTATACTCGGGAAGCAAGTCTACACGGCGAGCGGGAGTACCTTTATCGAAATAAACTCGCACGACATCGGGCTTTTCATCGTCTTCCAGCTTCCAAAAGGTACGGAGCCAGCCGTGTATCATGTTAGTTGGGAAACCATCCGATCGAGAAAGTTCGGTTATCCCGTAAAAGGCGCGGAAGGCAAGGTTGTGCCCATCACATAAAAGAATCTTGGCCATATGTAAGGAGAAAAGACGGGGGATGGCTCCTCTCGCAAGTCTAAAGGGAAAGAAAAGAAAGGGCGGCAGACTCTTCGAGCGAACTGACGAGGCAGGTCGGTTCACATCCGGCAAGTTCCTCCGGAGTAAAACGACCAGATGCAACGGCAAGTGATTGAGCACCGATGGCGTGGGCGCAAGCGACGTCATGAGGGGTATCCCCTATGACGGTCACTTCTTCTCGAGCAAAAGTGAATCCGTAATACTGAGAAGCCCGAGCCAGAGCGATCGGCCCAAGATCCAAGCGTTCGATCGCATCTTCGGCGAAGGCTCCAAAGGGAAAATAATCCCATAAACCAAAGGGGGCTAGCTTGGCCTCCGCAGACGCCCGGAGGTTTCCAGTGAGGAGACCTTGCTGATGATCGGGGGAAGTGCGGACTGCTTCTACAACTTCTGAAATTCCAGGCAAGATACGGGAACCGGAGACAGGAAGCTCCTCGGAAACAAAGTTTACGAAGTCATCGAGATAAGCTCGTAGAGTAGATTCGTCCTGGGCAATTCCGAAATGCTTGCGAATAAGGTGCCCGATCCGGCGATCCGTACAACCGGCATAAGGGATAAGCGAAAGGTCGACCTCTACGGACCAGTGCTTACGGGCCGAGCGTACGATCGCTCGCTCTCCTGCCCCGGCTGTAGTGACTAAAGTTTCGTCGATATCCCAAAGAAGAAGAGCGGTCACGACATAGATCAGGTGTGGTCAAAAACTTCAAGAAGCTCGGCTTCGACGTATTCGGGTCTGGCTCGGCCGAGCCGCACCCGGGCTAGACGATTGGCAAGATCCGATCGATCCGAACGTAAAAGAACGCGAACGTAATTCTCCGTATAGGCAGGCCAGCAACCGTTCTTCGGATCCTCTATTAGAATTTGAGCTTCCCGCCCGGCTTGAGCCTCGTAAAAGTCATGACGTCTTGATGCGGACAAGACACGAAGACGGTCGCTGCGCCGACGCCGCTCTTCCATAGGAACCTGATCGTCTGATCTCGCAGCCGGTGTTCCCGAACGCTCGGAAAAAGTGAAAACGTGACAGTAGGAAAAGGGCTGCTCCAAAAAGGTACGACAGGTCTGCTCGAAATCATCATTGTTCTCTCCGGGGAAACCCGCCATGAGATCGGTCCCAATGCATAAATTCGGGACAAGGTCGTTTGCCTTTCGGATAAAAGCGGTGACCTCATCGAGTTTATATTTACGCTTCATGGCGTCAAGCGTCCGATCACATCCCGCTTGTAGTGGTAGGTGCAAATATGGGAGAAGTGGATGACAGGGATCGGCCATAAGCGGGAAAAGCTCTTCGGAAATGGTTGTGGGCTCGATGCTGCTGATGCGAATGCGAGCTAAATCCGGAATAGAGGCAAGGGCTTCGACCATTGCAAGAAAATCGTGACCTTCCGATTGGTAGGTACCGACATTGACACCCGTGAGAACAACCTCCCGAACTCCTCGAACCGCGAGCGAGCGAGCCTCTTCCATTAGGTTTCCAAAGGCTCTTGAGCGAGCCCTGCCGCGAGCAAAGGGTATGATGCAAAAGGCACACATGAAATCGCAACCGTCCTGAACCTTAAGATTCGCCCGCCACTCGAAAGGGGTGTCGCCGTTAATAGAGAGAGAGAAATCATCTCTTGCGATTCTTTCCCTAATTACAACGGGACAATCAGTTTTTTCCTCTCCGATGTATTCAAGCAGGTTCATCTTGTCTTGGTTGCCGATGACGTAATCGACTCCAGGTATTTCAGCAACCGAGGAAGCTCCGACCTGAGAGTAGCAACCGACCACCACCGTTACCGCCCGAGGATTTGCGCGGATGAAGCGGCGAATGACGTTGCGGGACTTAGCATCGGCCTCGTTGGTCACGGTACAGGTGTTGATGACTCCGAGGTCGGCAGGCTCGCCAAATGGGACAACTTGGTAGCCTGCCGCAACAAGACGCTCGGCAATTGCAGTAACCTCGTATTGGTTAAGGCGACAGCCCAGAGCTCGAACGGACGCACGCTTGTTCTGTCGGTCGGCAATCATGAAAAGATGAAAAGGATGTAGAATCGAAACTAGGCAATCAAGCAGGTTATTTCAAAACGCTTGACTAACTAAACTCCGTTTATTGAGGGAGAGGTGAGTCGGCACCATATCGATTAAGGAGACCTACCAGTTTGCGAGCCGACCAATAGCGAGGGATAAAACGAACAGGATTGGCTAAACAACGAAGGAGCCAACCAAGGTATAGCCTATCAGCCCAGTGAGGAATTCGTACTTGCTGCCCCGACAGGAAGGCAACTGCGGCCCCAGTGCAGACAATGACGGGGCGGTATTCGAGATGATTCCGCAGATAGTGTCCGAGGCGTTCCTGAACACCACCACCAAGATTTACAATTATTAGCTTTGGTCTTCGTTCGACCAAAAGCTTAAGAAGAGACTCGTCTGCAAGAAGACCTGCACCAGCATATTTGGGAGCGATGTAGACATCCTTCGTTTCGATGACAAGTCCAGTCGCTTCGGCGAGCCATTCTCGATTGTGGGCATCTTGACAGGCATCGGGCATAATCCAGAAAGAATCCCGCAAGGCTCCTTGGGCTTCCCGCTTGATGAGTTCCTTCAGAAAAAGCAAGCCGGATAAACGAGGCAATTTGTCCTTTCCGTTCGAATGGGAACGATTCCACCATAAAGCCATTAGCCCGCTGTCGGGAAGAACGAGATCGGCGGCCAAGAGGGCATCACGATAGGCAGCGTCACGAGGAAGGTCATTTGCCAAACCGGGTCCGGACGGCACGACGACAAGACCACCAAGCAAGGCATGATCGAACACTTCGTTCAAACAACCCGAAAAAAACTGAACACCAAGAATAGTTGTAGTTGGGAAATCAGGAAGTGAGTGAAAATGATGATCAGTATTGAGACTCACTAGAGCAGTAAGAATCGTGTCAGTAAGCGGAACGAGGAGGAAAGATGACTTGAACAACTGTGCGGAGCACAATTTCACAATCCGTCCAAACGGTCCAATTGCCGACATAATCGAAATCCATCTCGATGCGCCGACGAACAAGTTCAGGATCAGTAAATTCTCCTCGTAGACCACGGCATTGGGCAGGACCAGTTACTCCGGGCTTCACAAATTGCCTAACACGATAGGCTTTGTAGTCGCGTTGAAAGAGATAATCGTGCTGAGCCAGATAGGGGCGCGGGCCAACGAGGCTCATCTCACCTTTTAAAACATTTAAAAATTGTGGAATTTCATCGATGCTAAAGCGACGCATCAATCGACCAGCAGGAAAAATCCTTGTATCGACACGGGTCGCCTGTGCAGCTTCGTTTCTTTTACCCGAGGAATCATGCCCCATGGAACGAAACTTCCAGATAACAAATTTACGCCCTGCAAGCCCGACTCTTTCTTGTCGGAAGAAAAGGGGACCTGAAGACTGAATACTTTGGAACAACCAGACGAAAAACATTGCAGGCGGTAAAACAAAGAGCAGAGCAGGAATGCTGAGAACAATATCAAAAATTCGTTTTACCATTCGGTTGAAAGGACTTTCAAGCGGTTCGTTTTGAAGTCTAAAGAATTGACGACCCGATTCTTCTACGAAAACTAAACGTGAATCAAACAAACTGGAAAGGGAATTGTAAATAAGAACACGACATCCATGACGATTTGAGTTTTCCGCAACAAGCGGAATCCAGTTGTCGATGTGCTCGTCGGGCACCACGACAACTTGATGTATTTCATTGTTTTGGAGATACTCATCGAGCAATGAATAATGCCCAAGGTCCGGCAGGGACAATTTTTCCGGTACACAACGAGAAGTCGAGAAAACACCAGCGAAAGAGAATCCTTGCGCAGTGTGCCGATCGAGCCATTGACTTAAAGAGTCCAAAGCCTCTCCATCTCCAATGATCACACTTTTGCGATCGCTGGGAGAATTTGGAATGAAACGTTGAAAAAGTACTGGAAAACTAAAATTAGCAAGAATAAGAACAGGCCAGCAAGCTCCGATAAATACAGCGAGAAAAAGCCTGCTGGTTGCCTTATCCTTTGTGGCGAAGTAGAAGGCAAAAACCAAAAAAGCAATGAGAGCGACTTGGAAGTTTGCCTTGATTACGGAACCGCCAAGTCGACGCCATCCGATCGAGTGCAGAAAAGCACCATAAGACTCAAGAGTACCAAAAGATGACAAGAATACACCAAGGACAGCAGCAAGAACATAGCTCAATGGCAAACTGATCAATTCATGACCCAAAGACTTCCAAACTTCATGGATAATCCAAAAACATACTACCACGACGAGTAAGAGGGATGCGTTGTGAAGCGAAGATAGTCCTCGGACTCTGTTATTATTCATCTAGTAAAAAATTAGGGGGGGCCGAATTCACTGGAGGAAAGGGAAAGGCGTAACAAACCTTAAGGAATAAAACAATGACACCAGCTGAAAATTCACGCAAGCAAAAGTGAAAAGTGAAAATTTTTCGGCTTGCTCGATTTCATTTTTTTTTGAAAGATGTGAAAGTTCAGATTTTGAATTCCACAGACATTAAAGCCCAAATACAGGAACAAAGTTCTACGGTCTCCACTAACTCGCTCGAGTTAGAGGGAATAGATTTTTTTGTGCGCTTGATGAACATGATGGGCATGCCTCGCTCTGTCGGCGAAATATACGGACTGCTTTATTTTTCAGACAAACCGTTGCCGATGGACGCGGTCACCTCTCGATTGGGCATCAGTATCGGTTCAGCAAGCCAAGGTCTCAAAAATCTGCGAGCCCTTAAAGCCATCCGCTCAATGTATGTTGCTGGCGACCGCCGTGACCATTATGTGGCAGAATCAGAATTTCGTAGATTATTCTCAAATTTCATAAAAGACGAGATCATGCCTCATCTCGACAGTGCCAAGGAACGCATTTTGAGGATGGAAGAATTAATTAATTGCGGAAAAATTGACACCGCAAATGCAGAATTTTATCAAATCCGGATTGAGAAACTGAAACGCCTGACCAAGGCTAGTTCAAGGCTATTACCTGCAATGGCCGGTCTCTTGAAACTGTGAAATCATCTCTCATGGAAGAATGGAAGCTTAATTGGTACTGCGTGAGAGCCAAACCTCGAGCGGAGAATACAGCGGCACAATCGATTAAAGCAATACAAGGTGTTGATGTTTTTTTTCCGAAAACGATTCCTCTGCGAAAGAAAAATGCAACCCCCGCTCAAGCACTATTTCCAGGATACCTATTCGCACGTTTCGATCCTATACAGAACATGAGAGCTGTGCATTTTTCCCATGGGGTTGCATATGTACTTCGTCGAAACCTAAAACCTGACCCGGTTGATCCTGAAATCATAAAGGATTTGAAAATCGCAACCACCGAGGACGGGTTGCTTGAAATCCCTGACCGTCCGCATCAAGTTGGATCAGAGGTAAACATAATCGAAGGGCTTTTTAAAGACGGGAACGGTATAGTTACTCGTCTTATTCCTGCCCGAGAGCGAGTTAAGGTATTATTAGAATTTCTTGGTCGTTCTACAGAGATAGAGATAGACGAAAATTCATTAGATTTCCCTAAGGTTCACCCTTTGAGGGTGAGTTAATAAAAGTTCATTGCATTCGGGCACACATGGAAAGCTTTGCGGCAAACCCGCAAGTGGCTAAGGGCGGTAGCTTGCCCAAATGATAAGATTATTGTTGTATTCCCAAGGCTTTAATCTCCAACATATTGGAAAAAGTTTCAGAAGATTAGGAATATGAGCATGGGTTATCAATGAAGTATTTTAGGTTGTCGCGACTTTTTTATTACCTGATCGAGCCCTTTGAGCGTTAAGGCCAAACATTGATGAAAACAGTGAAGTCAAGGACTTGATGAGAAATCTCCCCGTTGCATATCTTATCTTAATGTTTGCTTTGGCTTCTTTCGCCACGGCTTTCTTCACAGCCCCTTCATACCTACCATTAATCCGCAAATGGAAGGCCGAGGAACTGGTAAAAGACAGCGAAAAGTTTAAAAGCGAGAGCCTCACAGATACAACAGGTCTTCTTGGTACGGGAATTCATAAGGCGAAGATCGCCATGTTGCTTTTACCCGAGGAGGTAAACGTGGCGCGAAACTATATTGAATTGTTAAGTGTTACTGCTCCATTGGAGGCCATTCTCGAATGGCAAAAGTTAATTCTTCTCAACGGAGCTAATCTAGAAGACCGAGAAATGCTGGTGCTACATTGTCTCAAAGTGGCTCGAAACAAGGATGCAAGATTTGAAGACAACTCACGGAATTTCGCCATGCGCACTGCCAGTGAACAATTAAAAGTATTAGAGGCAGACGCAAAGTGGCGGTCCTTTATTGAAAATAAGCTTTTGAAGGCAGAATTCCTTGCCGAGAATGGAAAACCACTCGAGTCCCTAGAGATTGTCGACGAATTACTCAGGCAAAGGAAAGATGTTCCACCCAAGGTCGTTTTTCTATTTTCGAAACTTGCCGCCCACTTAGGTCAAAGCCAATATCTGGAAAAAGCGGGCAGACTTCTTGTAAAGTTTGCCAAACGACAAGACAAAACAGGCATCGATGCCATTCGGCACATGACATTGATTCATGCGACCCTACCGATTGCCAATCATTCCCTTGACCGGTGCCTAGAGTTTCTGAATATAAACCCTCACAGCAAATCGATAGATTTTCTTCGCATTCATGCGCTTCGTTTTGATTCCGCAGCTCAAGAACACGAGAAAAGAGCTGTACTCGAAGAATGCGCCGAACTTTTCGACCTCAACAACAATAGTCAGCTAGAGACATACTGTCGCTGGCTTGGGCGCCTTAGGTCCTTCTCTTTGCTGTTGGAGAAATTGCCTGCAGCCAGAGCAAGGCTAAACGAGGAACTTTTTAAACTGAGAATGAACGCACTGGCAGTGCTGGAACGACGGGATGACATGAAAAACGAGTTGGCAAATGCACCAGCCATACCCTCCCAGTGGAAGCTCATCATTTCCGTGCGCCTCCATTCTCTCTCCGGCGAGTTCGACAAGGCTGCATCAGATTTAGATCAACTGTTAAAGGAAGTAAGCAAAGACACTCGTCGAGTATTGTCCACTTGCCGTTACTTAGAAGCTAGCGGAGATGTCCGCAGCCTTTGCCACATCCTTGAGAATGTTATAGATGAGCCAGGCTTGAGGCGATACGCGTTGGACAAACTTCTGCAATATCGGGCATCTTCGGCAAAACTTCACGAAATTCAATATTGGATATCCAAACTCCGAGAAATTAACAGCGAGAATGCCGACCTAAAGAACGCTGAGCTATATTTTGAGCTATTGGAGCCATCAGCGTCAAAAAACAAAATTTCCAAGCTCGTTGAGAAGTCAAATCGCCTATTGACCCAAAACAAAGATCGACAATTCCGCATCACTGCAGCGCTTGCTCACTTGCGCAACGAAGAACCCGATAAAGCCCTTGTCGACCTCGGCGATATATCGGATTGGCGAACTTGGAGTGAAACACGACCGGCGTGGATATTGATATGCAGCCAAATCCTTCGTCAGAATCAACAGACCAGAACAGCTATTCGGCTCGAGTCAAGTATCATCAAAGACAGCATCGGTCTAGCTGAAAGAAAGGCTATTACATCTCTTTTCCCCAATAGTTTTTCAAGTTCAAAATGAGCGATACATTAGAACTCATTACCTCTAATCCAAAAACTAAGACAAAGGCAGTCATTCGCTTAGTTCTTGGCATTTTATCTCTTGCGGGAGTTTGGGGAATGCTCATCTATCAACTGCAACTCACTTGGTCGTTAAATGATCAATACAGCCATGGATTCATCGTTCCTATACTATGTCTTTATCTTGCTCTTAAAGCTGAAAACAAAGAAGAAAACGATAAAGAATCATCTCAACAATCGGAATCAAGGACTTGGCTATTTATCGGCATTCCTTGCCTTCTCGCTTTACTTCCTCTTTGGGTCATTCGAGAAGCCAATTCGGACTGGCGCATGCTGAATGTCGCACTCTATATTTGTGCAGCTAGCTTTACATTCGCTCTTGCGTATGATCAAGGGGGGCTTAGTCGGGCTAAAATGCTAGCCTTCCCTATCTTATTCTTTTTGGTGGCAATACCTTGGCCCTTAGCTACCGACTTGCAACTTACCCAATGGCTACAAGGGCGAGTTTCCTCACTCATCGTAAACATCCTCTTATTCATGGGACACGAAGTACGCCTTCTTGGCAATGTGATCGATATTGGAGTGTTCGGCCAAGTCGGCGTGGACGAAGCCTGTAGTGGCATCCACGGTTTGCAAGCCTCACTTGTCGTCAGCTTATTTCTGGGATTTTACTACCGCTTGGGTAGCATCCATAGAATAATCTTTTGCCTAGCTGGTGCCGTGGTTGCCCTAAGCCTAAACCTTCTTCGGGCTTTCTCACTCGCCTTTATCAAAATCAAGGGGCACGGGGAGCTCCTGCACGCCCCCCTTTTCTCACTCTTCGGTATAGATGCGCCTACTTTGCACGACCTAGCAGGTTGGGTTGAATCAGGGGGTATTCTCATCGTCCTGTTCTTACTCGCCCGAATGGCAGGAAACCACAAAAAGCGAAATATCACAGACGAAGAACAAAATGATTGGGAAAACCTAAAGACGTCTCCGCCGATCGGATTCGGAATGGGTGCTTGCTTCTGGATTATACTGATCTTAGCAGCAACTCATCTACATTATGATCAGAGAGAATCATCAATGGAGAAATTGCCTAAGCTAAATACTAGCTTTACCGACCAAAGCATTGTCACTAAGCAAAAAAGTATTTCGTCCTTAGTCGAGGCGCAACTTCACTATGAGGACGCCGTATCCGCAGAATGGCAAGAGCGGGTGCTCTCGAGAACAAATCCTTACGACGGTTCCTCAATGATTAATCA
>PCBO01000002.1 GCA_002730975.1 Opitutia bacterium
AACGCCGCTAGTTTCAGAGCCTGAAACGCAGGTTCAAACTGTTTCTGGAAAATGGTGGGCCCTGTCGGGCTCGAACCGACGACCTGGCGATTATGAGTCGCATGCTCTAACCAACTGAGCTAAGGGCCCTTCCCTAAAATGAGATCTCCGTTTAATAGCAAACGGGTTGTGATGGTACAAGCTGAATAGTCGAGAAAACTGCCGGCGGAACTACGGTCATGCCCCTTATTTAATTCTGAAATAATGGTTAGCCTTTTTCGTTGTTGTTTTAAACTTGAGCCAACTACTTTACTTATCGGCACGTTGAGTGAATTCTTTTCATCTATCGTAACTTTTATAACTTGGCGTTTGACGCCGGCCCGACAAACGCTGTGTTCATCTGCTATATGAATCGAAACGACTCACAGGAAGATGAGGATTATCGCTTTGGTCTAGATCGGAATTACCAGCCCGGTACTGACGATTACGAGGAGCTGTCCGACTATGCGAACTTAAAGCTTGCCGCACTTGGTTTGCCCGTGGTTGGAGATCCCGAGGATAATCCTGCCCTTCGGCTGGGCCGCTTCCTAATTAAAGAGTATCGCGAGCAGTCTCGCCTTCTCGCGGGGCATTTGTGCCCAGCCGACAGACGGATGCAGGACTTCCTTGATCGCTTTTTTGGGGAAGAGGCACCGCAACTGCCTCACAAGACGTTTACTTTGGACAGGCACGGTTTGTCTAGGGTGGTGTCGTTGCCTGTGGAGAAGAATTTCTTTAAGTCCAGCATCATCGAATCGTATCGAGTGCGGCAGGGTGTCCTGCACAATCCCGTCCGAGATCGCCGGACAACTGCTGGCGTTTTCCATGTCACCGAGAGTAGTCTACCTGCGGCGGCCGACAAACTGTCAGTACCGAAATCCGTTGCTGCGGGTTTGTTTAGGGCGGCTTTCGATGCACCTAAGGATTCTCTGCTTTTGCCTTTTTCGGCCGAAAGCGATGAACCCGCTTTTGGTTGGACCTCGCTTTTGCTGCGTCCCGTGGTTTGCCCGGAGGTCGATGGGTTTGTTCGAGGAAAATCATTGGAGACACGCTTTTTCGCTCCTGCCAGTTGCGTGGCCAATTTGGACTTCGTTGAGAGTATTTTCGGAAACGCAGGCGATCCCTTCCTAATCGAGAACGATGCAGGGTTGGATGTAGAGCACTGGACCGGACACACGGGTTGCGTGGTTGTGGCCCCACATTTGACAAATGTTAAAAAGAAAGATCTCGGTTTGCCTCCTGAAAGCGAGGCGACCGAGAGTCAACTGCGTGACGGAATGTTTTGGCGAGACCCCGAGGAACTGTACAACGACGGACAACCCTTCAAGCTCACCTGCCGAGACGCAAGCGGTCTGATTTTCACGGTGCTTGCCGACAATTATTTCGGATATTGCAAGAAGGAGGTAAAGACGCAGATCAGTTTCTCCGCAAACCTGTCCGGCCTTTCCGAGGAGGAACATGCCGGTGGAGCGATCGTTTTTCCAAGCTACGATCTAGGAGAGGCTTTCGATCCTGCAAAAATCTTGCCGGCTACTCCTCATACCTATGAGGAAAACCGCAACCTCTATGCCAACCTTTGGGAGGAACGCAGTGGGGGTTATGCCGTGGACAAGCGATACTCTTCTATCTTTTACCTTCCAAAGGAGGCTCGCTTTAGTTTGCGAGAGCAGTGGGTACGGTGGAAAGACGCTGATGGAAGAGATCAAGAGATTCCACTTCGGCCGGATTCCGTTTACATTCTGCCTTCGGGTTACAAGGTAGAGATGAAGAAGGTGGAGACAAGCGGCCCATGGAAACTCATCGGCACTGTGGGGGAGGGATACCTCTGCCATAAGCCATGCACGGTGTCGGGAGGTGGAAAGTCTGAGATTTCCAAGCCTATCACGGATGCGATCGTCAGTGGCCCGGTATTCGTCGCGGATTGGGAAGAAGATATGGCCCTCGCCCGTGAAATTTTAGAACGTGATTATTCTACCCGTTTCCACAAGCCCGAGGCTCATCTTATCCGGAATCGTTCCATACTCAGCCCTGAGCGGTCGCTCGGTTCGGTAATCAAGTTGCTAACGCCATCGGAAACGCTTTACACACCGGAATACAATGAGTGGTTGACCAATATTCCGCAGAGAGTGAAGGACCTCGTGCTAATCATCAAGCGTCGACACCGTTCCGAACTTGGAGATCAGTGGCTGAAAGGTTTCAGTGTGGACTCCGTGAACGGGCAGCCCGCCAATGAGCTTCGTTACAAGGGCCAAAAGTTAATCACGCGTCACCTCCGTGTTGGGTTCGACGAGAATGGAGCTTGGCGACTATTTGCTCTGAGAAAAGACTTTGTGCCCGCCGTGAAGCTGATTGCGGAGGACGATATAACCGCCTCCACCGTAGCGCCTTTGAGCCTGCTCAATGATGTTGGTCCGGGTTCTTTTGGAGAGTCGGTCAAGTTTGTTCACAACTGTGAATATCGTCTGTTCCAGCGCCCTGACGATGCGATTCTCCGGGGTTTCGACAAGCAAACGGAAATCGAGCTTTCCTTGCCCGGAAACTTTATAAGCAATTTCCAACCCCTTACCCGAGAGGAAGGGATGGTCCAAGTGGAAAAGACCCTCGACTTCGAAGAATATACCGAGCCCATGCAAGCCCTTATTCGCGAGGTCGCCGAAAGTGAGGAAGGCACGAATTACTTTGTCTCCTCGGCAAACCCTCGCCTCGTAGACGGTAAGCCATCCAAGAACCCCCGTTACCTCCAGACTCGTCCCGACCTGCTCGATCCACGTTCCGTATACCTTGCTCGATTGGGAACCCGTATGCGGCGTAGCCTTTCCATGGACAAGAAGGTTTTGTACCCCGTGCGAGCCGTGCTCCCGGGGCGGCGCAATAATGCAGGAGATGCCACGAACAGGATTCGGCCGCTTTCTTGTTTTGCACCGATTCACTATCTGGAATTGCCCGAGTTCTTTATGGACTGCATTGCGAGTCTCACGGGTAAATCCCCCTCGACAACGGGAGCAGGTTCGGAAGGCGCGATGACCAAGGGCCCCTTCAACGCCATTCTGCCGATCCATGACCTCAATGCCGCCCTGATTTCCTACGCCGCCACGCGGCAAGGAGCTTTCGTTACTTCCGCCGGGTGTATCGGACCAAAATACAAAGTCAACCATGACGTAAGCCTTTTGATTCCTGAAATATGGAGCCGTTTTCTCAAAGAAGAAAACGATCCTCGGCAAATGATAACTCAAGGTTTCCTCGAGCCTGTCCCCGACTTCACCCACAAAGGAAAGACCTATCCTTCCAGCCGACTTGGATACCGAATCACCCATCGCTTCGCCCACGCCTTTCTAGGCAGAATCTTTACAGACCCCGTATCCGTATTTCCCGATGAAATGTTGCGGCCTGAACTACAGGATCCAGACGAATACGCCGAAAGCGTCGCCAATGTCGTTGAAGCCCAACGCGACGTTGCCCAACGTTATTTCGAGGATGGTTCCGTTGAGCGGGCTTGTCCTCCTTTACGCGCCTTGCTTAATGTCATGGCGCATGGCGACTGGGAAGGTCGCGGTCTTAATGATCCTGAGTTCAGAAAGCTTTTTGATGCCGATGAAATATTAACCTCCGAATGGTATAAAGAACGTTTGGTCGCTAGACTAGAAGTTACCGGACAGTACTGGCAAGGACGTCTCGATTACGTAACCGAATTTCTCAAGGACGAGACGAATCAAGAAACAGCCAAACGCCTCGGATTGGTTGAGCGACGAGATTTTTGCATAGAAGCTCTCGCTCGCCTCGATGACACAGACGCTCTCGATCGTCTTTACGGTAGCCTCGGCACCGACCCCACACTCCTGCCCGAAAGAGTCGAGTGAAGTCTGCCATCTACGGATCCCGAAAACTGCAATTGTTCAAGTTAGTCCGCCGATCGGGTCGGCATGATAGACTGAGTAAGGGCGACCCGCCAGGTCTTTCCAATGGGTTCCGCGAGGAATACCAAGGGCATCGTAAATGGTGGCTGCAAAGTTTTCGGGTTTTTGGGGATCATCAGCAGGGTAGCCCCCGATCTTGTCCGAGGACCCAACGACTGTGCCGCCTTTCACGCCACCCCCGGCAAATAAAGCGGATTGGACGGATCCCCAATGATCCCGTCCAGGCAGCTCTGCGCTCGGGAGCCTGAAAATTTTAGGCGTACGACCAAATTCGCTGGCTACCACCACCATTGTTTCGTCGAGCAAACCGGAGGCGTCGAGGTCGTTCAACAGTGCACTCAGAGAGTGGTCGAGAGGTGGCAGCAGAAAGTTCTTAAGGTTTGGAAATGCGGCTTGATGGGTATCCCATGTTTCATTGTTTCCGAGGTTAACCTGCACTAAGTTTACCCCGGCTGTGACGAGATTGCGGGCCATCAACAGGGACCACCCGAAACTGTGGTCTCCATAGCGTTCGATTTGCTTGGGGTCGGCCTTCGAGAGGTCGAATGCAGAATGGACGTCTCCATTGGCAAGCAAGTCGACCGCAGCCTCGCGATACCTGTCGAAGGCTTCGTCTCCAGCGGCGCTTTCCAGAGTGTGCGATTGGTTTTCAAGATCCTGACGGAGTGTGGTTCGGTCGGCGACGCGTCGAAGATTCAAGCCGGAGGGAAGAGATAAGTGCGGTGCTCGGAAAACGAGACCGTCATCCTCCTTGAGGCCCTTTGCATGGTGAAAGAGATACTCCGGATAGGCACCGTAGTGAAGCGGGTGAAAAGGTGAAATTTCTAGCAGCCAAGGGTCTTGGGACTTCCCCATGCTTCCAGCGAACTGGCCCGGAATTACGCGACCGGTTCGGTGGACGATCTTGTCGGGCATTACGACAACTGGAGTTGGAGCTGAGCCACTCGGCTTGAGGAGTGAGTTGCAGATGGCCGCGATGCTGGGATCGTCCGTATCCTGAGGCTTGTTGGGTTTGAAGCCGTCGGGTACTTCCGAACGACCCGTTAGCATAACATGATGTCCTTGAGAATGCTCGTTGTGGCGATGGGTCAGGGAGCGGACAAGAGCCCATTTATTCGAAATTTTTGCCAGTTTCGGCAAGTGTTCGCAGATTTGGATGCCCGATGTTTTCGTGGGTATTGGGTTGAACTCACCCCGGTTCTCAATGGGTGCATCGGGCTTCATGTCGAAGGTTTCGTGTTGGGCTAATCCTCCGGACAGAAAAATATATATTACGGACTTTGCCCGACCGACGGGGATCGTGCCCCCTGAACCTGGAGTGGCGCGCAGACTTGCGAGGTCACCCATGCCTAAACCACCCATTAATCCGAGAGCTCCCGCCCGTATAGCTGCACGACGAGAGACGCCACTCGAGAGGTTGCCGTGGGCTAAGGTTTGATTCTGCAGCATAAGATCATTTTTTCGCCTTGGAACCAATGGAAGTCAAGGCGACTTCTCGAGGGTTACTAGATTTGTCAAAAGGTGACTTGCGCCGTACGCACTATCTTGCCGACGAGGCTCCGAATTTCCATGGTGACGCCTGTTTTGGGTTTCGACCAGTCGATTTTCAGTACGCCAAAGTTTTCCCTGAAGTAGCGATCGCTAAATCGGTGGGGGTTTTCTTCTTTGCCTGGCTTTTGTGTTTGGTTCATGGCGCTGGAGGTGACGTCGAAGAGAGGGTAGGGTAGGGTTTCGTCCAACTTGGATATCTCGGCTGAATGTCGGTCTCCACTTAGAATAATTACGCCGTTGGCCTTAGTTTTCTTAAGCAGCTCAAGGAAACGTCCCCTTTCTTTTGGGAAGTTTCCCCAGGTTTCCCAACCGTGTGTCGTTGAAACAACTTGGATACTAGATGCGATGATGCGTACCTCCGCCGGCTCGTACAGTGTTTTCTCCAGCCACCTCCATTGTGCTTCGCCAAGTAACTCTGCCTTGTCCGATTCATTCGGCCCATAGGGACCTTTACCTTTTTCTCGTTTTGGAGCGCGTTTCAAGGCGGTGCGAAAATAGCGAGTGTCCAATAGGATGAACTGAACCCGTTTTCCTTTCGGGCCGATGGTGACGGCATCGTAGATGCCCGGGGTGTTGCGACGAGCGGAATCTTTGGGTTCATCGAGAAAGTCGAGAAAGATTTGCTGCGACTCAGTTTTCTTCGGGTATTCGATGCCGGCATCGTTTTCGCCGTAGTCGTGATCGTCCCATGTCGCGAGGAGTCGACATTTGGTTTTCAGTTTGCTAAATCCGGATACCGCAGCAAAGGCATCCCACTTGCCTCTCAACTTATTCATGTCGCGAGTGTCGCCGTATATGTTGTCGCCGAGCAGAACGAAAACATCGGGCTTTGTAGCTATAACACTTTCCCAAATCGGTTGTGGACGACTTTCCTTAAGACAAGAGCCGAATGCAATGGTTTGTACTGACTCTTTTCCCTGAGCAATCGTTGTTCCCAGAAAAAACGATAAGATGAAAGTCAACCGCTTCATGATTTTTGTTCTTAAAGTTAACGCAGGTGCTTGTCGGCAAAATTCAAGTATTGTTCCCAATCGAAACTGGTTACGTCATGTTTGCCCGTTCGCACATGGTAGCCGATCCGCCCTTGGACGGGTTTGTTGACAGGAGGTTGCTTACTAGCGCCAAATGTATGCCCAAATAGTTGATAGACAGGTTCTGCTCCTAGAGCGGATAAAAATTCGCCATTTGGATCTGCCCACCTGTCACCTTCAGCGGATGCGACGTAAACCGGACGGGGCGCTGAAAGGGCGATCAGCATGTGCTGGTCAACCGGGCATTCATCTTCTTTGTCGTTGTATTTCTTGTAGTTGTCGCAAAACCAATGCGGAAAGGAGGTGTTGATACGTTTGACCGTTTCACCGAATTGCCGCCTGCTCAAGGCCGCTCCTCCACATCCTGAGTTGTTGGAGATGACTAGTGCGAAGCGTTCATCCGAGGCCCCTGCCCACAAGGATGTTTTGCCGAGCCGGGAGTGACCCATCACGGCGATTCGCTTGGCATCGACGTCGGCTTCCGTTTCCAAGTAATCCAAGCCCCTACTAAGGCCCCATGCCCAGCCGGCGATGGATGCCCAGTCAGTCGGCTTGCGCTTCTTCGGGTTTTTTGGAGGGAACAGTGGGTGAATTCCGTTTTCGTAGCCGTCGTGGAAATCAGGGTCTATGTCGCCATAGTAGATGGTTCCAAAGGCATAGCCTCGGGATACGATTGAGTCGATTGCCCAACGGGAAGCTCGCTCGCCGCGACCCGCCGCCGTGGCCTTGTTGTTCTTGGTTCCATTGCCGTTGCGAACCCAAGAGGTCGGTATGCGTATGGCAGGATCTTTGTTGGTGGTGTGGTTGCCTAGGAAATTAACTGTAAGAAACCCCGGCACAGGACCCTTGGCCTTTTTGGGTAGGTACAACAACAAATTGACGGCGAGGGCTTTTTCGCCTTTGCCCAGATGAATGACGATTTGCTTGCGCATTGCCTTGCCTCCAAGAGCGTCAGCTTCTTTCTCCACTATCTCGAAACGCATCGCCTTTGGTTTTCCCGGCGATCGTCCATAGACCTCATCCTCGAACATGCGGACCACCTCCGGTCTCCTCTTCTTCACCCAATCGTCGGCATCTTTCACCTTTGAACCGTCGAGGCAGACGAGGGGGTCCGGCAAATTATATTTGGGTACCTTTGCCTCTTCATAGTTGTACCCTTTTGGTTGGGCCTCGATCAACATGGGATCGAGCATGGAGGAAAGAGGCAAGATGGTGAGGAGGAAAAGGATTCGCAGGCATGAGGAATTCATGCACCTCAAATTTGACGCCCTCGCCCTCATCGGCAAGGCTCAATTAACTCGGGCTACATTTTCCGAAACATCAAGCTGCCTTGGATTCTTCCTCCAAGGATAGTTCCAAAAACAAAGCATCGCGCCGAACTCGGGCAGTCGTCGGGTCATTCGTCTGGAGTGAACGGCGACGGCGTTCTGCCGTCACAGGCGTTGGGTATATCGTGTAGTGAACCCACCAAGTCCCATTATTGTTCCAGATATGATGGTTCGGATTTGTTTCGTCTATGCGAACAGCCAATTCTTCGTATGGCTGTAATCTATTCTGTGTATTGTTCATTGCGCGTATCTCCTGTTGGTTACGCACTTTTCTCACCCACAAAAAAAGCCGACCCTTTCGGGCGGCTCCTCAGTGTTCACGGGCGAGGAGAGCGCTATTTTCGGTTACGCCGGAAACCGCGCATCCCGGTATGTTGGACCTTGGACCACCGTAGCTGCTCTCGCGCTCGGTTGGTAATCCGGTTTAATGGATTGTCTATGGATGCGGTTGAAGGCGTGTAAGACTGTTTAAAGAACGAAGTAATTTCTATCTCCGAAATGTCAGGAAAAGGCAAGACTGGATCGTGTCATAGGTAAAGCAATGGTTGAGGGCTCGAAGTTTTCTGACGATTTGAAGGTACATTTTCCGGCCAAGGTTTGCAGTTGCTCAAAAGAAATACACACAAAGGAAAAAAAGGCAGAAGTAGCCGCTTGTTGTTTTCAGAAGCAGAGGGCTTCATTCGAAAGTTTCTGAAAATAGAAAGAAATAATTTAAATTAATTCAGCGAAGAAATGATTCATCAGTAGAAAAAGCACAGACAAGATAACTACTGAAATATCAATACAGGAAATCATGAAACTCAGGCTGAATCTAAGGATTGATTTTTGTTTGCTGGATCAAGAACCTCGATGAAGTCGAGTTGAAGGCTTTTGTTGATAACCGAGTGTAGGCGGACACCTAGACCAAGTAGGCGAATTGGATTAGAGTTTCTCTGTATCCCTTTATCCAACAGCGCGAAAAAGCTTTCGAGAGATAGAGAAGAGCCAGTCTTACTGACACTGGTAACTGAGAAGTCACTAAATTTAATCTTTACGAATATCCCTGATGCAAAATTATATATATCTTTATATAAAAGTTCATAATTCAACTCTTCGTAGAGAAGCTTTAGTTTCTCCGAGGCAGTATCAAAACCTGTTATGAAGTCTCCAAAAGTTCGTTCCACGCTTATGGACTTTCGTTCGCGATGTGGTTGTACGGATCGCTCATCTTTCCCTTGGGCCAAGTTATACAACTCTGCACCGAATTTTCCGAATCTACGGATTAATTCCGATGAGGAAATGAGTTGCATGTCGCCGCATGTGTGAATGCCCAGTTTGATTAATTGTTTCTCTGTCTTTGGACCGACTCCCCACAATTTTCGAACAGGTAATTTGTGCATGAAGGCTGCTACCTGCTCTTCGAAAATCTCGAACTGGCCGTTTGGCTTATGCCAGTCGCTTGCAATTTTTGCCAGCATCTTGTTCGGTCCGATTCCCGCGGAAGATGTTAATCCGATCTCTTTTTGTATTCTTTCCCTAATTTCTTGTGCAATTTCAGTGGCTATGACCTTGTTGGCAGATACATCGAGATAGGCTTCATCTAAAGAAAGCGGTTCGACTTGTTCCGTGTACTCATTGAATATTTTTCTGATTTCGTTAGAAACTTCCTGATATTTTTTAAAATCAGGTGCAATCAAACGAAGATTCGGGCATCGCTCGATTGCCTTGAAGGTAGGCATGGCGGAATGGCAACCAAATGCCCTTGCTTCGTAATTGCATGTCGTAAGAACACTCCTTCGACCGAGTCCTGCGATACCCAATGGAATCCCTTTTAGGCTTGGATTGTCACGCATCTCAACCGATGCGTAGAAACAATCTTGATCGATGTGTATTATTCGCCTCATCCCATTTGGACAAGTTATGACGGCTTACGCCTGTCGCAAGCTGAAAGCCGAATCTAACTATTCGACAGGACTATTTTGCCCAGTGTTTCGCCAGATTCCAGCAGGGCATGGGCATCGCCAACTCTTTCGAATGGGAATACCTCAGTGTGCAAATGAGGTCGAAGCTTGCCGGCTTCGATCAATTGGGCAGCTTGCCTCAAGATTATTCCGTGGTTCTCGCGTCCGATGTTGCGGACGAGCGGCAGGAGCATAAATACGACATGGAGAGTGAGCCCCCTTATGTGAACATTGGATAGGTCATGAGTAGAACGTGCCGCGATGGAGACAACTGTACCACCGATTTTGGCGGCTTGGAAGGAATCGTCGAGTCGAGTGGTTCCTACCGTGTCGAAAACGATGTCGTAGCCTTCTCCATCAGTGTGAGCAGCAAGGTATTCTTCGACCGTTTCTTTTCTATAGTTGATGCCTACTTCGGCGCCAAGTTTCTTGCCCAGTGAGATCTTATTTTCACTCGATGCAGTTACGTGCACCTCAGCACCAGCAGCCTTGGCGAGTTGAAGCGCAACATGGCCAACTCCACCTGCCGCGGCATGAACGAGCACTCTTTGTCCTTGCGAGACCTTGGCTCTTTCCACAAGGGCGTTCCAAGCCGTTATGGTGACCAAGGGTAGGGCAGCGGCTTCTATCATTGAGAGGTTCTTAGGTTTCCTTGCCAACAGGCGGGCATCGGCAAGGGCGAAATCAGCCAAGACTCCGGGTAAGTTTTTGAATCCGCCGATGCATCCGTATACCTCGTCTCCTTCCGTAAAACCTTCCACTCCTTCACCGACCTCCACGACAGTACCTGACATGTCTCCGTGAAGGATTCCAGGAAGTTCAGGGCCGATGGGAATCAACCCCTGCCTGATTTTAAAGTCTACCGGATTGACGCTCGAGGCGGCTACTTGAATCAAGACATGACCAGATTTTATTTTCGGCTTAGGTACTTCTTCGGTACGAAAAAGTTCAGTACTGCCATGCTTTGGTAATATGATGGCTTTCATTTTAACGTTTTTAGATCCCTCTTGCTTGAGGGCAAGCCACGAAAGACGATTTAGGAGAAGAGATCGTGAACGACTCGCCCAGCAACGTCAGTTAGTCGAAAATCCCTGCCCGAATAGCGGTAAGTCAGCTTTTCGTGATCCAAGCCAAGCGCATGCAGGATAGTGGCATGCAGGTCGTGCATATGGACCCTTTTGTCAACCGCTATACTGCCAATTTCATCGGTAGCACCATAGGAAATACCTGATTTAATACCACCACCGGCAAGGAAAACGGTGAATCCTCGTGGATTGTGGTCGCGACCATCCTTGCTTTGGGCAAAAGGCGTCCGACCAAATTCACCACCCCACCAGACGAGGGTGTCTTCAAGCAATCCTCGCGCCTTCAGGTCACGCAATAATCCCGCCACGGGTTTGTCAGTGGCCTCGGCGTGATCGGCATGCTTGGGCATGTTGCTGTGTTGGTCCCAGCGCGGGTTACTGGATTCGTCTGAATAATTTACGCTAACGTAGCGAACGCCTCGTTCGACCATTCTGCGAGCGAGCAGGCATTGCTTGCCGAAATCGTCGGTTTTCTTTTCCCCTATGCCATAGATTTTCTTAGTAGCTTCGCTTTCCCTGGAAAGATCCGTTAATTCGGGAGCCTCCATTTGCATACGCCATGCGAGTTCGTAGGTCTTGATGGTGGCATCCAAACGATCATCTGCCGGAGAACGGGACGCTTGTTCGGAATTGAGACCTTGGAGGAAATCAAAACGCTGACGCCTTTGAGAGTCACTGAGCATGGCGTTGTCGACGTTCCTGATCTTGACTGCGCTTGCGCTTCCAGCCCGCCCCACGGCCGTGCCTTGGTGAATGGATGGAAGAAAGGCATCCCCGTAGTTTCGTGGTCCGCCTTTTCCTGCGGAAGGGGAGATGGTTACGAAAGCAGGAAGATTTTCGTTTTCAGTGCCAAGTCCGTAAGAAATCCAACTACCCATGGAAGGGCGCACCAAATTGGTGGCCCCAGTGTGAAGGAATAAGGTAGAAGGACCATGAGCCACACCTTCCGTATGCATGGAATGAATAAATGCGAGGTCATCCACTTGACCGGCTATGTGGGGAAAAAGTGAGGAGACTTGTTTGCCGCATTCGCCGTATTGCTTGAAATCCCACAAGGGTTTCATCAATTTCCTCTTGCTTTGTTTGCCAAAGGTTCCTGTCCGGACACCGACGAAATCGATGTTCTTACCATCCTTGGCAATCAGTTCCGGCTTGTAGTCGAAGGTATCGACGTGACTCGGTCCACCCGCCATGAAGATGAAGATTACGCGTTTAGCTCGTTGCGGTATGAGAGAGGCCTTGGCGGCTAAGGGGTTGCCCGTGAGAGCTTGGGCGCCTTGCATGCCGGCCACGGCCAACGAACCGAAGCCGCATGCTGCGCTCTTGAGCATTTGGCGACGGGAAAACGATTGAGCTATGTGGTCCATGGCTTGTTGTTTTATTCAGTTCAGGTAGCGAAAGTCGAGGCAGGCAAAAAGTCCATGAAGGATGCCGCCCCAAGCATCTTGTTTGTCTGTGCTTCCACCATGCTTCTTTAAGTAAGCCAAGGCAAGGGACTTTTCCCCATCACTGGGAATTCTTCCAAGGGTGGTCTTGTAAGCGAAAACGAGTCTTTGCTGGTCATCCAGTCCCTCCATTTCGAGTATTTTGACTGCTGCGGCTTTTGCTTCGTTGAGCACAAATCGACTGTTCATCATGAAGAGTGCCTGTGTAGGAACCGTACTGGCATTTCGGTTACCCGATACGAGCCCGGGGTTGGGATAATCGAAAACGGCGAACATTTCCGGAATCTTGTTTCGGTCCAGTTTTTCGAACATGGACCGCGTCTTGTCCATGCCTTCCCGAGAATAGGAAATTTGGCCGCTTGCCACCAACATGGCGTCCCTTATGGACTCGACCTCGAGACGACGACGATTTTGCCTTGAGAACAGATCGTTTTGAGGGTCTGCCTCGATCGCTCCCGGGGCTCCCGTTGACGACATGCGGTAGGCGTTCGAAAGAACCACCTTGCGAATCAGTTTCTTAGTGGACCATTCGTTTTCAATAAAAGAGATAGCCAAATGGTCAAGAAGTTGGGGGTGAGTGGGACGACGGCCCATTTCCCCGAAATTATCCGGTGTGGCTACTATGCCCCTCCCGAAAAGATGACGCCAGACCCGATTTGCATAAACACGGGCGGTAAGAGGATTGTCGGAAGACGCCACCCAATCGGCAAGCTGAAGACGCCCGCTTGAACCTTTGGGTATCTCGGGCTTCGGAGATAAATCCGGAGGAGTGGCCACGGCTAGGAAGCCACGCTTGACGTAAGGACCAAGGTTCCGAATCTCCCCCCTTCGATGAATACGCCAGTCCCCTGCTTCCTTGTGCTCGAGAACGGTCATCACCTTAACCGCCCCTGAAGGGGAGGTTTTTTTATGCTCCTTAAGCTTGGTTCTAAGATCGGCGACTAGCTTTTCAGCTTGCTTCTTCCGGGCCTTGGCGAGCTCCTGCTTTTCCTTCGATTCTTCCTTGGCCAGCTCGGATTCCTCCTTCTTGGCAAGAACAGGAGGAGGTTTCTCGGTCTTGGACAACAAACGAATGGCGTCGGCAATCACGACCTGATTGGTGTCTTCGGTCGTGATCTGGATGACTTCCCGGGTTCCCTTCTCGAAGTGGTAGGTCCCCAACGAAACAAAGGAGCCGAGAATCGGGGGTTGCTTGGTCTGGTTGACGTAAACCTTTTGCTCGCCGTCGGCATGCATGATGGTAATCGGTGTCTTCTTTTCCCGGTTGATACCTGGGGTATAGGAAAGCTGGATTTCATACTTGCCCGGCTCGGGGATTCGGGCGGGAAAAGTAACTGACTTTCTCCCCTTGCCCTTGGAGTCATCGTGCAAGTAACGCTTTCCGACATACCCCTTGGTATGGGTCGAGGACACCCATTTCCCGACTAGCTTGGCATCCACGTCATCCACCACCACACCTCCCAGTTTGCCGGGATCAAGGGAATTCTGTCCGGCTTTGGCAAAATCCGTATTTCCTCCAAGAGCCTTGAGCTGTGCTTCGGCTTTTTTCAATTCGCCCTCAAGCTTCTTTTGATCAGCCGAGTGTTTCTTGCGGGCAACCGCATGTTGATCGCGCAGCGTTCGTTCATGAAAACTACCGACGTTTCCCGGGACCAAGCTATTAGTACCTCTAAAAATTCCCGCCAAAGAATAGTATTCTTCGATGGGAATGGGATCGAACGGATGATCATGACAACGGACGCACCCCATGGTCATGCCCAAGAAAGCCCGCCCCACGGCACTGATTTGCTCATCGACTATCTCCATGCGCAAGAGCGCTTTGTCCTGTAACTCGTAGTTGTGCGGTCCGAGGGCGAGAAAGCCGGTTCCGGTTAGGTTCCAGTTGAATTCCTTATCGTTAGTGGATGGGAGCAGGTCGCCTGCGATTTGCTCCTTGGCGAACTGATCGAAAGGCTTGTCCTCGTTGAAGCTCTCGATGACGTATTCCCGGAAGCGATGAGCATTGGGAAAAGGATTGTTGCGCCCGCCTCCCGTGGTATCGGCATAACGGGCAACGTCCAGCCAATGGCGCCCCCAGCGTTCCCCGAAACGGGGGGAAGCAAGCAAGTCGTCCACCACCTCGGCATAGGAATCGGGAGAATCATCCGCCTGAAAAGCCTCGATTTGCCCGACGTCGGGAGGAAGTCCGGTCAGGTCAAAATAAAGCCTGCGGAGCAAAGTCGATTCGTCCGCTGGTGGACTTGGTTGTAAATCGATTTCTTCAAGTTTTGCCAATACAAAGTGATCCAATTCGTCTTTCACCCATTTTGCTTCTTTAACGGCTGGCAATTGGGGGAAATCCAATGGATTGAAAACCCAGAACTTCCGGCCTTCCTTGAGAGTCTTTGCTTTGGGGCCAATTGTCTCCACAATCACTTCCATTGGCATGTCCCTGGGATCAGGAGCACCCATTGCAATCCATTTCTCAAAATCAGCCACCACTTGTTTAGGTAGTTTTTTATTAGGGGGCATGCGCAAATCGTTGTCTTTGTAGCTGATAGCCGTAAGCAGACGACTTTCGGTGGGTTTGCCCGGTATCACGACTGGTCCGCTTTCACCGCCCTGCGTCCAACCCGCCTTGCGGTCCAGATAAAGATTGGCCTTGAGCTTTTTCGCCTTGGCCGAGTGACACTCGTAGCAATTATTGACCAAGACGGGGCGTATTTTCTTTTCAAAGAANGCCGAGCCTTCCGCCGTGTCCTCTGCTCCTGNTGAAAACGCTGTCGCCAAGCATGAGACAGCAAGNAAAACGACTACTGGAGAAGTTTTCATCAAAGCTCTGTTAAGATTGNTAACATNTTTTTCACCTNCATTTTNTATTTGAATCCCCCAATGGAAACAACAAGTTTTNCTGAATNAAATGGAAATATACTATGCCGAGACACCTGTCGGGAATGTACGAATTACCTGTAATGAAGATGCCGNCACTCAACTTGAATTTATTAAAAATAACTTTTCGGGAATCNCGATTACCATTCCGAAAGCTTTGCNATGTACCTTTAAAGAAAANCAATTGGGCAAGGGAATCCCCTTGCTTCCACGAGGTACTGAATTTCAGCGAATGGTTTGGGATGCCTTGCTCAATGTACCTTTTGGTCAAACANTTAGCTATGGAGAAATTGCNGTANTACTTGGNGGGAAGGAGAAGGCGAGAGCGGTTGGAGCAGCAGTTGGAGCGAATCCAGTGGCAATCTTAATTCCCTGTNATCGCGCACTCCCGGCAAACGGTAAAACGGGAAAATACAGATGGGGCGTGGNTCGGAAGAAAAGCTTGCTAGATTGGGAAACTGCAAACAATGAAGAATNACAGNTCTTTAGTNCCTTCTTTANGCNTTAAATGAGCTTNNTNACACTAATAGCATGNTCGNATCTGTTAAAAAAAAGTACACGCANATCATTTGGGACTGGAACGGGACTATTATCGACGANGCCAAATTATGTGTCCGGATAGTCAATGATATCCTCGAGGATCGAGGNTTGCCTNAGCTCNTATTGGANCATTATCGGGAACAATTCGATTTTCCGGTTCGAGATTATTACAATCGGCTTGGACTTCCTTGCCAAGGCCCNGAATTCAATGAAATATCTACTNTTTTCATCGAAAAATANCATTTTTTATGGAAACAATGTGTTCTCCAAGAAAATGCGAGNGCAACCATTTCAAAAATCTCTTCACTTGGTATTGATCAATCATTGCTTTCGGCTGGTAAAGAAGAGCATGTAAAGGCATTTGTTCGGCATCATAATTTACATGATTATTTTTGTGTGATAGNCGGAACCAGTAATATTCATGCGGAGGGCAAACTGGATAGAGCAAGAAGCCTTGTGGAGGNTTCTGAATTGAAGAGGGACGAATATTTGCTCGTGGGAGATACTTTGCATGANCATNAAGTTGCTCAGGAACTNGGCATTGATTGCTTGCTTTANTCGAATGGTCATCATTCTGAACGAAAACTAACNGCATCNGGGTCGCCTGTTATAAATCAATTGNACCAATTGCTNAAGTGGGTGGNGTGAATACTGAAAATACATCCGGTCCCGTTTTGATAGTTGTGGCTTTACNNGNAGAAGCCCGCCCGCTAGTCAGNANNTTGAATCTCAANTTTCATTCCCATGGGGAATATCGNAATGATGAGTTTACTTTGATTGTTACTGGCGTCGGACGNATTTCCTCNGCAATATCNACGACAAAAGCCTTTAGCCTCAACGACGANTANGTGTCTGTACTCAACTTTGGGCTCTGCGGTTCTAGGAATCCCAAGACCAACATTGGNGAAATGCGTTACGTGAATCGAATTCGAGAAGTGTGNACCGGNAGGGACTTCTTCCCNGACNCTTTAATTGCTCATGAATGGNAAGAATCTGCGATTCAATGCCATGACCAACCGGTACAAGACNCAAATGTNATGGATTTCGACCCTTTTGCCGAGATCGTAGATATGGAGTCGGCAGGATTTTTCCAAGCGGCGACATTNTTTCTGCCTGTACATTCGATCCATTGCATAAAGGTCGTNTCAGATCACTTNGANNCCTCNAGNAAAAGCACAAAAGNNATTGAGGATTTGATCAATNACAGGGTTTTTGAAATCTCTAAATATCTACNACANATTTGTCGGTCGATTACAGCGGCTAAACCTAAAATACATGCTCATATCCAATCTTCCATTGATGANATAGCTAAAAGTTGGAGATTAACAAAGACTCAAGTCCATTCACTCCATAAAATCGCTCTTGGAGCCAGTTTGAGGAAAATAGATTTCAGACCGATATTAAAAAAAATCGAATCCNAAAANCCNANNGTNAAGANNGATCGTAACCTTGCTTTCACCNATCTTTGTCGTGAATTGGCTAAATAAACCACTTTCTCATATTTACGTTGAGCATGGAGCTNCGGACTATGCTACAACAAAAAGAATCCTTGAGCGTTTTCCTCGATCNGAAATTATATTCATCGATGATTACAAAGATTTCTTTAATCGTAGAAATCAGAATTTCGAAGCNCAGAAATTGAGTCCAAAACTAATTCTAGCGAAAAAGAAATCTGATTATATTTACGATGGCAGTCAATTTGTTCAGGAGGGGGANGAAACTGATTATTTNTACACGGCGTTAATGCTTAATTGTCTGTATGATTGCTCTTATTGCTATCTCCAAGGAATGTTCTCNTCAGCAAATTTGGTTTTGTTTGCTAACCTAGACGATTATTTTACTTCGGTAATTAATTTTNTGTCCGAAAGAGANGATNCNCATAAACANATCTTGCTCAGTATTTCCCATGATTGCGANTTACTGGCTTTCGAAAAAGTGTCGGGGGTTTGTCGTGAATGGATTCGTTTTNTAGAAGACCATCCGGGNTTTGATATTGAAATCCGNACAAAGAGNNCGAANTTTTCGGCAATTCAGGATTTAACTCCNACCGATCGCGTGCTTTTGGCCTGGACCTTGTCCCCCNNNATAGTCGAGGAAAGGTATGAAAAGGGTGTTCCCNGCACTCGNCTTCGCCTTGANAATGCTTTGTTGGCCGCTTCTTCNGGTTGGCCTATTCGTATTTGCNTTGATCCGGTTATTCCNGTNGATGGATGGCGAGAGGNTTATTCATCTCTCGTTGAACAGACTTTCTGCAAATTTCCCATGAAGCAATTGAGAGACGTCACTGTCGGAACCTTTCGGATGAATGGGGATTATTTTCGAAGGATGGCCCAAGCAAGACCTTCCGAAGAATTGGTTTATCGAGATTGGGAGAATAGGAACGGCGTGGTTTCCCATACTTTTGATGAAAGACATGAGATTAACGATTTTCTAACAGAGCAGCTATTGAATTACATACCGTCTGAGAAGATTCGAACATGGTCGTGATGGTATGTTAGCGATTGACCGGCTTCCATGAGGACTTATCCTTTTCACCCTTTCGTTGCTCTCTAATGAATCGCGTTTACGTCAAGACATACGGTTGCCAGATGAACGAGCGTGACTCGGAGGCTGTTTCCTCCAAGTTGCGAGCTCGCGGTTATTCGATTGTTGACGATGAAAAGAATGCCGACGTCGTTCTTCTAAACACTTGCAGCGTTAGGGATCAGGCTGAGCAAAAAGCTATTGGCAAAGCCGGTTACCTCGCCGCTCGCAAAAAGAAAACCCCAAACTTTGTTTTTGGTGTTATGGGATGTATGGCTCAAAATCATGGTGAAGATCTTTTGGATCGACTGCCGGATTTAGACCTTATCGTCGGTACTCAAAAATTCCATCGTATTCCTGATCACCTGGATAATATCGTATCTACGATTACGGGCTTAGGGCCTTCCCCGCAAACAATCATTGACTTGGGAGACGAGGAGGACTCGCAAAATGAAATCCGTGAGCATACCCCAGATCAGCTTAAGGTTTCAGCCTTTGTTTCGATCATGCAGGGTTGCAACATGAATTGCGCTTTCTGTATCGTTCCCAAAACACGCGGCGAAGAACGCTATCGTCCCATCGAGCAAATTGTTGCAGAGGTCGAGGAATTGGTATCTTCCGGCACGCGTGAAGTCACCCTACTTGGTCAGATTGTGAATGCCTATGGTCGTGGGCAAATACCTTTCTTCAAAGGGAAAAGTCCTTTTGTTCAATTGTTGGAGGCTATCCACGAAGTGAAATCCTTGAAGCGCATTCGTTTCACTTCCCCGCATCCCGTAGGCTACGGGAAGGACTTGGTGAATGCTTATCGTGAATTGCCTAAATTATGCGAGTATGCTCACCTACCCGTCCAAAGTGGTTCTAATCGCATCCTGAAAGCGATGAACAGGCCATACACCAAAGAGAAATTTCTTCGCATTGTTGATTCTTTACGCGAGTCAGTGCCGGACATTTACCTGAGCACTGACATTATTGTCGGTTTTCCTGGAGAAACGGAGACGGACTATGAACAAACCAAGGATCTGTTTGAAGAAGTGGGATTTGAAATGGCCTTTATTTTCAAGTACAGCATCCGTACGGGTACTAAGGCTGCAGACCTGGCAGACCAGATACCTCGAGAAACGAAGGAAACCCGCAACCAGGAATTACTTCGTATTTTGGAAAAGAGCTCGCTGCGGCGAAACGAATCATTGCTCGGTAGCTCTCAGCAAGTTTTAGTCGAAGGGCCGGCACGCAAAGGGAAAGGCCAATATATCGGTCGTACGCGTGGATTTCGTAAAGTGATTTTCCCCGGCAACAAACGGATGGTCGGTCAATTGCTCGATGTGAAAATTGAGGAAGCAACCGTAACAATTTTGCACGGCTTACCAACTTTAACTAAATCTACCTTAGAAGCAAATTCTTCTACTGTTTAGAAAACTTTATTTATGAATCTTTTTTTTCATACTCTGTTCACTGGTTGTAGCCTTTTTGCATTGGGCGCCTACTTGGCTTGGCGTTCAGCAATTAGGGAACACACAGTAAAGAGTTTCCCGCGTTCAAAGATTGCAGCGATTGCGACTATGACGATTGCAGCGGCTTGGTTCTTATACCGGCACATTTTGCATCTTAGTGAAGCGGATTTTGGCGAGCACAAGGTGTTGATTTCTATCATTACTCTGGTGTTACTTGTGATGCCTTTTAAATTCCTTCCCGATTTTTTGGCCGTTAGGGGTGCTGCGATCTTGGTTTTGTTCTATTCGAGAGAAGCTTTGGATGCTGCTTTTATGCAAGAACCCGCGAGCCGATTGTTCATGGTTTCTATCGTTTATGTCGGGATTGCAATAGCCCTTTACCTTGGTGCTTGGCCGTATCGATTGAGAGATTTCCTTAACTGGCTTTACGTTTCCAGTCGCCGTCCTCGAATTCTTGGCGCGTCGATGGCGGCTTACGGAATCTTGTTGGGAGCTATAGCTTTTGGTTATTAATGAAGGATGTAAGTTCGTGCGGAATTATTATTCTTGTTTCCGGGCCGGCCGGCATAGGTAAGACAACGGTTTGCGAAAGCTTATTGGCTGAATTCAGTCCTGGCCTAGAACGAGTTGTTACGGCAACAACGCGTGCTCCTCGAGTGGGAGAGTTGGATGGCGTGGATTATCACTTTCTCTCGACTGAGAAGTTTGGGCAGAAGGTGTTGGCGAACGAGTTCTACGAACATGCGTTGGTGCATGGGCGACGCTATGGGACATTGAAAAGCGAGATCAGAATACGATTGGAGATGGGAGTAGATCTCCTGCTGAACGTAGACGTTCAAGGCTTCGACGCATTTCGAAAGGCGAGCGAGACGGATAGGTTTTTGTCGGGTAAGCTTCGAACGGTTTTCTTGATGCCTAAAAACTTGGAGGAGTTAAAAGCTCGACTGTTAAGCCGAGGTACCGACTCCGAAGAAGAAATCGAACGCCGCATGGCTACGGCAAAAGCTGAAGTAGCCAGAAATGGAGAATACGACTATTGCGTCAACAGCAAATCGATGGGGCACGATCTTGAGTGCGTACGTAAGATTTATCTCGATGCAAAAGTCTAGGGAGTAACCCTTTTCTAATACTTCGCCAAAAGTCTAAGTGGCAAGTTCGACGCGTTCGGACTCGGGCCAATCGATATGGAAGAATTTTTCTCGCGGTTCATCCGTACGCTCATATGTGTGGGCTCCAAAATAATCTCTTTGTGCTTGAAGCAGGTTTTGAGGAAGTCGAGCACAACGGTAGCCGTCATAGTATGCTAGTGCCGATGCGAAGGTGGGAATTGGCACACCATGTTCTGCTGCGGTGGCCACGACTTTCCGCCAATTGGCTTGAGCGGCGGCGATGGAATCACGGAAGTAGGGATCGAGAAGGAGATTGGCTAATTTAGGGTCTCGCTCGTAGGCCTCGGTGATTTTTTGCAGAAAGGCAGCTCGGATGATACATCCACCTCGCCAAATTTGAGCAATCTCACCGAAATTCAGTTCCCAGTCGTATTCGTTTTGAGCTTCGCGCATCAGCTGAAACCCTTGGGCGTAAGAGCAAATCTTTGAGCAATAGAGTGCGTCACGAATGGCTTGGACGAAGGCTTCTTTGTCTCCCGCAAAGTCTTTTTCCGGACCAGATAAGACAGACTCGGCTTCTACTCGTTCCTCCTTTACGGCACTAAGGCAACGAGCGAATACGGCTTCTGAAACTGTTGGGGCGGGCACGCCCATGTCGAGGGCGTTGACAGAAGTCCATTTCCCTGTCCCTTTTTGACCGGCAGTATCCAGCACTACATCGACGAAGGGTCTCCCTGTGCGAGGGTCTGCCTGTTTGAGAATGTCTGCAGTGATCTCTATGAGAAAGGAATCGAGTGAACCTTGATTCCATTCGCTAAATATTTCTCCCATTTCTGGCGGAGTCAGGCCAAGAAGGCGTTGCATCAAGTCGTAGGCTTCGCAGATCATCTGCATGTCTCCATACTCTATGCCATTATGAACCATCTTTACATAGTGGCCGGCGCCGTTTGGACCGATATAGGCCGAGCAAGGGAAACCTCCTTCAATCGGTTTGCCTGGTTCAGCACCCTCAAGAGGTTTACCGTTCTGGGGATCAACTTTTGCGGCGATTGACTTCCAAATGGGCTCGAGTGTCTCCCATGCCTCCCAATCGCCTCCCGGCATCAGAGATGGCCCGAAACGAGCACCCTCTTCACCGCCGCTAACTCCTGAGCCTATGAAATGAAAACCTTTCCCTTTAAGCTCTTTTTCGCGACGGATTGTATCTGTCCACTTTGCATTGCCGCCATCAATGATGATATCTCCTTTGTCCAAGTGCGGCAGAAGGGAATTTATGACAGCATCAGTGGCCTCTCCCGCCTTCACTAAAATAATTATTTTTCTGGGTCGCTGAATAGAAAATACGAAATCCTCAAGTGCTTCGCAATCAACTAGTCCTCCAGGAGTATCCGGATTGCTTTCCACGAAGGCTTTTGTCTTGGATGAGGTTCTGTTGTAAACTGAGATTCGAAATCCGTGATCCGCAATGTTTAAGGCAAGGTTTTGTCCCATGACCGCCAAGCCTATGAGACCGATTTCTGATAGATTATCGTTCATTATATTTAAATTACTAAGCGAACTGTCATAGGTAGCTCTTGTCTGGTAGAGTTTTCAACAGCTTCAATTGAAGCATCGATCGAATTCTTTCAAGAACCAATGAGAAATTTCTCCCATACCTTTTAGGTCGGTGTGATGACGGCTTACTTTTTTTAAAGGATTCTGTAGTGATTTAGTTGATCTTCAATCATGCGATCCAGATAGAGGGACAACTTTGAGTAGATCATATTCTAGGTCCATCATCGAGCAGTCACTTGCTATCTCATCTCTAATTTTTACATCAGAGCGCTCATGTCTTATTGTTCTTGTGCGTCGCCACTCGACTTGAGGACTTCGGCTGGGCTATTCCAATTTTCAAGTCCCGGAAACTTGCCATTCGTGGCCGTTTCTGATGAGAAGTTTGTCTGCATCGAGCGGTCCCCATGTCCCCGCCGCATAGGCGCCGAGCCCTTTGGCTCCCTTTTCAGCCCAGTGCTCAAGCACGGGCGTAAGGAGACTCCAAGACGTTTCCGTTTCATCTCCTCGAATAAAGAGAGTGCCATCTCCGTTCATGGCATCGAGGATGAGGCGCTCATATGCCTCCGGAGTATCAGAACCGAAGGTGGTGTCATAACCAAAGGAAAGTTCTACGGGTTGGAGTTGAGTCGCAAGTCCCGGTTTTTTTGAATTTAGGGTGAGAGTAACGCCTTCGTTCGGTTGAATGCGTATAACTAAAGAGTTAGGCGATATGTCAAAACGGTCTCCTTCGCTAAAGAGTATCGCGGGTGGCCGACTAAATTGAACCGTAATTTCACTGGCTTTGCGCGACATGCACTTTCCCGATCGGAGATAGAACGGAACGCCTTTCCATCGCCAATTATCAAGATACAAACGAATGGCCGTATAGGTTTCAGTTGAGGAATCTTCGGGTATTCCTTCTTCCTGTAGATAGCCGATCGCTTTCTCGCCTCCAACCAAGCCTTCCTTGTAGAGTGCACGAACTACATCGGTGTCATCTCCGTCGAGATCGAGTGGGCGAATTGCCCTGAGAGCCTTTACTTTTTCGTCTCTAATCGCTTCGGGATCGAGGGAAGAAGGCGGTTCCATTGCGGTAAGAGCAAGCAACTGCATGACATGGTTCTGAACCATGTCCCTTAATGCGCCGCTTCGGTCATAATAACCTCCTCGCGACTCAACCCCTATAGTCTCAGCCACAGTGATTTGAACACAGGAAACGTAACGGCGATTCCAGATCGGCTCGAAAATAGAGTTTGCAAAGCGCTGCACTAGAAGACTCTGCACAGTTTCCTTTCCAAGGTAGTGGTCGATGCGGTATACTTGGGACTCGTCAAATCTTCGATTTATAATGGCATTCAGTTCCTGTGCGGAAGCAAGATCACGACCAAATGGTTTTTCGATTACGACCTTTGACGAGGCAGAAGTTTGTCTATGGCGACGGGCTAATCCTGAACTACCAAGGTTTTCCAAGATAGGCTTAAAAACGCTTGGTGGAGTCGAAACATAAAAAAGGCACTGCGTCTCGGTCCCGATCGAACTTTCAATTTCACCGATACGTTGGCTAAGTCGGTCGAAGGAATCCGGAGCATCATAAGGACCTGCATGGTAGTGCAGATTACCTGCCATTTGCCCCCAGATCTCTTCATTGAGAGGTCGGCGCGAATACTTCCCAATTGCATCTCCCATGCTCTGGCGAAAAGCTTCGTCGGTCATTTCACTTCGTCCATATCCAATAAGGTGAAAATCCTCTGAGAGCAAATCATCAAATCCAAGATTGTAAAGTCCGGGTAGAAGCTTGCGGGCTGTGAGGTCGCCCGATGCACCGAAAATAACAATAATAGTCGGTGGAGCTTTACGGCTTGAATCACGTCTTTGACGAGTAGAAGAGAATTCTTGTGACATAAATTTTAAGATTAAAATATATCTAATGAAATCGATGGGGGAACAAGGCAATGTTTTCGTGGTGAAAAATTTCTGGCTTGCCTTCGGTGCCGGCAGGTAAATCAACTTCTATTATATCTAAACGAAAATGCTTGGGCCTTTGCTTTCGTTGATTGAGATAACTCTTGCAGGCCCTAAGAAGCGCCCTTCTTTTACGAGGAGTCAGACTATCGTAACCAGAAACAAGCGAAGAGGTTGAACGAGCTCGTACCTCTACGAAAACAAGTACCTCCTTATCTTTGCAAATTAGATCGATTTCATCTCTTCGGTCCTTCGGGTTACGCCAGTTTGCAAAGAGAACATAGTAGCCTTTTCCCTTTAAAAATCTACAAGAAAGCCACTCTCCGTAACGACCTCGTTCAGCTCGGTTCGCATCGTTTGACAGACCAATAATCCGCCAGTATATTGACTCGATAAAGCGTTGCAGAAGAGTTTGGTCCAACCAAGATTTCAGCGCCATTCGTGCTTGGGGTATCGACAGGCAAGCTCATTCTTAATCGTCAAATAGGAATCTTTCCAAAAGGCGGAAAGGTCACGAGTCACTTGAACGGGTCTGCGGTTGGGACCGAGTACCTCTACTCGCAAAAGATACCTTCCAGCGGCAATCGTCGGTGTGCTTTCGAGATCATACAAGTCCTGGACGGTGGCGGAGAGCGTAACTTCGCCATCCTCGTCGAAGCGAAGTCGAGCGGGGCTTTTCCTCGCGGGAAGATTGATCTCCTCTGGAGCAAGTTGATCCAAAGCTAATCTTTGCTCTCGTGATAACCACTCGCGCAAAAAGGGAAAGACATCCTTGTTGCGAACAGATCGCCAACTTTTTTCTCCAAGGCAAAACTGTTCAAGCACCAGACGACGGGCGGCATCGTCGATAGGCTCAATTTCAAGCTCAGGACATTGGGCAGCGGCAAAGTTTACGCGGGCTACAAAACGATCGCATGCGATATTCCAATGCTTCAGGCGCAAACGCCCTGACAAGACTTCAGCAGCAAGGACGCGAGCAGCTTCCTCGGAACTAGGTTCCCCGGACTTTTCCTCCGAGAGAACGAGATCGCGAAACTTTTTAATTCGTCGGCATACGACAATTCGGGATTCTTCGTCAAAATAAGTCTCTACCCGGTGAGAAAAACTTTTGGGAAATATTTCCTCGATCCATTCTTCACGGATCTCCGTGGCGAGACTCAACACGAGAACCACTTTTCCACGCATTTCAATTTCATCTAATTCGGCTGCAACAAGAAGATCAGCATCGCGGGCGGTGCTTTGCCGACGAAGCTCCCCATTTTTTCCATTTGAAAGAGCATACACGAGCATCCCTGAGTTGCGTCGCTTGCCGATATGATCGGGAAAAGCACACAATAGGCATTTAGCCAAGTCTGCAGGAGAGCATGATATATCTTCATCGATGTCTATTCCGGCAAGAGAAAGATAACGTTGGGAAAGGCGTAAGGCATCTCGGCAACGACCCGCATGGATGCCGAGATCTCTACAGAGCGAAGGGTCGAAGTTTCGTTCGGCTGCTAAACTCCAAGCACGTAGCACGCGAAAAAAATCGGTGGCGATTTCACTTTGATCGGCATCTAGAAGATCTTCCCGCTCTCTCTCGAGACGCTTATCGCTTAAAGGTAGCAAAATCGTACGATCCTGACTCAGAGCCAGGGCAAGTGCCACGGCAGGAAGGCAATCTCGAGCTCGTGCTTCGAGTAATGCTCGGGCATGACGTGGATGTAGAGGGAAAGCAGCCATTTCTCGCCCGAGATTCGTCAGGTATCCATTGAGGTCTAAAGCTCCCAGGTCAGCCAATAGACCTCGGGCTTTTACGAGTGCCAATTCTGTGGGTTGTTCAAACCAACAAACTGTTGAAGGTTCTTGCCCGGCGGCCAATAAACTCAGCATTGTTTCGGCAAAATCCAAACGCAATACTTCTGGGGTTTCGGATGCAAATCGGCGTTCGTGCTCCTTTTCTCCCCAAAGCCTTAAACAAAATCCGGGAGCAGTTCTACCGGCTCGGCCAGCTCGTTGATCCGCTGATGCACGGCTGATTGGCTCTGTCAAAAGAGCATTAATACCGCGTCTCGTATCAAAACTTGCTTTCTTCGCTAACCCCGAGTCGACAACCACTCGCACGCCATCAATGGTCAAAGAGGTTTCCGCCACATTGGTTGCTACTACCACTTTGCGCCGTTCACTTTTACGAATGGCAGCATCCTGACGGTCCGGTGGCAAGTCACCGTAAAGCGGAAGGAGATCGAATCCTTTCATGAGATGGGAATGGCTCAATTCTTCGATCGTTTTTCGGATTTCAAACGCTCCCGGCATAAAGACGAGAAAATCCCCATCGTATTCCGAGGAGAGGCGTATTATTTGTTTTGCGGCTCTCTGCCATACGGTTTCATCCCTGCTAGCACCTGCAAAAGAAACCTCAACAGGGAACGAGCGACCATCAACCTGAACTACAGGGCAAGAGCCAAGGTATTCACAAAGAGGCTCAGTTGCAATGGTCGCTGAGGTCACTACTAAAGCGAGATCTGGACGCGAAGTCTCTTGTAAGGTTTTGGCCAAAGCGAGAGTAAGGTCAGACTCCAGACTGCGCTCGTGAAACTCATCGAATATAAGAGCGGAAATACCTGAAAGGTCAGGTCGAGCAAGCATTCGTCGTAAAAGTAAACCTTCGGTGACATATACGATTTTGGTAGCAGAAGACGTTTTATTGTCGAAACGCACCTGATAACCAACCTCTTGCCCAACGTAACTACCTCGTTCGCTCGACACTCGCCGCGCAAGCATGCGAGTGGCAAGCCGGCGTGGCTCAAGAATTACAATTTGGTCAGGGAATGATCCGGAGTCGAGCAACATTTGGGGTAATTGCGTGGACTTTCCCGAACCCGTTGGAGCCGTAACAACCAGACGTCGCTCGCCACATGCTGCGGAAACGATATCGTCGACTTTAGAAACAATGGGAAGCTCTCTCTGCATGATGAAACTGTTTCAAGCAAATCTCCAAAAGCCAGAAACGCGAGCAAACAACTAGGGGCGAGTCGTGAAACTCGCCCCCGTGCCCATATTAAAACAATGACCGATGCCCAAATCTAAGAAATCTTGATTTCTCTTGGCTTCGCCTTTTGACATTTCGGGAATGTGATGGTGAGCACTCCATCAGTGAGAGTGGCTTTTGCCTGATCGATTTCTACGCCATCTGGCAATTGAAGAGAATAAGAACAATTTGGTTCATTGACAACTGGGTTTACCACCCCGCCCGCTTTTTCTCCAGAAATCAAAAGAAGATTATCGTCTAACTTGATTGAAACCTCTTTTTTCGAAAAACCAGGCAAGGATAGAAAGATTTCATAGCGGTCTTCTTCGTCAACCAATTTTACAGGTGTTCGAGACTCATTGTGATTATCATGACTTAAGGATCCCAAAAAGGCCTGGGCGAGCGGGACGATCGGGCGACCAAGTTTAAGAAATTGATTCAATTCATTTTCAAGTGAATTGGCGATGTTGTCATTATTTATACGCATAATTATTTATTCCTTTAATTTTAGATGGTTTAGAATCAAGATTTATGCAATATTTAGACCAATATTTAAAAAACTATAAAAAGTTGATAACCAAGCATTTGCATTTTTTCAGTTCGGCCTAAAGGTGTCTTTTTGACACTTCAACTATCTTGGCGATTGCCGATTGCGCTAAGTAGCGCCAAGTTGACACTATTTGTCTTGAGGTTGAAGCTCGAAAAGGGTTGCACCCCAAGAGCCTGAAGATTCGTCTCCGAGGCGAAAACCCTTCACAAACGATAACTTGCGAAGGGTTGCATGTACGGTTTCACGCAAAGTGCCGATTCCCTTTCCATGGATTATACGACCTCGCAATATTTCGCGTGAGCGACATTCGTGCAAATAAGCCTCTACAAGGTCGCCGATGTCGGCGGGACGAAACCCATGGAGATCGAGTGTTCCGTCAATTGGGATTTCAACAGCATCCATTTCTCCATTATTTTTCATCTTGCAACTGATTAAATGAAAAGTTTTGGTAGTGATTCCATTCCAATTATCAAACAATAAATGAAAGCCAGTTCATGTTAATTCAGTCTACACGGATTTCCGTTTTATTGTTTGCAGTTTCTTTTGCCGCTAATGCCCAGAGTTTTCAGGCGCGCATTGCAGATTTAGACGAAAAGGCAGCCGAGTTGCAACGCCGACTTCATGACAACGAACTCCGTTTGCAACGCCACTCTGAAGTCATGGAGCAAGCACAAGCCAAGCTCAAAGCTCTTCAAACTGGAGAGGAATTGACCCCTCAAGTAAAGATTCCTGCGGATCCTACAGAATCTGTCCCTTTAACTGATCCAACTCCTGTCAGGCCATCCATCGCACCCAAACACAGACTTACTAACAAACCTTCTCATACTCCTATCCCCACCAAGTATGGAGAAATTAGTAAAAGCAATACCTATTATTTCCAGATTTTCAGCGGCTATGTAATGCCTAATAACGCTCACATACATTCTGGCGTTCACGTACCACCTGAAAACAAAGTGGCCGACTACGACAACGGATATTCTGCTGGCGCTGGAGCAGGCATCGATTTTGGTAACTGGCGAATGGGTATGGAGTTATCTCATCGCAGTTACGACAATTCCGAAGCCGGCAAGGGTCACGCGGAACTCAACACCCTAATGATCAATGGTGCTTTTGAAGTTGGTTTTCTAGAATCCAACGTGTTCTTCATTGGGGTCGGTTTAGGTCCAAGTTTGATTAAGATACAACGCCCTCCCGGAAATTGGAGTTACAAAAAGAATCTTCTATCCTACCAATTATCTACTGGGATTGGTCACCGCTTTACCGAAAGCATGTCAGGGCGATTCAGTTACAAGTACTTTTCTTCTGCTTCCACCAATAATTTTGATCCCCATGCCTCTCACGCTTTAGAAGCAGCTTTGGAGATTGATTTGTAATTATTCAAGTTACTTTCCGATTAATCCATAACTTCTGCGGGCACTTATAAAAAGCCTATTTCCTAAATCACTTAGCTTTGCTTTGATGAATAAAAGGCGTCGATTTTTTGTGAGACGTCACGATAAGAGATATCAGCAGAGTATACCAACTTGAACTCCTCGATTGCGGCATCGTTTTTTTCCATTGCCTCAAGGCAGCAACCGAGCTCGTATATTGCTTGCTTTTTTCGATCGTCCATAACTTGCAACTCACCCTTCAATGCGGTAAACTGCTCAATTGCCATATCAAAGAATTTTTTGCTTCTGTAGGCACGGCCAAGATACATGATTGAATCGAGACGCACGTTGGCGTTTCGTTGAGCTAGTTGCAATTGGGATATCGCACCATCGTAATCCGCGGTATCGTAAAGCTGGCGACCGAGTTCATAGCGATAACCGTAATCGTTCGGGTATCGCTCGACAAGAGATTCGATTTGCGTTCGATGATATTCGGCTTTTGCAAGGACCGTTTGGTCTAATCCGGATTGATTGTCAGTATTTTCAGGTTCGGCGGCGAGGGCTGCTCTCCATTGATCAATTGAATCGTCGTAGTATTCGAGGGTTAGTTCTCGCTCCTTTTTCTCGAGTGAAACATCCGATTGCCCGTCTTCATTTTTGCGGGCCTCCTGAATCCATGCTATGGCGTTTTCGAGGTCTCCTGCCCTATGGTAGAGATCGCTGAGTTGGCGATAGTTGTTTAAGTTTTCGGGCTGGGACTGCAGTTCTTCGTATGTTTGCTGAATAAGTTCTTCTAGGCCTTTGGCATCATTAACGGACTTGCTTGCTTGTTCCAGAGATTGAGCTTCTTTTTCGTCTTTTAGCTGAGCTCGATAGTCTTCGGACTCCTCCCACTTGCCCTTGTGCATTGCAATTGCAACGGATGCTTTCTTCATCAGATCTTCTGCTTCTCCGTCGCTGGGGCTTTTGCTTAAAATCGTGTTGCCTGTTTTAATGGCGTTTTCTGTGTCGTCTACAATTAGGTAGGCTCGACCTAAGTCTTTAAGGTTCGAGATATTTTCGGGTTCTAGCTTGTAGATGGTTTCATAGGCAAATATTACAGTTCTGTGCATCTCGAGGTTGGCGGCAGCATCAGCAAGTAGCTGGTGTGCAATCACGTTACCTGGATTCTTGGCAAGGAATTCCTCTGCCTTCACCAATGATCCCTCGGGATCTGTTTCAGCCTTGTTTCCCATTCCCCAAGGTGCTGCAGTTACTTTCCCCAAGAACTTTGAGAAACCTTTGGTATTATCACCGGTCACCTTGATCTGCAGAGCCCGCAGTTTTTTTCTAAGCTCCAAGCAACCCGGGACTTGCCTAAGGACGGATCCATAGATTTCCAGTGCGTACGACGGGTTGGTTCTTTCAGCAGCCTCCGAAGCTTGGAGTTGTTTGATTTGCCGCGGATCCAAATCCGCGATGGAAGTTTCTTCAATCACTTAAAAGAATTATGTATCAGGGCTAATTGGGGAAAAGATCTATAGCAGCAAATTTCAAGCAAATTTCAATGCTTTTCGTAAAGCTTGTTCCAAGGTATGAAAAACATCTCCTGCTTGGTTTGGTGCGAGAGCTTCAACCAAAAGGCGAATTTTAGGTTCGGTCCCAGAGTAACGAAGAAGGACTCGACCTTCTTTTCCTAAAGATTTTTCTTCACGGGCCACGATTTCCAACAGTTCGGGCAATGATTCGAGAGGGGTTTTCTCTAAAACGAGGTAAGCATTCTCAACGCATGGAGCTAGATCGATTTCATTCGCAAGAACTGATAACGGAGAATCCGTTTCAAGCATCGCTTGCGATGCAAGAAGAAAACTGAGTAAACCGTCACCCGATGGAAGGTGGTCACTGGCAATAATATGTCCCGATGATTCACCCCCTAAGTTGGCACCAAGCTCTCTCATCAGTTCTGCCACGTTACGATCGCCAATATCTGAACGAGCAAGACGGACATTCAAGTTATTCAAACTGCGTTCCAGCCCAGAATTACTCTGAACTGTGGCGACAAGAACATTGCTCGAAAGCTTGCCTTTTCTTTGAGCATGCAAGGCGAGAAGACCGAGGAGTTTGTCGCCATGTACGACTTCCCCTTGGTTGTCGCATAGGATCACGCGGTCCCCGTCTCCGTCGTGTGCTAAACCTATGTCGGCTTGTGTTGCCTTTACTTTTTCGGCAAGCACTTTCGGATGTTCGCTTCCGACCCCATAATTGATGGAGCCTTCACCAGCTCCAATAGTAATTACCTCGGCGCCCAATTCTCTAAGGATTGCCGGCGTAGTGACTGTTGTTGCGCCGTTGGAGAGGTCAGCCACGATTCTAATATCGCTAAGAGCGTTGTCCGGCAACATGCCCAAGATATGGCCTTTGTAACTTGAAAGGGAGTCTATAAGGGGAAGGGACTTGTCTAATAAACCTGCTTCCGCGAACTGGACTTCAGATACCCCGAGGATTTGCTCCTCGATAGCCAATTCCTGATCCTTTGAGAGTTTACGACCCCTATGGTCGAACAGCTTGAAACCATTGTCGGATGCGGGGTTATGCGAAGCGGTGACCATAATGCCAAATCGCATTTCGTTCACGACTAGCGCATGGGCAAGGGCCGGCGTGGGCAGTACTCCCGCCAACATTGGAGAGCAACCGCTATTGAAGAGGCCATATGAGATAGCTGAAGCCAATTCCTCTCCCGAGGGTCGCGTGTCTCGACCTACAAGAACGGTTGCGCCATGCTCGTCTTTCAGAGCTAAAAAACTACCTATGGCCAACCCAAGTGCATAACCAAAATTTTGATTGATACAAGGTCCGCCAACTTTGCCACGAATGCCGTCCGTTCCGAAAAAACGGTGATTAACGATTTCAGTCATGGTCGGCGTAAAACTCCTTGGCTTTTTGCAACCAGTTCCGAACTTGTCCCCCTAAAATCAGCTCTTTCGCTATGATCGCTCCCTCACGAATATTAGCGGCTTTCTCCGAAATGTAAAAAGCGGCACCAGCGTTTGCGGCGATGGTGGATAGCAAGCCCTCGGGTGCACGACCGTTAAGTAAATCATTTAGAATTTCCAAATTGGCTGAGAGATCACCGCCTTTCAACTCGGATTCATCGCAGGGAGTTAACCCAAAAGAATCCGGCCTCCAGTTCTCCTCTAGAACATCTCCAAGCTCTCCGAAGCCAGCAGCAATGTTATTACCTGCGCAAGATATTTCATCCATACCTCGGCCTTCCTTTAATTTTCCATGAACTACAAGCCCTCTTCTTAATCCGAGAACATTTAGAGTGGAGGCCATCGGCACCACTAAATTCGGCGAAAAAACTCCTAATAGCTGAAAGGCTGGCCGGGCTGGATTAATTAGAGGACCTAAGAGGTTGAATACGGTTCTTCGGCCTTTTCTCGCAAGATTTTGTCTGACAGGCATGATTTCCTTGAATGCCGGATGAAAGTTCGGGGCGAAAAAGAAAGTGAAGTTCAATTCCTCTGCTGCGGCAATTAGCGTTGCAGGTGACGGAGCGAGATGTATTCCAACTCCTTCCAGGAGGTCTGCGCTTCCACATTTCGACGTAATGGAACGATTTCCGTGTTTGAGTACGGGAACACCTCCGGCGGAAAGAGTAAAAGCAACAAAAGTAGATATATTGAAACTGCCTGACTTGTCTCCTCCAGTACCGCAGACATCGATGGCTGCCTTGCTTACACTTCCGAGACCTGGATCTCTCGCCAATTTACTGAACTTAGATGCAAATGCGGCAACCTCCTCGGGAGATTCGCCTTTATCTGCAAGAGCCAAAAGGAACCGTTCCTTGTCCATGGGATCTGAATCAGGCGAAGCGAGAAGGTCTGAAGCAGCCTCAATCTCAGTATCATCCAAGTCATTGCCAGATTCAGCTTTGTGGGAGAAATTGTTTAGAGCCTTTTCAGTCATTTTAATCGATTTGCGGATTGGTTTTAGGATGTTCGTGAGCATTACAGGGTGGTTGCTGTTTTGCCAAGAGTAGTGGTTTTCCATCTTGCCACAGCAGGTAAAAAGCCGCTTGAAGCTTTACAGGATGCGAAGTTTTCTTGAAATCTTTTTTTTCTTTTTACTTGGAATGGCGACGTCTGTTTTCGGCGTTGAGAATAATTCCTCTACAGTAAATTCGGGTCAGCGCCCGGCTTTGGGTTACGGCGATGCCTTGGTTTACGGGTTGGTGGAGGGTGTTACAGAATTTTTGCCAGTTTCGTCTACGGGTCATTTGATTCTCACTAAAGAATGTATGGGAAAAGCAAAGGATGAAGAAGTGCAGTCAGCTTTAAATGCTTATTTGATAGTGATACAGGTCGGAGCCATTCTTGCAGTTGCGTTATTGTATTGGAGGGATGTCTGGGCTATGGGCTTGGGCTTACTTGGACTTGACCCTCGTGGTCGAGCTCTGGCTCGTAATGTATTGTTGGCTTTTTTACCTGCAGCCGCAATCGGCCCTTTTCTCGATGAGGTCATTGAGAAAAAACTTTTTGGGGCTCTCCCTGTGGCGATTGCTTTGCTTGGCGGTGCTGCCATTATGTTCGCTGCCGAGCGAATGAGAGCTCATCGCGAAAGAGTTGACTCCTCTGGTGCATTGACGGAACTCAGTAAAATGCGACCCATTCAAGCCATTGCCATCGGTCTCCTGCAATGCGTGGCGATGTGGCCAGGCACCAGTCGTTCCATGATGACTATCGTGGGCGGTTATCTAGTGGGGTTACGTCCTGCAAAGGCGGCGGAATTCAGCTTTTTGCTCGGACTGGTCACTTTGACGGCAGCGGCAGGCTACAAGTCAGTTACCAGAGGAGGGGAAATGCTTGAGCACCTAGAACTTGGCCCTGTTTTGTTGGGTTGTCTCGTTGCGGGTATTTCCGCAGCCTTAGCCGTTCGTTGGTTGGTCAGTTTCCTTTCTCGACGAGGCTTGGCCTTGTTTGCTTGGTATAGAATTGTGCTCGCAACTGTTATTTTTGTTATGATTGGAATGGATATTTTGGTTTAGTTCGTGAGCTTGACTGAAGGTCAATGAAGTGATTTTATAAGATTGTTTATAAAGACCAATCTTACTTTTAATTCTTACAATTTTATCCACCATGGGCCAACCTAAGCGCAAACACTCCAAGCAACGCAGCCGTAAAAGGCGTGGAGCTAATCGTTTCACCGCACCACAACTTGCCAAGGATGCGGACGGTTCCGTTATTCGTCCCCACCGTGTGAACCCGGAAACGGGCCAGTATCGCGGACGTCAAGTTCTCGACCTCGAACTTTCATAAGCCGTACTCGGCTGCTTCGGTGTAGTGACGTCCGAGGCTAGAGTTACTTTGGCCATCGATGCGATGGGCAGCGATGAAGGACCTGAAGAAATTCTTGAGGGTCTTGCCCTTGCTGTCGAAGATGCTCCTCGCAGTGCCAGATTTCTAGTGGTTGGACAGGAAGATGTCTTGGGCCCGATGATTGAATCCAAGCCTCGGTTAACATCGGCTAATGTTGAGACATTCCATGCCTCGGAAATTATTGCCATGGGGGAAAAGCCCATAGCAGGCATCAAGCAGAAAAAGGATTCTTCCATGTCTCGGGCTTTAGAGATGGTGAAGGAGAATGAAGCTGATGCCTTGTTGAGTTGCGGTAATACGGGATGTCTTATGGCTGGTGGAGCTATTCGGCTTCGCACTCTTAATGGTGTTGAACGACCAGCACTCTGTACGATTTGGCCCGGTCGTGAGCGCTACTTCACATTGCTTGATGCAGGAGCCAACCCCCACCCCAAACCCATACATGTAGCCCAGAATGCTATTCTTGGATCAAATTATGCCCGGGTTGCCTTAGGTCTGGTGAGACCTAGGGTGGGACTTCTTACGATCGGAACCGAAGAAGGCAAAGGAAACGAACTAATTCACGAGACGCACGAGATGCTCAAAAGTATCAACGGCAGCATCCTAAACTACACGGGCCTCATCGAAGGCTTTCAGATTTTTGAAAACATAGTGGATGTCGTTGTATGTGATGGTTTTGTGGGGAATATCGTGCTTAAAGCCTGTGAGTCCTTAAGCAAGTTGATCGGTAGTTTCCTTGATGAAGAATTACGTCGCAACGCTTTGCGGAAAACCGGGGCATTGCTTTCAAAGGGAGCGTTCCGAAGCCTTAAGCAAAGAATTAATCCCGAACAATTTGGAGGGGCTCCGTTGTTAGGTCTTCGTAAGCATGTAATCAAGGCACATGGTTCATCCAACAGGCATCATGTTTGTGGCGCCATAAAAATTGCTCTTGATCTGGTGCAATGCGACATGATTAGCCAAGCTCTTGCTGACATTACCTCTGCCAACGAAATCCTGCGTCCTGAGATATCCTGAAATCTATTTGAGTGATTAATTAATGACTTCCAATTCTTCCGCCATCGTACTGTTGGGTCTTGGTTCCCATGCTCCCAAAAATCGCCTTACCAATCTTGAATTGAGTAAGAAAGTAGATACTAGCGATGAGTGGATCTTTTCACGGACGGGCATCAGTGAGCGACGAATCGCTTCAGATGAAGAGGCCACCAGTGATCTCGCACTTTGCGCTGCCCAAAATGCATTAAAGGATGCCGATGTATTACCTGATGAAATTGATCTTGTAGTAGTAGCAACAATTACTCCAGATATGACCTTCCCCTCGACGGCATGTCTTCTGCAGCATAAACTTGGCCTACGAAATGTATGTTGCTTCGATTTGGAAGCAGCTTGTTCTGGGTTTGTATATGCTCTCGATGTGGCCGATGCTTTGCTCAGGTCAGGTCGCTACAAAAAAGCCCTAGTCGTGGGAGCGGAAAAACTATCGAGCATTATTGATTGGGAAGATCGTTCGACCTGCGTCCTTTTTGGCGATGGTGCCGGCGCAGCTGTATTGGGGCGCGACGGTGCAGGGCCTCGACTCGATGGCTTTCTATGCGGAGCGGATGGAGCCAATCCGTCTTTACTTTGCCAACCCGCGGGTGGTTCCTCTAGGCCGGCATCAAATGAAACTCTTACGCGAAGAGAACATTTTCTCAAGATGAACGGCCGAGAGATTTTCAAGAACGCTGTTCGCGTCATGGAATATGCCGGAAGGACTCTTTTGGAAAGACACGGGTTGACTCCTGATGATGTTGACCACGTCATACCTCATCAGGCAAATCGTAGAATCGTTGAAAGCCTATCGCAACGCCTTTCGATACCGATGGACAAGTTTTACTGTAATCTCGAGAAGTACGGCAACACTTCTGCAGCATCTATTCCCATCGCAATGGACGAAGCTAGGCGCTCTGGTATTTTTAAGTCTGGAGAAACCGGTCTTTTGGTTGCCTTTGGAGCAGGCTTGACTTGGGCCTCGGCCATTTTACGCTTTTAGATTTCAACTGACCTCAACGAAAATGAACTTCTTACGCCTTTCACTGATTCTTTTACTACTGGTTTCACTAGAAACTGACCTTTGGGCTGCCTCCCCTGGAGATTACCGTGGCCGTTCCTCTGGCAATTGGGGCCGGCAACACGACGAAAAGAACTACCTCTTTCCCGGTACTGGTTTTTTTGGAAAAAATCGTGACCCTATCCAATTCGAACAAGCAAAGAACTGGTTTATTCAGGGAGAAGCGGAAGAGAAAAAAGGTGACCTAAGGGATGCCCTTGGGTTCTACGACAAATTTTCAAAACGCAGAACCGATGCCCGTCTAATCCGCGAAGGCGTCGAAGTCCAACTCGGTCCGGAAGCCTTATTCAGGGCAGTTCGCATTCTTGAGAATCAGGGAGACTGGTCCAAGGCGTTTGACCGATTGCGCCTCATCGCTGAAGCCTATACCGAATACGACTTTGACAAGGTGGCCGAAGCCCTCATGAGGCTAACCGAACGATTGGCTAAGGAAAAGCAACCTCGCAAATGGGGCTTTATCCCTCGCTTTCGGAGTGGAGAACAAGACCGGCTTCGTCTTAACGAGATTGCTCGTCTCGCACGAGGTCCGAAATATGCCCCACGAGCACTCACGGCTCTAGCTGAAATTGCCCGCAAGGACAGTGAAGACGATGAAGCCATTGATGCTCTCGAGCGATTAGTGAATCTTTATCCCGAAAGTCATTACTGTGAAAAAGCTTATTATGACCTCGCTGTTATTCATGAGGACATGGTCGCAGGTGCTGATTACGACCAAGGGGCAACTCTCAAGGCACTGAATTTTTATGAAGATTATTTAATCCTTCATGAAACTCCCCCTCCAAGATCACGTCACGAAAACAACAAGGATTTTTCCGCGAGATTAGTCGATGCCAAGGATAGATTGCTCAAAGCCGAAGAGGGCAGGGAGCGTATGCGGGAAGTGCTTTCGGCGAGCAAGCTTCGTGTGGGTCGATTCGTCGAGAAAAACGGCAAATTCTTCATTATGCGTTGGAAAGAGCTAGGAGCTCGTCCTGCGCTTCAATTTTATGGAGAAGCTATTACGGTTGCTCCCGAATCGGAATCAGCTCGTGAAGCCAAAGCTCGGATTGCTGACTTGCGTGGGCAGGAATGAGCCATACCCGTCCAGCAAACGGGTCTAGCTATCGGTGGGCAACTTTTACGTCCCTTTTTTTTCCAGTTTCTGGCATAACCTTCCTTCTTTTTTGCTTTGTGCTCGTAGGATGTGGGTATGCCCTTGGTCCTGCAGGCGAACTTCCGTTTGATCGACTATATGTACGCGTTGTTAATAACGATTCACTTGCGCCACAGGCCGGTTCTCTTCTATCACGAGCCCTTCGCGAGGAGATCATTCGTGAAGGGCGCACTCGGCTTGTGAATTCCGCAGAAGATTCGGATGCTGTTTTAACGGTTCGTCTTATTGACTATGATCAAATTCCCGAAGCTTACCGTTCTGACGATACTGTACTCGCGGCTAGTTTTCGGTTAAGCCTTTTTGCTCTTGCCCAATTGAACTCTTCTCCAAGTGGAAAAACCCTGTTGAAGGAAACTCTCTTTAATGCCAATGCGTCGACTATGTCGTCAGGTCTGTACGAGGCACCCGTTTCTCGTCAACCTATGATGACGACTTCTCGATCCCTTGCCCGAACAATTGCCGCTTTTGTAAACCGAACTGAATTGTGACTACTGATTTTGAGGCTTTCTTCGGGGATTCTCGCCCGCGGGTTCTCGCTCCTTCGATTCTTGCCGGAGACCATGCCAACCTAGCTGGATCTCTTGCCGAAGTCGAATGCGATGGTCGCCGCTGGGTCCATTTGGACGTGATGGATGGACACTTTGTTCCTAATGTCACCTTCGGTCCCCAGACAGTAGCCGATCTACGCCGCCGAACGAATGTTTTTCTAGATGTTCATTTAATGATGGAGTGCCCTCATCAATTTTTGGATGCATTTGCCGAGGCGGGGTCGGATCTTATCAGTATACATGTCGAACCCGATTATGATCATGCCGATGCATTATCTCGTATACGCGGTTTAGCCAAGCGTTCAGGCATCGTCATTAACCCGGAGACACAGGTCGAAAAAATCTTTCCATTCCTAGAACAGGTCGACCTTGTTTTGTGTATGACCGTACGACCGGGATTCGGTGGGCAAGCTTTTATGGAGAATGTTCTCGATAAGGTACGTACCCTTAATGAGCTTCGCGAAAAGGAAGGGTATCGTTATTTGATAGAAGTGGACGGTGGAGTAACTCCTGAAAACTTGACCCTTTGCACCAATGCGGGAGCTGATGTTCTTGTAGCTGGAACAGCCTATTTCAAGGCCGATGCTTCAACGCGCAAAGCTTTCGCCGAACTGGCGGGCGAACCGACTTAAAGCTTTATCATCGGTGCAATTACAAGTGCCACAACGGTCATTAACTTGAGCAGAATATTGAGGGAGGGTCCTGAGGTGTCCTTTAGAGGATCTCCAACCGTATCGCCGACCACTGCTGCTTTGTGGGCTTCTGAACCTTTGATCAGTTTTTCTCCGCCGACTTCGTAGCCTTCTTCGATCATTTTCTTGGCATTGTCCCAAGCACCACCTGCATTCGATTGAAACAAGGCCAAAAGTACACCCGATACCGTTACTCCGGCAAGGAGTCCACCTAGCATCGTCGCACCGCCAAGAAAACCTACCGCGACAGGCGTCAAAACTGCAATCATGCCGGGAGCCACCATTTCACGAATAGCGGCTTGCGTTGAGATCGAGACACATTCCCCGTATTCTGCTTCATCAATGGCTTTGTCGAATGCGGCCTTGTCCTCCTGTTCCCAATCCTCAGAGTCTACGCCTTCATTTTTTTGCATGACTTCTAAAGCTTTTTTTAGGGCGGGAATGTCTCGGAATTGGCGGCGCACCTCATGAATCATCGACATAGCAGCCCTTCCGACGGCATTCATAGCTAAAGCACTAAAGAGAAAAGGGAGCATTGCTCCCACAAATAGACCAGCCATAACCTCGGGGGTTGTAATGTCTATAGCGGATAATTTTTCCTCGTGTGTTTGGTTAAAGGATGCGGTGAATGCGGCAAAAAGCGCCAATGCGGTTAGTGCCGCGGACCCTATTGCAAAGCCCTTGCCTATTGCTGCCGTTGTATTGCCAACGGCATCCAACTTGTCCGTCCGTTGGCGGACCTCGGAAGGCAGTTCTGACATTTCGGCAATTCCACCTGCATTATCAGAAATTGGCCCGTAAGCATCTACGGCAAGCTGAATTCCTGTGTTCGAAAGCATCCCTACGGCGGCGATTGCAATACCATAAAGACCCGCCAATTCGTATGCCCCAAGAATGGACGCGGCAATTACAAGGATAGGGAAAGTGGTGGAGATCATCCCAACTCCTAGACCGGCAATTATAGTAGTTGCTGAACCCGTAACTGATTGCTCTACAATAGATTTTACGGGTTTCTTTCCAGTCCCCGTGTAGTGTTCTGTAATCAAGCCAATGGCTAATCCAGCAGACAAACCAATGATTGTTGCCCAAAATACTCCCATTGCCGAATACTCTACACCGTTAAACTGCCAAGTCTCAGGAAGGAGTTTGGTAATTACAAAATAGGAAGCCAAAACCATTACTGCAGATGAACCAAATTCTCCTATATTAAGAGCACGTTGCGGATCTCCACCCTCCCGCACCTTAACGAAGAAAGTGCCGAGAATGGATGTTCCAATTCCAATCGCCCCCAACACGAGCGGCAGAATCACGGGCGAGAATCCCAGAAGAAAATCTTGGAAGTCTGGAGAGGCTGCCACGAAGGCGGCACCGAGAACCATCGTGGCTATGATTGATCCGACGTAGGACTCAAACAGGTCAGCCCCCATACCTGCGACATCACCTACGTTGTCACCTACGTTGTCTGCGATGGTTGCGGGATTGAGCGGATGATCCTCGGGAATCCCGGCTTCTACCTTGCCTACCAAATCGGCACCGACGTCAGCCGCCTTGGTATAAATTCCACCGCCAACGCGTGCGAACAAAGCAATTGATGAAGCCCCAAAGGAAAATCCCGTGATTACCGCAAGAGTCTTCGTAAGTGCATCCCCTCCCTCATCAAGGGCAGTAAAGGCATTAAAGTGGGTTACAAAGTAGGCAAATAGTCCTCCTAAGCCAAGAATCCCCAGGCCAACTACCCCTAGACCCATCACGGCACCACCGGAAAAGGCTATTTCCAGAGCTTTACCAAGACTTTCTCGAGCAGCGTTTGTAGTCCTCACATTGGCCTTTGTAGCTACACGCATTCCTAAAAAGCCAGCCAATGCGGAACACAGAGCTCCGACTACAAAGGAAACAGCCACCAATGGATCCGAGCCTTCATTTTCGGATCCGCTCCAAGCCAAAAGCACAGCCACACATACGACGAATATTGCCAAAACACGGTACTCTGCTTTTAGAAAAGCCATAGCTCCCTCCTGAATCGCCTTAGCAATGTTCTTCATGCGTTCGGTTCCCGCATCTGCCGCACTGACTTGGGATGTTTTCCAAAATGTAAAAAGAAGTGCGACGACACCAGCCGCCGGTATCCAATGTATTAGATCCTGTAAGTTCATTTTCGTTTTAGTTTTACGACGATTACGTCGGTGATTGTTCTTGATCGTTTTTGATCGATTTTGATGGAAAGGCAATCAAGAAACTGACTTTCTTTAACCCTTAAAGTATTTCTAAGACTTTTATACTATTTATTAGAGATTTTTTTCGGTTCCTTTCAATAATTTGTGATTACTTATTTACAATTTTGTTTCTCCAAGCACAAATAAACTTCTAGGGCAATTGCAATGTCACAGATCTCTTATTCCGCCTTGCAAAGAGGATCTTTTTTCCTAGGATTATTTTTATGAATTCGCCCATCTCCTATTTATTTTTAGCCTGTGTTGGTTTTTCTTTGTCTTGCTGCACTAATTCTTATCAGCATGTAAATCGCAATAATCCTCCCAATAGCTTTCCTGTTTCGGCAAGCCAAGATGCCGTTCAAGTTAATGTCGATGAGTTTGAAACTTTTTTTGAACGTCGGTATGGTTTACTATTTAAGATATTTGCGGATGAACCCTTCTCCGGTCGAATTTTATCGATCGAAAATGAAAATGGACGCGATTTTGTTGCGACTGACGAAACCTACAAAGCTGGAAAGCGAGACGGTATTAGTGCGCGCTGGTTTCCCGAAGGACAAAAGATGTATGAACGCCATTATCACCAAGGGAAATGGCACGGTCTCGTAACACGATGGTGGCCCAATGGTCAAAAGATGTATGTTAGGGCGTATACCAATGGGCAGCGACATGGGCAAGATGTCACTTGGAGATCCGATGGCACCCAGATCGATCTTTCGATGCCCGTAACTCCTGCACCCGTCCGCGCAATATCTCCGAGTGCTGAGTTGGGCATCACCACCGATACATCTATTCCCGAAGGGCAAACCGCTCTTCCCGAGGTCGAAGCCTCGATTGATCCAGTTCCATCGTTCCCTCCCATCGAACCATCTTCGGTCACTCCCGTTACTTCTGGAACTTCTTCGGATGCCTTGCCGGGTCTTCCTGCAAATCCCACAGGTTTAGATACCGGTTTACCTGCGACATCCGGTTTTCCGGAACTGTCTCCTGTTCCAACTTCGGATCCTCTGCCGCTTACCGGAACGCCAACTTTTCCTCCACTAGACAATGAAATACCTACGGGAAGTCTAGATCCACTTCCCGGCACCCCACTTGAAGCCACCGATCCTACGATTTCTTCCGATGTACTGACTTCCGACCCGGATTTGCCTTCTCCATCGAACCCCTCCGTCGAAATCCCGCTGGCGCCTCCGCCACTTGATTCAGGACTTCCTCCCGCACCACCTCCACCGCTTGACAATAGTCTGCCTGACTTTCCTCCTCTTGATAGCGATTCAGTTTCCGAAAGCATTGATCCGCTTCCCGGAGCACCTCTGGCTTTTCCGGCCCTCGAGGAACAACCTGCTACGCCAGATTTTCCACCTGCAGCACTTCCTGCTCCCGCCGGCAACCTGCCTGCATTTCCACCGCTCGATTCTTCGGACCTCGATCCGGCAACCTCTGATGCTTTGCCAGTTTCGCCACCTCTTTCCCCTTCACCCGATCTAGCTTTGCCTCCGCCTTTACCGCCTGTTGATACACAAGGCGAAGATCTCGAACTCCTTCCTCCACCTCCGGGTGTCGCTCCTGCTCCTGTCGATCCCGGCGGACTTCCTCCCTTGCCTCCACTTCCCTAGGTTAAGCAGATTTGGTTTCTTGACCTTGATGGTTAGGAACAGTGAATTAAGATCTTTGAATCCTGTGTTCTGCTACTATCTTGGGGTTCCTACTAATCCTGAATAATCAGATTAGCACTTTACAGAAAAAACCAAGATGGTGTTCTCTGTGCTTGGATTGTAATGCTTTACAGCTATTCTTAAAAAATAACTTTTTTCTGAGATTTTGAGCAAACCTAAAGATTCTACCGACGATGGAGATCGTCGAGCATTCATTACCAAAGCAACTGTTGGTGTGTCCGCCGCTTGCTCCGTTTTTCCTTTTGCCGCAGGTGTGCCCGCCTTTCTTGATCCTGTAAGCGGGAACGGTGATAATGTTGACGAAGTTCCTTGGTCCAAGGTGGCACCCCTTTCGGCATTGCCGGAGGATGGTACGCCAACGAGGTTTGGCATTGTTCGTGAACGGGTAACCGATGCGTGGACTACCCTCACCAACGTCCCCGTAGGGGCAGTTTACATTATTAAACTGGGCGAGAAGGTAAAGGCCTTTAACCTAAAGTGTCCTCACCTAGGTTGCGCCATAGATCATCGATCTGATCGAAGTGATTTCTTTTGTCCCTGCCACAATAGTTCTTTCTCGTTGGACGGTTCGGTTTCCGATGATGCCAGTCCTAGTCCGCGAGGAATGGATGGCCTTGAGACAAAAATTGAAGACGGTTTCGTATATGTTCGCTTTCAGCAATTTCGGCCGAATCTAGCAGACAAAGTTCCCCTTACATGAAGGCAGTTATAGACTGGCTTGATGATCGTTCCGGTTTTCGGACTCTCATCAAGGAAGCCCTTTACGAAAAAGTGCCCGGTGGCGCTAGATGGAGATATGTTTGGGGTAGTTGTCTAACCTTTGCTTTTTTCGCTCAAGTCGTAACAGGCACGCTTTTATGGATGTTTTACAGTCCCAGCACCCAGACGGCTTGGGAAAGCGTTTACTTCCTCCAATATCACGTATGGGGCGGATGGTTCCTTCGCGGAATTCACCACTACATGGCACAGGCCATGGTTGTCTTGCTGGTTTTACACCTCATGCAGGTAGTCATAGATGGTGCTTACAAGGCTCCTCGGGAACTAAACTTTTGGTTCGGCATTGCTCTCATGGGAGTTACTTTAGGTCTTTCACTCACAGGTTATCTGCTTCCTTGGGACCAGAAGGGTTACTGGGCGACTGCAGTGGCGACCAACCTCATAGCCGAGGTGCCGCTCGTTGGAGTTTACCTTCAAAAGCTTGTAATCGGTGGAACAGAATACGGGCATCACACAGTAACGCGTTTTTTTGCTCTTCACGCAGGTGTTCTTCCCAGTGCCCTAATTGCACTTGTTGTCGGTCACATTTACCTGTTTCGTCGTCATGGTATCCATGCCAAGGAACCTCGACCCAAACGGGACTCCTATTTCTGGCCTGATCAAGTGTTGAAAGATGCCGTGGCCTGTTTGGCCGTAGCGTTAGCGGTTATTGTGCTAACTATTTACTTTCATGGTGCTCCACTGGGCCCGCCCGCCGATCCCGCTAACGAATTTCCCGCTCGTCCGGAATGGTATTTTTTATTTCTTTTCCAGTTGCTCAAGTATGTACCTGCTTTCTGGGGGGCTATAATTATTCCCGCTTTTGTTGTGCTTTTGATGTTCGCCCAACCGTTTATCGGCAAGTCGGAAAAAGGTCACCGTTTCAACATCGGTTTTCTCTGGTGCTTGTTAATCGGGGCGGGGGCTCTTACTTTTCTAGCCTTTTCGGAAGACCGTGCGAACAAGAAGCATTTTGCCGCGGTTGAGGAAGCTGATTGGCTTTCAAAACGGGTTGTGGAAATAGCAGACAAGCAAGGTATTCCCCCTAGCGGGGCCGTCACCTTATTGCGAGAGGATCATGAAAACCGCGCCCGGCGGTTGTTTTCTTCCAATTGCGCCAGTTGTCATCTTTACAATGGACATGACGGCAGGGGGTTTCCCGTCGATTCCAACCAATCCGCCCCCGACCTTGCCGGAGTTGCTAGTCGCGAATGGCTCGAAGAATTGCTTGATTACGATCATTATGTTTCCACGAAATATTTCGGAGGCACCGCCTTTAAGGACGGCAAGATGGCAACCAAAGTGCTCAAGAAATTTGACGAGAAAGAAAAGGCGCTTGTCCCGAAGGTAGCGGCCCTCTTGTCGGATATTGCCGGTCTTCCTTACCAAAAACCACTATCTGAAAAAGATAAAGAAGAAGGCTTCGACGTCTTCTTTGATGACTTGGTCTGTATCGATTGTCATGACATCGAAGACGAGGGCGAAGGTTCGGCTCCAGATCTTACAGGGTACGGCTCGCGGGATTGGTTGACCGCGATTGTTGGTGATCCGTCTCACGAACGTTTCTATGGCAAAGATAACGATCGCATGCCCTCTTTTGCTCGCGATGAAAAATTGACTGACGAGGAAATCGGTATTCTCGTTGATTGGCTTCGTTCGAAACCCTCGACGAATTCTGAAGTCAGGTAATTTTCAATGACGCTTGAACTTTCGCCTGATTTCGTTTTTTTAAAACCCTCTCCGCGTCATTTAAATAACTGTTAGGATACCAAGTGGGAATTCATGTCTCTAAAGATGGCCAGCAATATGGCCCTTACAGTCTCGAGGTTTTAAAGACCTACCTCGAGTCAGGCCAATTTGCGGAAAACGACTTTGGTTTGTCGGAGGGCGGAACCGAATGGCAACAACTTGGAGAAATGCTTTCCACCCCCGATTCCCCTTCCACTAACGAAGAGGGATTAATGGAGGAGGAAGATGTTGATTACGAAAAGCTCAAACAGTGGGAAGGCCAATTCGAGGACTTCGAGGATGATGAGAAATCGGTTGAAACTCCCTCAGTATCTCCTCCCGTTCCAGAAGCTCCGCCACCAGTAACCCCTGCTTCAACACCGCCTGTCCAGCAAGTTCCACCCTCACCTGCACCTGCTCCTCCCGCAGAGCCCGTTTACGCACAGCCTCCACCCCAGGAACCCGCACCTGTTGCTGTCTCTTCTGAATCGGTAGACAACCACGACGAGGAACCGGCACCCGGTCGGCGGAAACGGCGCCGTCAACAGGAAGCCGACGACTATGACGACTTTGATGATAAACCTCGTCCTCGGCAACGTATAGCTGGAGGTCGTCGACAATCAGGCAGTCGAAAGATGTCGGGCATGAACAAGGGTCAGACTGTCATTGTCGTAAAAGGAGCTGGGATAGGATCCAAGATTTTCACATCGCTGATCGTCCTTTTCGTAATCTCTCTTATCGTAGGCATAATTGGATGGGGCGCCTATGAAGTCGCACCGCAAGTAGTGGGTCCGATCCTCAACAAAATGGGTCTCCCGGCGAAAATCCCACCTGTCGCAAAGGAAACGCCTACTACTTCCTCCGCCCAGGCGGAAGACGGTGCAGCTAGCTTCGCCGGCATCACTCTTACCGACGACCATATCCAAAGCCTACGCTCGACCGGTCTCGAATTTTTCAAGTCTTCGGATGGCAAAGGCCTTCACGGCGTGGCATCCGTAGAACCTGATCTTGGTTTGAACGACGAAGACCTTCCAGCCCTTGAGGTGCTGTCACAAAAAATCGTTTGGCTCGACCTGAGCAAGGGCAATCTCACGGACTTGGCAGTTTCTCGTCTCACGAAAATCCCAAACCTGCGGAACCTTTATCTCGAGGACAACAAAGGCATCACGTCTCGTGGAGTCTCCGGTCTTTCGGGCCTAAGTAAGCTCAAGTGCCTCAACTTGGTGGGAACAAGCTTGGATGATTCCGTGGTGGACGCCTTGTCGGGCATGACCTCATTGAAAGAAGTGTACCTTTGGCGATCCGGATTATCCGCCGAAGCACTTCAAAAACTGCGCGACGCACGTCCCGACATGCTCGTTCAGGCGGGCTAAACATTAGGCTTTAAGCTTTTTTCGTTACCACGGGTTTACGCCTTTTCGGGTAACAGGCGCGGCAAATTTCACAGACTGTGCCATCGCAACCACGGGCCGAGCAATGTTCGCGACCGTAGTAAATGATCTGCAGGTGCAGACGATTCCAAGTTTCCTCGGCAAACAAAGACTTCAGGTCGATTTCGGTTTGGGTTACGCTTTTGCCGTTGGTTAAACCCCAACGTTGAGCGAGCCGGTGGATATGGGTGTCCACTGGAAACGCAGGGTGACCAAAGGCCTGAGTCATAACTACAGACGCCGTTTTATGACCTACTCCGGGCAAGGCTTCCAGTTCCTCGAAACTGTCGGGTACTCGGCCCTCATGCTCGTCCACGAGGATACGAGAGAGGTCTCGAATCGCGGTGGCCTTTCTGGGGGCCAAGCCACATGGACGAACAATGGCGTCTATGGATGCCACCGATTGCTTTGCCATTTTCTCGGGTTTATCGGCCAAGGCGAACAAAGCAGGGGTCGTTTTATTTACTCGAACATCCGTGCATTGGGCCGAAAGCAAGACTGCTATGAGCAAAGTGTACTCATCCTTGTGATCTAGGGGAATCGGCGGATCGGGATAAAGCTCGTCCAAGCGTCCGCTCACAAAATTGGTCCGATCCTTTTTCGTCATACCCCCTGCAAAGATGTATGAACCTCCCAATGCAAGCTTTCTCGAAGAAGAGACAGAATGACCCACTTTTGGCTTCCTGACGAAGACATGACCCTAACAATTGCAATCATACATCCCGTAAACCATTGATAATCAATAAACATTAAGTTTTAGGTGCCTGCCTCAATCGGTACGCAACTTGCAAAAGAATAATGTAATGAACATAGATCCCGAAAAATTCACGGAAATGGGAATTGGAGCCATTCGCGAAATGGCCGACATNGCCCAGCNCAATGGCCAACAGGAAGTCGATGTGTGGCACCTTTTGGCNGCTCTCGTCCGACAAGAACACGGAATCGTTCCCTCTTTGCTGGAGGAGATGGGAATTGGAGCGGCCGCCGTGCAGCTGTCTTTGGAGCGCGAACTGGGCGGACTCCCGAAAATTGCAGGCAACGTAAACACCGCTCGTTCCTATGCCTCACAAGCCCTTACCGAGGCAGTTGAAAAGTCTCATTCCGTCTCCGCTGCAATGGAAGACGACTACGTCAGCACCGAGCACCTTTTTCTTGGGCTTATCACGGTTGGCAAACCCGCATCTCTTATAAAGTTCTTCAAAAATTTCGGACTTTCCGAAAAAAAGACTATCAAGGCCCTCGAGGAAATGCGGGGTGGCCAAAAGGTAACCAGTAAGACTCCCGAGAACACTTTTCGGGCACTCAAAAAATACGGTATCGATCTGGTGGAGCAGGCAAAGTCGGGAAAGCTAGATCCAGTTATCGGTCGCGACGCCGAAATCCGTCGCGTCATTCGAATCCTTTCACGCAAGACCAAGAACAACCCCGTACTCATCGGTGAACCCGGGGTGGGGAAGACAGCCATCGTGGAAGGCCTCGCCCAGCGAATCGTTCGCGGAGACGTGCCCGAAGGGCTCAAGGAAAAGACTATTTTCACTCTCGACATGGGTTCCCTTCTCGCAGGGGCAAAGTTTCGCGGAGAATTCGAGGAGCGTCTCAAGGCTGTCCTCACCGAGGTGAGCAAAGCGGAAGGTCGCATCGTCCTCTTTATCGACGAGATGCACACCATTGTAGGGGCGGGCAAGGCCGAGGGCTCCATTGATGCAGGCAACATGCTCAAGCCTATGCTTGCTAGGGGTGAGCTGCACTGCATCGGTGCCACTACGCTCAACGAATATCGCCTGCATGTCGAGAAGGACGCCGCACTCGAACGACGCTTTCAAACCATCCTCGTGGATCAACCGAACGTAGAAGACACCATATCCATCCTCCGCGGTCTTAGCGAGCGCTTCGAGATTCACCACGGGGTGAATATTCGGGACGAAGCTCTCGTCAATGCGGCCGTTCTCTCCAATCGATATATCTCCGATCGCTTTCTTCCCGACAAGGCGATCGACCTCGTTGATGAGGCCTGCGCGATGATTCGCACCGAACTTGACAGCATGCCTGCCGAGCTCGACGAGATCAGTCGTAGGGTTCTACAACTCGAGATCGAGGAAACCGCCCTCAAGCAGGAGAAGGACAAAGCCAGCAAGGAGCGTCTGGAGATTCTCCGATTGGAACTGGGCAATGCCCGGGGCAAGATGGAAATTTTTAGGCGCCGCTGGGAAGGCGAGCGCAAGGACATCGACGACATTCGCGTCCTTCGAGAACAAATAGAATCCACTCGCTCCGAGATGGAGCGGGCTGAACGGGCTTATGACCTAAACCTCGTGGCCGAACTTCAGCACGGCAAACTTCCCACTTTGGAGGCGGATCTTGAAAAACTCGAAAAAGCCGAGAAAAAGGATACCTTACTCAAGGAAGAGGTGACTGCCGAGGAAATCGCCGATATCGTGGCCCGCTGGACAGGAGTGCCCGTGACCAAGCTGATCGAGGGAGAAAAGCAAAAGCTTTTGCGCCTACAGAGCATTTTGCACGAACGGGTGATTGGGCAAGAGGAAGCCGTAGATGCGGTCGCCGAGGCCATCCTCAGGGCTCGAGCAGGGATCAAGGACCCAAATCGTCCGATCGGATCCTTTCTCTTTCTCGGCCCTACGGGGGTAGGGAAGACAGAGCTGGCAAAAACCCTCGCCGAAAGCCTGTTCGACAGCGAAAACAATATTATCCGCATCGACATGTCCGAGTATATGGAGAAACACTCCGTTGCACGCTTGATCGGAGCTCCTCCCGGTTATATCGGCTACGAGGAGGGTGGTCAGCTAACCGAGGCGGTTCGTAGGAAGCCTTATTCGGTCCTACTGTTTGATGAAATCGAGAAAGCCCATCCTGATGTTTTTAATGTCCTGCTCCAGTTAATGGATGACGGTCGTCTGACCGATTCTCAGGGACGCACCGTCGACTTCAAGAACGTGGTAGTCATCATGACCTCCAATGTGGGTAGCCGATACCTGCAGGACAATGTTATCGACTGCGAAATCTCCGAGAGCGTCCGGGAATCTGTTCTGGCCGACTTGCGCGATCAATTCCGTCCTGAATTTCTCAATCGGATCGACGACGTTGTTCTCTTCAAGCCCCTCTCTCTTGAGGAAATCACCGAAATCGTTGACCTCCTGCTCGCTGGACTCAACAAGCGACTCGAGGACCGCAAGGTTTCGGTTGCCTTCACTCCCGCCGCAAAGAAATGGATCGGAGAAAAGGGCTATGATCCCACTTATGGAGCCCGCCCTTTGAAGAGATTCTTACAGAAGCAAGTTGAAACCCAGCTTGCCCAAGCCTTGGTTGCCGGGGAAGTGGAAGAGGGAAGCGAAGTCACCTTTTCCGTCAAAGACGAAGAACTGGTGATGAAAGTGGGTAGAGGGCGATCCGATAGTTCTTGTTGACTTCGTATTCTTTGGCTTTTGCCAGTCGGTGTTGCTCTACCAGTTGTATTCATTATAGCTTCTTCATATTAGTTATTATTTTACATTTCTTACTAATGAAAAGAATTCATCAGAAGAGCAAAGTTTGCCATTAGAAGTATCATCGATGTAAGGTTGCACCCACTATGCGAACTTGATCATCCATACCAATGCCGCATGGGTATATTCCGAGAATTCTTAGCTAACTAAAGTATCGAGAATCACGGATGCAGTAGCCTTGATTGCCGGAACGGCTACGGAATTGGCGAATTGCTTGTAGGCTTGAGCGTCCGATACTGGAATGAGGAATTCGTCGGGGTAGCCTTGGAGGCGAGCCCATTCACGAGGAGTCATACGACGGATGCCTTCGCGGTTCACTTCACCCTTTATGTTGGTAACGGGGGTGAAGTCCTTCAATCGATGATCAACCACCAGATTACGTTCTCGACCCATACCGCCGATGACGATGGTGTTGGCTACTTGATCGTCGTCAATAATTTCGAACCCAAAGCCGTTTCCTTTTCCTTCGTGTCGAACCCGATGAGAGCGAAGAGACTGAAGGTAACTGGTGGAAAGATAGTATCGAGCGGAAACCGAATGCTTTTCCTTAACCTTGAGAAAGGGTGTTTTCATTTTCCTGGGCCTAGGATATTTAAACTTATTTATTTTTAAGTCATTACGGAATCCGACGATGAAAACACGTCCTCGTTTTTGTGGAACGCCATGGTCTTCTGCCTTGATTATTTGTGGAGTGGGAACGAAATATCCTAGCTCATCTCTTAGCACGGAGAGAATCTTATCGAGGGTTTGTCCACCTTGGTGACTCATAAGCCCTTTTACGTTTTCTAGAAAAAAAGCCTTCGGTCGCTTTGCCTTGAGAATTCGTGCAATGTCAAAAAAGAGCGTTCCCCGCGTATCCTCGAAGCCGCGACGTTGGCCGGCAAGCGAGAAGGCTTGGCAGGGGAAGCCTGCGCAAAGCATATCATGTTCAGGGATTTCCTCTTCCCCGATCTCGGTGATGTCTCCGGAAGGAACCTCTCCGAAGTTGGTTTCGTAGGTTTTTTGGGCCCAGCGATCCATTTCGCTGGAAAAAACGCAATTTCCGCCAAGTTGTTGCATCGCCATACGAAAACCGCCCACTCCTGCGAAAAGGTCGATGAATGAAAAGGTCTTTTTACTTTTACTCGGTGGTGGAAAAGGAATCTTCCGCTTTACGCTTTGTGCTCTTTTATCTTTCATCCGAGTTTCCTCACGGCGTCGCGGATTACGGCAACGTTTACTGCGACGAAAGCTCCTGCGTAGACCACTGCTGCGATAAGGGTGACCAATGAGAGACCCGATGGAATAGAAAGTTCATAGGCTTGAGCTTGTCCGTGAAGAGTTGTTTTGAGCAACCATGTAGAAAGTAGGCTAGCGCCGAATACGGTCCCGAATATCTTGAGAAAGCGACGAATAAAAGCTAAAGTTACGATGCGACGAGAAAACCCGAGGTGAAGAAGATCTCTCACGGGAGTTGCGGCCCTCGTAACGACTAATCGATAACTGGCCGAAAACGTGGCAACGGAAAGCAGTGAAAGCAGTAGTCCTATTCCTCCGACTACGGAAAATGCCCACTTGGAAGCGTCGTTCAGCAAGTCGTGCTTGGGCAGTTCTCGATTTATTTCGTATCCTTGGTCACGAAGAAAGAAAAGTAGTGCCTCGGTTGGCGCTTCGTCCACGCGAACAATTAGGCGTGAGGGCGATGGGGCCTTTTTTTCTTCTTGGCGAAGTTCCGTGAGCGGACGGCGGGCGGCAGGGTCTTTCAAGGGAGAGAACTCGGCCGTGGAGGAAGAGTTGGCATCAAGAACTGTCAGCAACTGTTCTCTCGTTCGCGGAGGGCCGTTTACAGCTCCTTCCAACCAGAGGAACCAGTATTCCGTGACATCCGGCTGAGCATATTTTTCGTTTGCCCATTCTAGGAAGCTTTTCGGGACGAGTATGCTGTTGATGCGACGGCTGAAGGCTACGAATCGGCCGTTTTGCGAGGCTTCTCTTCTCTTGCCGAGGAAGATTTCTATAGGTATGCCAAGTGCTGCCTTGGACGATAGGGCAGGATACTCTACGCGTGTGGGGGCAAAACCAAAGTTCCACAGGTCGAGATAGAACTTTGGTATTATAAGCGGGACATGGGTGGAGTTTTCTTCCCACCCCCAGTTTTCCGGCTTGGCGTCGATGAATTCATCGGGCACTGTCTCGAAGAAGACGTCTGCCTTGGCAGCTTCACCCAGTCCTACCTTTCCCGCAGGCCAGACGTGGATTTCTACGGGAAAACGATTTCTTTTGAAGACGCCCAGTCCCTCTACCTCCGGATGGGTCTCGATGGCAGTGATTTCCTCGGGGGAGAATCCTTCGTCGTTTTTTCCGAGATTGGCGAGTGCCCCGCCTTCCACACGTTTATTGACCGTAAAGAAGTTCTTGGGGGGGTCGCGTTCCGCAATGACCGTACTCGAATCCAGAAGAAACTGAACGGCGGCGAGCAACAGGACTGTGCCCATAAAACATCCCGTTATGGCAATGGCCAGTTCTCTGCGGGGTCCGCGAACCCCAAGGGCCTTCGCCGTAAGATGTTCAGTTCGGGTGCTCATAGTTTCCACTTGTGGTCGAAGGCTAAATCCGAAACTTCCTCGAGCGAAGAAAGTAAAAGGGCTGCATTCTTCCGCTCGAGCTCTTCCTCGATGAGAGTCCATGCTTTTTGAGTGTTTTCGTCGTCGAGGTGGCTGAATGGTTCGTCCAAGAGTAGAATTTGAAAAGAGCGAGAAAGAGCACGTATGAGTGACATCCGCTGACGTTGACCCTGCGAAAGGATACCACAGGGTTTATCCAGATATTCGGCCACGCCGAGACGCTCAGCCATGCTCTCAGTGGCTGGAGAGGCATCGTCTCGAGCGGTAAGGAGCTCCATGTTCTCACGAGCGGTTAGGTTGGGAAAGAGTCGAAGGTCTTGGAAGAGAAGAGCCACTTGGCGAGAGCGAAGGTGGACCCAATCTTCTTCCAAAAAGGCGGAGGAGTCCTTCCCGTCTATCAGAAGTTGTCCCTTGAAATCTTTTCGAATTCCATAGATTATATGTAGAAGTGTACTCTTTCCTCGACCCGAGACACCTGATACGAGATGACGCTTTCCCGAATGAAGGAGTAGTTTAGACCCCCACACTCCGGATGCAGCCAGAGCTTTTTGCGGAATTGGTTCGGGAAGTACTTTGTGCAGTTCGATTTTCATGCGTGAGCGATCACTGTTCAAATCCAAACAGACGGGAGGCGTTTTCGCCTAGAATATTTTTTTGTTCCAATTCGGTAAGTCCAGAGTCTTGAATTTCGGCAAGAAATGTCGAAAAGTCTGGTTTCTCCTGTTTACTTGGGTAGAGGCGTAAAGGATAGTCTGACCCGTACAGCACCTTTTCAGAGCCGACAACGTCTACCACTGAACGAAAAACCTTCGGATTGTAGAGCAATGGACTGGCTGCAACATCGTACCAAACGTTGGCGAAGCTTTTTCGGATATGCCCGTTAAGTTCATAGAAAGGCAACAAGCCTCCCCAGTGGGCGAGAATGATTTTCAGCTCAGGATAGGTTTCGGCCAACCATTGAAAATCCGTGAATGGGGTGGGTGTCCGACCGTGATGGGGATGACCGACCAGTTCGCTGACGTGAAAATTTATGGGCCAACCGGTCTCGACAGCGAACTCGACTATCTTGAGCCAATTCGGGTCACGCATGGAAAAACCTTGGACTGCTGGCAAGATTTCACCGATCCCGCGAAAGCCTTCGTCCCGAACAACCTTGAGTTCGTCAATCGTCTTTTCCCCAAGCGGGTTGATAGCTGCGAAGGCAATAAATCGCTCGGGATCTCTCCGAATCCATTCGGCGTGCCACCTGTTGTGCAAGACACAAGTTTCAGGCTTTTCCCAGTACCAGCCTAGAAGAACGGCTTTGTTCACGCCGCCTGAATCCATATCGGCAAGCATGGTTTCTCGGTCGGCCCATCCTTGAATGGTAGGCCCTTTTTCGGCTGCAACCAAGTTTTGCCAATGCTTTTCACCTCTTGAGATCGCGAAAGCCGTTGGATTTACGAATACCTCCGGGGGGTAGCGATGAACATGAGAGTCAATAACCATTTACCGCAAATCTAAGGGATGGCCTTCGGGTGTTATTTAAAATTATTTAAATATGCGCATAATGCCGCGGGGGCAAAGATTATGCCTTCTCTGTACCTTGCTTGACCTCAAGATTACGGGCTAGGGCGGCCTCGACAAATCCGGCGAAGAGAGGGTGAGGCTTGTTCGGCTTGGATTGAAATTCGGGGTGGAACTGTACGCCAACGAACCATGGATGGTCTTCCACCTCCACGATTTCGACCAAGTCACGCTCTGGATTCAGGCCCGCTATGCGCAAGCCCAGTTCGGCAAGTTGTACGCGGTAGTCATTGTTGAACTCGTAGCGGTGCCGATGTCGCTCGGAGACATGAGTCTGCTCGTAGGCGGCGAACGAGAGGCTATCATTGGAGATTTGGCATGGGCAGGCACCCAACCGCATCGTCGCTCCCTTGTCCGTAATGTTACGTTGTTCTTCCATTATGTGAATGACCGGATGGACAGAGTCTTGATCGAATTCAGTGCTGTTGGCTCCCTCGAGGTTGGCGACGTTTCGGGCAAATTCTATTACCGCGATTTGCATGCCGAGGCAAAGGCCAAGATAAGGAATCTTGTTTTCGCGGGCGTATTGTACAGCCGCGATCTTGCCTTCGGTGCCTCGATCCCCAAAACCGCCGGGAACGAGCACTCCGTCGAGACCGGCTAAATGTGCGGCAGCTCCGTCTCGCTCGATGTCCTCGGCGTCGACACGGAGAATTTCCACGGCCGAATCGTTCCGTATACCTCCATGTGCTACCGATTCGTTTACGGAAAGGTATGAGTCCTGCAAGTCCATGTACTTGCCCACCATTGCGATACAAATGTGATGTTTTGGGTTTTTCAGCCGTTGGACGACTTCTTCCCATTCGTCTAGTTTTGGGGCAGGAGCGTCTAGTCCGAGGGCACGAGTAACCAAATCGTCCAAACCTTCCTTTCGGAGCATGTGCGGAAGTTCGTAGATTGAATTCTCTACATCCATCTCTTCGATGACAGCCTCTTTGGAAACGCTACAGAAAAGGCTCAGCTTTTCTCGAATTTCCTCGGTTATGGGCTGTTCGCTGCGACATACGAGAATATCAGGCTGAATACCGATCTCTCGTAGCTTGGCTACGCTCTGCTGGGTCGGCTTTGTCTTCAGTTCGCCGGCGGCTCTTAGTGTCGGCAAGAGGGTGACATGAATGAAGAGAACGTTTGCTTTCCCTACGTCGAGGGCAAACTGCCTCATCGCTTCGGTGAAGGGCAAGCCTTCGATATCTCCAATGGTTCCACCGATTTCGGTGATGAGTACATTCACCCCTTGCCCCACGGCAAGGATGCGTTCCTTTATCTCATTGGTGACATGAGGGATGACCTGAACGGTTTTCCCCAGGTAATCGCCACGACGCTCCTTGCGAATTACGGATTCATATATTTGACCGGAGGTAAGGTTGTTGAAGCTACTGAGCTTTCCGGAGGTAAAACGTTCGTAGTGACCTAGGTCCAAGTCAGTCTCTGCACCATCGTCCAAGACATATACCTCTCCGTGCTGAAAGGGACTCATGGTGCCTGGGTCGACATTCAAGTATGGATCGAACTTCTGTATGCGGGTAGTCAAACCTCTCTGTTCCAACAATGCGCCCAATGCTGCAGCCGTGAGTCCCTTACCCAAAGATGATACTACCCCACCCGTAATAAAAATGTATTTCAAATCATCAACCTCCTTGGGGATTTCACTTGAATCATTCATCGAGCTCAATGCAATAACCATTTTTCTTTTCATCTTTTCTTTCTTATGAAAAGGGGCGGCTAAGCTGTTTTTTTGATCGGGGTACTTTTCTTTCTTGATGCTAATCATCGTAGCATCTGCAAATTTTAGAGTATTTCTCGGGCAAGTCGATTGTTCTGCTTGATTTGTTTTTTTTGGAGCCAGATTATTCTAGGTCTAAATGCCTATTGCGTGTTCTTAACCATTGAGAGCAAATAGTGATGTTCTTTTCTCCAAAATGTTCGAAAAGAAAGAATTCGTGAGTCTTCGTCTTTTTTTCGCGAGATTTCATTTAAGGGGTTCCTATTGCCTTGACCACTCAAGAAAAGGCCAAGGTCTTGACGGTGGGTAAGGGGGGATTATTGTTCGAAATTGTGAATGATTGCAGGCATTTGCCGAAAGTTCACAAATACGGCAATGCATCTCATGGAGTGGTGGTTATGTCGTCGGGTTTTTCTATTTACGCATTATTTAAATGCTGGTAGCATCTTTTTATTCGAAACGAGCGGAAAATTCTTTAAGTTGATGTTTAAATCCACTCGGCGAATGGACACGGCATCGATATTCTAGAGTATTATGTAACGGAATGCCTCTACTTTTGCCTCAGCAACTTCAATCTAAGTTTCACGAAAATGGTCTTGGAAGCTTCGGATTGTTTTTGATCGTGCCAAATTAATTTTCGAGTAATCATCTTTTCTGAATGACATTCTCATCGCATTTCCAGAGTTTTACCATTCGTTTGGTTTTTCTTCTGATTACCTTTACATTTGCAATTGGGTTCGCCTTGAACGATTTTTTTTCTGAAATTCTTCTTCGTTACCTTTTTTGTCTCTTCTTGCCTTTTGTCCAAAGGGAAATATTTCTATTCTAAATCTCTCTTTTTGTGTCTAGTTTTTGTTCTATTTGTTCCAGTTCGTTGGGAAAAAAATATTTGATGGCTCTTTCGGGCATTGTTCTGGTTGGTTTTGTCTTCGTTCACATGGCGGGTAATTTACAGATGTTTGCTGGCGCCGAAGCTATCAACACCTATGCTTTTCAACTTAAATCGCTTCCTTGGTTTGTGTTGTGGGGTTCAAGATTGTGTCTTCTTGTCGCAGTAGTTGTCCATGCATGGACGGCTGCTTTATTATGTGCCGAGAACCGTGCCTCGCGTCCCATTGCAAATAATGTCGAGGTTACCAAAAAGTCCAGTTGGGCATCGCTCAATATGGGACTGACTGGTTCTATCTTATTTGCTTTTATCGTATTCCACATTCTTCATTTTACTACACAAACCGTATTTCCTGACTACAAGGAGTTCACTACTTCTGTGCCGGCTTCCGATGGTGCCGAGGTACACGATGTCTATCTAATGGTTCTTGCTGGTTTTGGGGTTGAGTGGTTGTCCGCCGTCTATATTTTGTGCATGTTTTTGCTTTGTCGTCACCTAGCTCACGGTGTGTCCAGCATGTTTCAATCTCTTGGGCTCAGATGTGAATCTTGGCGTAATAAGATCGACAGTATGGCCATTCTTTATGGGTGGGTTATTTTCATTGGATTCATTTCAATCCCTTTCGCGGTTATCCTCCAAAAGTATGGTGCCTTGGAGGTTTTTGACAAAGTTGCCTTCGACCGAGCTGTTCCTGCCACCTTAAGCAGTTCGAATTCGGAGTCCCCCCCTCAATGATTCTCGACGCCAAAATTCCACCCGGGAATTTGTCCGAAAAATGGGACAACCATCGTTTTTCGATGAAGCTTGTGAATCCCGCCAACAAGCGAAAATACCGTATAATTGTTGTCGGCTCAGGATTGGCCGGCGGCTCAGCTGCCGCCACCTTGGGAGAACTTGGTTACAATGTAAATTGCTTCTGCTATCAAGACAGTCCTCGGCGCGCTCATTCCATTGCCGCTCAAGGTGGAATTAACGGAGCCAAAAATTATCAGAACGACGGAGACAGCATTTACAGGCTTTTCTACGATACCGTCAAGGGGGGAGACTTTCGTTCAAGGGAAGCCAATGTCTATCGGCTTGCCCAAGTAAGTGGCAACATCATCGACCAATGCGTTTCACAAGGAGTCCCCTTTGCCCGCGAGTACGGGGGGCTTTTGGCAAATCGCTCTTTTGGAGGAGCGCAAGTCAGCCGCACCTTCTACGCCCGGGGTCAGACTGGGCAACAACTCTTACTTGGCGCTTACAGTTCGCTGAGTCGGCAAATTGCTGTGGGTCAGGTGAAAATGCATAACCGCCATGAGATGCTCGACGTCGTTGTAGTTAATGGCCATGCCAAGGGCATTATCACTCGGAACCTCATCACCGGAGCCATCGAGTCTTGGTCTGCCGATGCCGTCATTCTTGCTACTGGTGGTTACGGTAATGCCTATTTCCTTTCCACTAATGCCACTGGCTGCAACGTCACGGCTGCCTTTCGAGCTCACAAACGTGGCGCTGGCTTTGCCAATCCCTGTTACACTCAGATTCATCCCACTTGCATTCCTGTTTCGGGCGATCACCAATCCAAGCTGACTTTAATGTCTGAATCTCTTCGAAATGATGGAAGAGTTTGGGTGCCGAAAGATCCGGCTGATTGCAACAAGTCGCCTGATCAGATTCCCGAAGAGGCTCGGGATTATTATCTTGAACGCAAATATCCCAGTTTTGGCAATTTAGCGCCTAGAGATATTTCCAGTCGATCGGCTAAGGAAGCTTGCGACAATGGTCTTGGAGTGGGACCCGGTGGTCGAGGCGTCTACTTGGATTTTTCCGATGCGATCGATCGTTTCGGCGAAAGTATGATTCGAGAGCGATATGGAAATCTTTTTCAGATGTACGAACGTATCACAGGTGAGAACGCCTACTCGCGTCCGATGCGTATATATCCTGCCATCCATTACACGATGGGAGGACTCTGGGTGGACTACAACCTCATGAGTACGCTCCCAGGGTGTTTTGTGCTAGGTGAAGCAAATTTTTCTGATCATGGAGCGAACCGTCTTGGAGCCAGTGCATTGATGCAAGGACTGAGCGACGGTTATTTCGTCATCCCCTACACGGTGGCTAATTATCTTGCCGAAGAAGGTGCTGGTGCGCCCGATCCCGATGGACCGATATTCAAGGAGGCAATCGACCAGGTTCAAGAACGTGTCGCCGGTTACCTCTCATCCGGAGGTAAACGCTCTTCTCGTTCCTATCACAAGGAACTTGGTAACATCATGTGGGAATTTGCCGGTATGGCTCGTAATGCGTCGGGTCTACTAAAAGCCATTGGGCTTATTCAAGATCTCAAAGAAGATTTTTCTCAAAACCTCACGGTTCCCGGGAAAGGCGAGCACTTGAATGCTGAACTTGAAAGGGCTTCCAGAACGGAGGATTTTCTCGATTTTGGTGAACTGTTGTGCCGAGACGCTTTAGAAAGAGATGAGTCATGTGGG
>PCBO01000040.1 GCA_002730975.1 Opitutia bacterium
GGCACCCTACGGGCAGACTGATGCGGAGGCAAGACGCGACCGTGTTAAAGGGGTTAAGGCTGGGCGAATTTCAGCGTCGGACCAACAGGCAGGCGGTGGCGGCTGTGGTCGGGGGAGAGATCGGAAAAGGAGGGGATAGGTTGTGGCTGGGAGAGGTGGCCATTTCGGATCAGGAGGCTGCGGACGATGTTAACGTACGGATGGACGAGTGGCGAAAGGCCATCAAAGGCTTCCGGAGATTTAAAATGATCGCCATCGCCGGCGGCGGTGGTGGTGAGCAGAGCGTAGCGTTGGTTGGGTTGGAGGGCGATTGGCTTGGAAAGGGCGACATAGCGGAAGGCACCTTCGAGTTCTGCCTTTGTTCCCTCGGGCACAGTGACACGGGCGATCTCGGTGGGCGGCGTGGTGTCCACCGTTATGAGACGAACGGTGTGTGCGGTTTTGAGACCACGACGTCTGCCTTTGGGATCCGGTAGGCTGGGTTGATCACGTTGGGTTTCGTCGGGGATGGCGCGGGCGGATCGGATGGGTTGATCTCGATCATGGTCATCCCACAGGCCGAGATGGGTGACACGCTTGGCCTTGGCGGTCAGTGTGAATTCAAAACCAATCTCGCCGGTGACATCGTTGCGTAGATTGTGCCAGCCTTCAGTTTGGATGAGGGCGGGACCCGGCTTTAAATTCAAATCGCGCGCGTGGCCGCGGTTGTGGATTTCCAAGAGCTCCGCTGCGAGTTGCTTGGCCAAGATGGGATTGGTCTCGACTTCGTCGTCTTCGTAAAGGTTTTGCTCAAGATCAAAAAACGCGCGCGGAACGGCAGCGCCCAAATGGCTGTCGCGAATGGACGGCAGGGCAAGACCGCCTTCCACCAGCAGTTTGTGCGAGCCTTTACGAATAACGAGTGTGTCGTTGGAGAACGGGGGGCCGAGGTGGCAGAAGAATACGCGCGGTCGCAAGTCCGGTTTTGGGGTTTTAGCGGTCCAGTGCACCAGACAATCGTGGCTGTCCTGCGCCTCGTGCGAGGCGAGTTGATGGCCGGTTATGGTGGCCAGCGTGGCGTATAGGTCGGTGAGGGAAACGATGGATTCATTGAGTGTCCCGCCCTCGATTTTATCTTTCCAGTACACCAGAAACGGCACGCGAATACCGCCTTCCCAGAGTTTGGCTTTCTTACCGCGCAGACCGCCGCTCTCGCGGTTGCGGCCGAGGTTATCGCCGACGTTGGGGCCGTTATCGCTGGTGAAAATTATGAGCGTGTTTTCGATCAACCGATGACCCGGCCAGCGCGGATCCTCGGTGTCACGCAAAGTTTCCAGCAGTTTGCCGAAGGCGATGTCGTTTTCCAGAATCATGTCGCCCCGATCGCCGGCGGGTGTGCCGTCGATCCATCGGCTGACGCCCTTCACCGCCTTGCCGTCGATGGTTTTAGGAACGGCATAATCGCCGTCTTTCTCATTGCGTTGATAATGGTTCGCGTTGGGAACGTAGTAGAGGAAAAACGGTTCCTTGGCGCGGGCTTGGCGTTGGAGAAATGCCTGGGCTTCGCGCAGGTACACCGGGCCGATCTGGGCAAGATCCCAATCTGGCGCGGCGAAGATGCGGCGCTCGCGGTGCCGGAATCCAATGCGGCGCATTCGTTCGCGGTCGGTAAAGGTCCAGCGATCGTTGCGGATGTAAATGCGCGGCTCGGTGTCGAGCGAATCCTCGGTGTTACCGGGCACCCCAAAGAATTCATCGAAGCCATGATGTGTCGGGCCATCGAGCACGGGTTGTGTGAAGTCGACATCCTCGTAATAATAATCGGTGGCCGGTTTGCCCGTGCCGTTATCGAATGCCATGCCCACATGATATTTACCGATAGCTGCCGTGCGATAGCCGCGCGTCTGCAGCATCTCGGGCAGCGTTTTGAGCGCGCGCTGGATCATGGGCGTGTTCGGTCCGTGCGGCAGCCAGCCCTGTTGCTTGAGATATGCGCGGTGAGCAAAGCGGCCGGTCAACAGTGCGTACCGCGTGGAGGAACACATGGAGGCCGGCGCGTAGGCATTATTAAACACCACCGCCTGCTGAGCGAACGCCTTGAGTTGCGGCGTGCGTTGCGTGAGTGCAATCGGCTCCGCCATCGGTCCCATGCGGACGCCAAGATACGCGCTCGTATCGCCGATCCCCATGTCATCAGTCATCATCAGGACGATGTTGGGTAGCACCGGTCGGTTTGCTTCAGCAGCAATCGGATTGGTGGTGGCGATGATACTAATTAATAGTGAAATAAAACTGAATCCAGATTTCATTAGGCTGAGCTGGTTTTCGATCAACGGCTTGAGGTTAGGTCGTTTTGATCGATGGCGTTGAGCTTGGATTTTAATTGGTCCTTTAATTGATTCAAGATCATTGCATGTTCGGGATCGTTGATAAGATTGGTGTATTGCTGGGGATCCTTTTCCATGTCGTAAAGTTCCCCGGTTTTACCGTAGTCCAGATAGGCCCATCTCTCGGTACGCCACAACCGGCCCTTGCCGCTGGACAAGGCCCCTTCACGCACTTTCACCGAAGGATCATTCAGCATGCCAGAGATGTCTTTACCCTGAATGTTCCGAGGAATCTTGAGGTCGCATAAGTTTGAAATGGTCGGGTATAGATCGATCAACTCGGTCAGCGAATGGCAGACGGCAGGCTTCTTGCCTGGCGCGCAAATAATTAGAGGCACTTTGGCGGACTCTTCGTGAATACTGACCTTTTGCCACATGTCGTGTTCACCGAGGTGGTAACCGTGGTCGCTGGTGAAGATGACGATGGTGTTGTCGCGCTGGCCAGTTGCCTCCAGCGCGGTGAGAATCTTGCCGACCAACGCATCAACGAAGCTGACCGATGCGTAGTAGGCGCGGAGCGTGCCTTTTTGTTGGTTCAAGTCCATTTTGTAATTGGCGGTTGTTCGCTTATTAGCCGAATTCTGGGGGATATCGTCCTGATCACCCGGAATTTTGGGCGGCAAAACAATTTTGCCGATCGGGTAAGGAGCAAAATATTTTTTCGGAGCNACCAAAGGAACGTGTGGCCGTACGAATCCCACTGCCAAAAAGAAGGGCTTTTCCATATCCTTGTATTTNTGGAGGAGCTCGACGGCTTTCTGNGCNGTCTTGCCGTCNGAGTGNACNAGATCATCCCNCTCGGCCTCGACGANNTTGAAGCTTTGGCTGCTACCAGTGCCTTTCTTCAAGCCACCTGGATTATTCGACAACTGTTCGGCTAGTCCGGGTACCTTTGTTTCCGGGCCCTTGCTGTTGTAGGCTTCATTCCATGATTCCGGATCGTCGGCCCCGTCACTGCCCTTGGTGACGTCAGGAGGAACGCCCATGTGAAAGATTTTCGAAATCCGGGCGCTGTGATAGCCATTCTTTTTAAAGTGCTGAGCCCAGCTGTCTTTGTCCGCACCGACTTCCTTACGTCCGCTAGTGTAACCCGTTGCCTTGCTGGCATAGGGGTAATACCCGAACATGAAGGATGCCCGCGATGGCCCGCAGAAAGTGGCTTGGCAATAGGCTCGGGTGAACCGGGTGCCCTCGGTGGCCAGCCGGTCGACATTCGGTGTCTGGCAGAGTTTGTTCCCGTAACAACCCAAGGCAGTCGCAGTGAGGTCGTCCGAGATGATGAAGAGAACATTGAGTTTGTCCCGGGCGCTAAGCGAATAAGCGGACAAGAAGACAAGGACTGCGAGTGAACGAAAGATCATGCGTTTAGGCTCCCATGATTTTCCAGCCGGCCCGGTAAGTCCGGTGGATCTTTTCGTTGGCCGCTTTATCGTTGGTGACCCGCGCCTTCCCAGCATCCCACTCCAGCCAACTGGGCGAGTGCTGCATGGCGACGTTGCCCAGCAAGATGGCCTCGGTCATGGGAGCGGCAAAATCGACCGGGGAAAGCACGTGTGACCGGTCGCCACCGAGAATCGCGTCAAGGAAGGCATTGTGGTGACCAAAAGACTCCAGCTTGGAGGGCAGTATGCCAGTGAACTTTTTCTCGGGAAGCAACATGGGTGAACTTCCGTGCCTTAATAAGAGCACGCCATGCTCTCCCTTGAGAAAGCAACCGTAGCGGTATTTGACGCCCTCGGGAACCAAGGAGGTCAGTTCATCGGGTGCCCGCTCGCCGGCGCTGCTCCAGAACATCTTGAGGTCGCCATCAGTGAAGGGCGTGCCCGGGAACTCGAATTCCACCCGTTCGTTGGTCGTCCAGTTGTGTTCATTGGGAACGGCAGTTTGGGAACGTACTCTTTTTGGAACGGTGAGACCAAGTCCCCGGTACATGGCGTTGAAGATATGACAACCCATGTCTCCCAAGGTGCCCGTTCCGAAGCCCTGTCTCTTTCGCCAGTTCTTGGGGTGGTAATATTTATTTAAATAAGGGCGCTCCTCCCCTACCCCGAGCCATCCGTCCCAGTCGAGTCCGTCGGGGACGGGATCCTCGCGGTCCGGGAGCGGATTCTTGTCTCCCCAGCTTTTCCCGGAAAAGACCCAGGCTTCAGTTACTTTCCCAATCAATTTGCGGCGGATCAGGTTCACCGCGTTGCGGTCATTGAAGCTCGATGCTCCTTGCGTGCCCATTTGGACGAGGACTTTGTTCCGGCGGGCAGTTTTCTGCATGGCCCGGCATTCCCCGATGGTTTGGGCCAAGGGTTTCTGCACATAGACATGCTTGCCCAAGTTCATGGCGCTCATGGCCATGATGCCATGCATATGGTCGGGCGTGGATACACTGACCACGTCGATCTTTTTGCCCATGGTTTCAAACATCTCCCGCCAATCTGAAAAGGTTTTCACCTCATCCATTCTGTCAGCCAGTTTCTTGGCTGTTGCCGATTCAACGTCTGCTCCCGCTACCATCCGCACCTTGTCGTGTCTGGATATGGACTGGACGTCGAACATGCCTCTGCCCCCGAGTCCGATGGCCGCATATTGAAGTTTCTGCATGGGGGAACCCGCCGCCCAAGAGAGGCGGCTCACGAAAGGAGCTCCGGTAACTAGTGCGCATGCTTTTACAAAGTCACGACGCGTTTTGTGGTCAGAGTTATTCATTTTTCTTGCTTGGATTCGAATTTCGCAAAAGGCGCAGGGGCATCTTCGGGGAACCGGTCTAGGATCATTTGCAGGCGTTGGCGCCGCCCAGGGGCAATCTTGTCCAATTTGCTTACCGGTCTCTCTTGCCGAGGGTCTTTGGTGAGGTTGTGAAAGGAACCTTTGTTGTCTACGATATGATACCAGTCGCGGATCATCCGGAAACTCCCGAGCTGAGAATATACCCAGCTGCGCTTTTCGTATGGATCTTCACTTCCACGTAAGCTGGGCAGGAAGGATTTGCCGTCCAGTTCGAGGTTTTCCGTGGGAGCAATTCCCGCTAAGTCGAGAAGAGTCGGGTACAAATCGGTGAAATCAATCAGGTCGCGGGACACGATGTCTCCCTTGCTCAGGAAAGGAGCTCGGACGATGAAAGGTACGTGGGCTCCCCAGTCCGTTTCCCCGCCCTTGCCCTTCGGATAGACTTCGCCGTTGAGCGTGCCGGAGACAACAGAGCCATTGTCCCCGGTAAAGACGATCATGGTTTTGTCCTTAAGACCAAGCTTGTCGACGGCGGCCACGAGCCTGCCCACAAGGTGGTCCGCATAAGTTACGTTACCGGCGTACAAAGCGGTTTTTCCTTCCGGTTTATTTTCCCGGTTAAAGGGAGTGACAGCATGTGGGTCGTGGGCCAGGAGCATCGGGTAGTAGACGAGAAAGGGCCGGTCCTTGTGACGTTGAATGAAATTGATCAGGTATTCGTTGATCGAATCCGGTGCGTAGGGCGCCGTCCCCCGCTTGCCATTGGCTTGCAGGAAGCCCTTCCAGTATCTCGGTTCGGTTTCCGGTTTACCTGCCTCCGCTCCGGGCCAGACGCAGTGTTCGTCGAAGCCGTGTTCCTTGAGGGCGTTCGGTTGCTTACCCAAGTGGTTGAGTTGCCAATTTCCTCCTATGACCGTGGAGTATCCGTTGTCACGCAAGGTTCGGGCAAAGGTGGTGAATCGGTCAGGCCGCAAGCCTACCCCACCTTGACGCGGGACGGCGTAAAGCTTGGTCCATCCATGGCGGAAGGGGTATTGTCCTGTGAGCAGGGTAACCCGGGTGGGTGTGCCGATGGGCATGGACCAAGCCGTCTCGTACCGTATGCCTTCCTTGGCTAGCCGGTCAAGGTTGGGGGTTGGGTGTTTGCTTCCGTAGCAACTGACCCAGTCACGCCCTAGGTCGTCGGCAATAACGAGGATGACATTTGGTTTTTGAGCGGCACCAATCGAGCATGCGAGAAAGAGAAGCAGGAAAAGATTTCTCATTTCGAACGGAAAGGTTCGCTGGCCACGACGTGTATGATCAATTCCCGCAACCCGTAATCGAGTTTGGGCATGAGGTTGACGATCCGGTCGACGTCGTCCCGGTCGGTAAAGCTGAGCCTCCGCCCGAGGGCGTAGATGAAGAGCTTTTCAGTCAGGCAACGGGTAAACTGGCCGGGTCGGGCCTTGAGATATTGTTTGATGCCGGGAGGACCGTCGATAGATGTGCCGTCGGGCATTTTGCCGCTTGCGTCAATAGGTAACCGCTTGGCATAGCGGTCGCGCCAGGCTCCGACGTGATCGTACTTTTCCATGGAAAGGCCCAGAGGATCGATCTTCCGGTGACACTCGAAACAGGTCGGGTTGTTGCGGTGTTTGTCCATTAATTCACGCATTGTGTTCACGCCCCGGGTATCCGGCTCGATCGGATCGACGTCGGGAGGCGGTGCATTGGGTGGTGTTCCAAGCAGATTTTCCAAGATCCAAACACCCCGAACCACGGGCTGAGTTTCCACTCCGTTGGAGGTTGCGGTAAGAATGCTTCCGTGTCCAAGCAAACCGCCCCGGTTGTGTTCGGGCAGGAGTGAGACCTTTTCGAACCCTTCGCCAGTCACTCCGGGTATGCCGTAATGCCGGGCCAAGGCGCCGTTTAGGAAAGTGTAGTCCGAATCTACGAATTCGAGAAGGTTACGGTTTTCCGCAAGCAGGTGGTTGAAGAAATGGCGGGTTTCTTCCTGCATCGCCTGCTCCAGGTTTTCCGCGTAATAGGCTTTGTTTTTTTCAGGGTCCGGTGGCATTTCCCCCAGCTTGCGAAGGTGTAGCCATTGCCCCACGAAATTATTGGCCAAGGCTTGTGACTTGGGGTTCTTGAGCATTCTCTCGACTTGGGAGCGCAGTTCGGCGGGCTCAAGGATCTTGCCCGAGGAAGCGGCTTTTCTCAGTTGCTCGTCCGGCATCGAGCTCCACAAAAAATAGGATAAGCGGGAGGCAAGTTCATAGGCGTCCAAAGTTTCCGGGCCTTTTCCGGGATCGCTTTCCGTAAGGTATAGGAAGCGGGGAGAGGTCAGGATGGCTCGCACGCCGTAGTGAGCGGCGGCCCAAAAATCCTCCTTTTCCGCGAGGTATTGCCGGGCGAGGTCTAGATAAGGCTTGAGCTCCGAAGGGGATACGGGACGCCTGAAGGCCTGGTTTGCCAACCTGATCAAACTGGCATCGAGATAATCGGGATTCGGATTTGCCGGAGGGTCCGGAAAATAGCGGGCGAACCCCGGCATGGGCCACTGGTCGAAGAACGGACCCTTGATCTCGAAGGAACGGACGTGAAGTTCGGGTCCCGAACCGACGTACATCTCAGGGGGGTTGCGGGCGGGATAAAGGGCGTCCTTGTTGTATTTGGGCAGGACCTTGCGCATGATCCGCTTGAAGGAACCGTTCGGACCGTTGGCCCAGTGAAGATGGAAGGTGAA